>JBILLV010000006.1:0-80911 GCA_044375895.1 Polyangiales bacterium | reverse complement strand
CGAAGCGCCACTCCGGATCCCACAGAGCCCACGCTCCCTCACGCCCCCAGCGCCTCGGCCACCCCCGCGTCGAGCTTCAGCGCCGCGAGCGCGTCGCCGCGCGTGACGCCGCGGTTCACGATCGCCACCGGCACCGCCCGCTCGCTCGCGCGCAGCACGAAGCGGTACCCCGAGAACACCGTCAGCGACGACCCCAGCACCACCAGCGCATCCGCCTCATCAAACATCCCCCACGCGGCCTCCACCACGTGCTTCGGGACGTTCTCCCCGAAGAACACCACGTCGGGCTTGAGCACGCCCCCGCACGCTTCACACGGCGCCACCACCACCCGCGCCTCGGCCTCTGCCTCCAGCTCCGCGTCGCCGTCGGGCGCCGGCGCCGCCGTCAGCTCCGCCAGCCACGGGTTGAGCGCGAGGAGCCTCCCCTGCAGCGCCTCGCGCGCTTCGAATCCCCCGCACGTCATGCAGCGGACGCGCGCGAGGGCGCCGTGCAGCTCCACCACGCGGCGGCTCCCGGCGGCGTGGTGGAGGCGGTCGACGTTCTGCGTGATGACGCCCACGAGCGAGCCCGCCGACTCCAGCGCCGCGATGCGCTGGTGCGCGACGTTGGGCGCGGCTGACGCGAAGCGCTCCCACCCGGCCACGCTCCGCGCCCAGTAGCGCCGCCGCCGCGCCTCGCTCTTCATGAACTCCTGGTACTGCACCGGCGCCCGTCGCCGCTGCACCCCGTCGGGGCCGCGGTAGTCGGGGATGCCCGAGTCGGTGCTCACACCCGCCCCCGTCAGCGCCACCACCCGGCGCCCCGCGAGGAAGCCCGCGAGCGTGGCCGCCGCGCTCATCCCGCCGCGCGTCGCCCCACCACACCGCGCGGGTGCTCGCCCGACTCCACCAGCACCTCACAGCTCTCGCGCTCGCCGGGGGCGCGCGCGTCGAGCCGGATGCCCTCGGCCACCGCCTCGATCGCGTCGGGGTGGTAGAGCATCCCGTGGTGACCGACGCCGTCGATGTACACCACGCGCGAGCGGTCGAGCGTCGCGCTGCGGTTGGACACCAGCGCGTCTTGCACCGCCACGATGGACGTGAGCCGCGTGCCGTCCAGACGACCGCGCGTGTCGTCGAGCGTCTTCAACAGCGGGCTGCCGGGGGACAGCTCGCGCGTCAGGCGCATGGGCCACGGGCGCGCGAGGTCGGTGCCGCGGTGGGGCGTGCCGAGCGTCACGAGCGCGTCGAGCCGCTGCCCGAGCACCTGCGCGCCGTAGCGGGCGATGAGCCCCCCGAGCGAGTGGGCCACGATGCACACCGGACCCTCCGGGTGCGCGCGGTCGATGCGCTCGACGAGGCGCTCGGCGTGGCTCGCGACGCTGCCCGCGGGGAGGTACGTGAAATGGAGCTGACGGGCCCCCGCGCCCCGCGCGGCGAGGCGTTCGGCCATCGGGCGAAACACCCCCGCCGACGCGAAGTACCCGTGCACGAACACCACGAGGTGCTCAGACGCCTCGTCCTCCCGCAGCGAGCGGCCCGGCTGGGGGATGAGCCAGCCCTGGCGCGCCACCGCGACGAGCTCCTTCAACGCATCCCGTCGACGCCTGAACGGTGGGTTCGTCACGAGAACGACACGTACCACGACCGCGGCCGAGGGTGAAATCTCTCGCAAAACGCCGCGGTTTTTGCGCAGCGGTGTGTCGTCAGGGTGGCGCGTCCTGCGTAGGGTCGTTCGCGCTCGGGTCTTCGAGGTTGCTCACCTCCACCCAGCGGGCGAGGGTGCGCTCCGCGGCGCCCGAGTCGATCGCGACCGTCGCCATCGCTGCGGCTTCCCGCAGGTCGGCGGTGATCTCCGCCACCACGAGGGCCGCCGCCGCGTTGAGGATGACGGCCGTGCGGCGCGGCGACCGCTCCCCGGCGAGGATGGCGCGGGCGATGTCGGCGTTGGTGCGGGGGTCGCCGCCGCGGAGGGCCTCCAGGTCGCTGGCCACCTCGACGCCGAAGTCCGCCGGCGAGACGGTGCACTCGACCAGGACGCCCTGGCGCACGCTCACCACCTGCGTGTCGCCCGCGGGGGAGACTTCATCGATGCCGCCGAAGCCGTGGAGCACCCACGCCCGCCGCACCCCGAGGCGCCCGAGCACTTCGGCGATGGGCCGGAGGTACCGCGGCGAGTGGACCCCGAGGAGCTGATGGGTGGCCCCCGCGGGGTTGGCCAGGGGGCCGAGGAGGTCGAAGACGGTGCGGAAGCCCAGCTCCTGGCGCACCACCCCGACGTTGGCGAGGGCGACGTGGTAGGCGGGGGCGTAGAGGAAGCCGATCCCGACCTCGCGGAGGCAGCGCTGCACCACCTCGCGGGGGGCGTCGATGCGCACCCCGAGGGCCTCGACCACGTCGGCGCTGCCGGTGCGGGAGGTCACCGCGCGGAGGCCGTGCTTGGCCACCGGGACGCCGCAGGCCGCCGCGACGATGGCCGCCACGGTGCTGACGTTGAAGGTGCGCAGGGGGCCGCCGCCCGTCCCGCAGGTGTCGAGCACCACGCCGGGGAGGGCCTCCACCCACTCGCAGCGTCGTCGCAGGCAGCGGGCGGCCGCGGTGATCTCCGTCACGGTCTCCCCCTTCATGCGGAGGGCCGTCGCGAGGGCCGCGATCTGGCCGGGGGACGCGGCGCCGGAGAGCACGGCGTCCATCGCGTCGTTGGCCTGCGTCTCGTCGAGGTCGCGTCCCTCGATGAGCGCCCGTAGCGCGTCTTGTATCATCGCGGTCGGCGAGGGTACCGCGGAGTGGCAGCGAACCGCGAGCTTGAGATGCGGAGCGGAAGCGGGATATCCTCGCCGACGGCGCCCGGTGATGCAAACCCCGCAACGACTGCCCCCTCTGCGCGTGCTCGCCGTCCTCCGCCCCGCGGATCAGACGCTCCTGGGCGGCCTCGCGACCAACCAGTGCGTGGTGGTGAGCACCGGGGTCGAGACGCTCGACCGCTCGGTGGGCCTCGAGCGCTCCAACGCGGTGGTCATCGACGCCGAGATGCAGGGAGCCTTCGAGGCCGTGCAGCGGCTCCGCAAGGTGGGCGGGCTGGCGGGCATCGTCCCGGTGGCCTTCGTGGGCGGCGCCGAGGTGGCCCTGGTGGTGGGGGAGTTTCTCCAGCGCCACGGCCCCGGGGTGTTCGCGCAGCGCCCCGTCGCGGGGGCCGACCTCGCCGCCCGGTTGCGGGTGCTCCACGACACCAACACGCAGCAGCACCGGGCCAGCGCGTCGCTCGCGGGCTCGTCGCCTACGCCACGCAACTCGCCCGCTGGTGGGGTCTCGCGCGTCCCGCAGGCCACCATGCCGCGGCGCCCGACGCCGCAGCCCTTCGCGCCGCCTGCGGCCTCCCAGCCCATCTCGCCGTTGCGTGCGGCGACGCCCGCGCCGGGGTCGCTCTTCCGCGCGCCGACGCCCATCGCCGGGGCGACCGTGGCGCCGGCGGTTCCTTCGGCCATTTCTCCCTCCGGGGTGGCCGTGGCGGGCGCGACCGTGAGCGCGCAGGCACTGGCGGAGAGCCCCCTCGCGCAGGCCTCGTCTCCCGCGCTCCGCCCCGGCGCCGTCTCCGCCACGGTGTGGAACCCCCCGTCCCTCGCCGCGCCGCTCACCACGCTCTTGCGCTCGGCCCTCTCCGACGCGGGCGGCTCCGCCGAGGACTTCGAACTCCCGCCCCCGGGCAACGACGACCTCGACGACCTCGTCCCGCCCGAGCTGCTCGAACCCCTCGACGCGCCCTTCGAAGCGCTCGCGGAGGAGTCCGCCGAGCCGTCGCGCTTCACGGCGCCGCCCACCACGTCGCCCGGCGTGCAGGCGCGTCGCAACGCGGGTTCGCGCCACGCCAACGCGTCCAACGTCACGCCCCTCCCCGTGGACGGCGACCTGCGCCTCGCGGGCTCGCTCGGGCGCTACGGCGTCGCCACGCTGCTGGCGGCGGCGGCGCGCGCGCGGGCGACCGGGGTGGTGTTCGTGCAGGCGCGGCAGGCGCAGTGGCAGGTGTGCCTCCACGCGGGCCACGTGCTCGCCGTCCGCGGCTCACGCCCTGAAGACCTCATCGGCCCCGCCCTCGTGCGCCTCGGGTACATCCCGCAGGAGGCCGCTCGCTTCGCGGAGGTGTCGCTCGACATGGGCGTTCGGGGCGCGGCGCTCCTCGCGGCCCGCGGGTACCTCTCGCCCGACGGCGTCGCGCCGGTGCTCGCGCGGGCCGCGCAGGAGATGCTCTTCGACCTCATCTGCCTGGAGTCGTGCGACTGGGAGATCCGTCCCTTGGAGAGCTCCGTCGGCATCCCGATGCACACGCGGGCCCCCGAGGCGCTGCTGGTGCTCGGGGCGCGTGCGCGCATCGAGCCCGTGGTGGCCTACGGCGCCCTCGGCGGCGACGGCACCTCCGTCACGCTCCGCGCCGAGCCCTCGGCCATCGCGTCGCTCCCGCTCACGGCCACCGAGCGGGCGGCGGCGCTCGCGGCGCGCGACGTCGGCCTCGCGTCGCTCGTTCGCACGCACGGCGAGCCCGTGCTCCCGTCGCTGCTCGCGCTCCACTGGCTCCAGCACCTGCGCGTCGAGGGCCCCGCGCACGATGGATCAGCGGTGGCCCCGAGCCCCGAGCGCACCCGCCTCCGCGCCCTCCTCGAAGCGGCTCGTCGCAAAGACCTCCTCGCCGTCCTCGGCGTGAGCCCCTTCGCGACGCGGAGCGCCGGGCTCCTCGCGCTCGACGCGCGCCGCGCCGAGGTCGACGCGATCCGCGCGCGCAACCCCAACGCGGAGGCCCTCGCGCTGGTGGGAGGCGCCCTCGACGAGCTCGCCCGCCTGCTCCAGGACGTCTCCTCCTGGGAACGCTACGCCACCGCGCTCCGCGCCTCCTCGCTCCGCGACGAGTGAGGCGCACCCGACGCATTGCGCGTCAGGTGCACACCGTGTAGTGAAACTGCCTCCACCCCCATGGAATCCATGAAGAGCGGCGACGCACCGAGTGACCCGGCCACGGTGATTGACGACGAGGCGCACTGGGCCCTCACGACGGCGCGCGCCCTTCAGTCGAGCGGCGACTTGAACGGGGCCGTGACGTGGTACCGCCGGGCGGTCGATCACCTCATGCAGTGCGGCAACGACGAGGCGGCGCTGGAGGTGGCGCGCATCGCCGCGGGGCTCTCGTCGTCGCCCCCGCCGCCGGCGCGGGTCACCACGTCGTCGTCGCACGCGGCGCGGTCGGCCCAGCCCTCAACGGAGTCTTCTCCGCCCGCGGCGAAGGTGTCCACGGCGCCCAACCCCGCGGTGAAGTCCACGCCGCCGGCGCGGGTCATCACGCGGCCCAGCCAGGTGCCCACCACCATCGCGCTGGTGCAGGGGGGCGGCGAGGTCGAGTCGATCAGCCCGATGGACACCTCGATGAGCGGCGAGGTGAGCGCGCAGGAGTCGATGGACCTCCTCCGCGCCCTGCGCAACGCCATCAGTTTTCAGCCGTCGCGGGTGTCGCAAGGGGAGTTCCTCTCGGCGCGCCTCGCGGCCGTCCCGCTGTTCAGCGAGCTGCCGCCGGAGACGGTTCGCGCCGTCGCACGACAGATGACCCTGGTGGAGTTCGAACCCGGCGAGCTCCTCCTCACGCCGGGCCACACGGGCCCCGAGCCGCCGCTCTACGTCATTCTGGAGGGCCGCGGGCTGCTCCGTGCGACGGGCGACGAGGGCCCTGGGACGCCGCTGGGCGTAGGGGATTTTGTCGGTGAGGTCCCGGCGCTCTACGGCGGTCGCTGCGTGATGAGCGCGTCGGCGCGCGAGTTCATCACGGCCGGCGCGCTCCCGCGGGCGCTGGTGAGCTGGCTGGCGCGGGAGTTTCCGAGCGTGCGCGTCGTGCTCGAAGACGCCGCGTGGGAGCGCTCGTTCGGCGCCGTGGGTCGCGGGTCGCCCTTCCTCCGCCGCCTCCCGCCCGATCAGCGCGGCATCGCCTACGCGCGCTTCGAGCCCGTCCTCCTCAACGCCGGCGACCTCCTCCTCGGCGAGGGAGCGCCCCCGCTCGCCTTCTGGCTCATCGCCGCGGGTGAGGTGGAGGTGTACGGCGGCGGCATCTCGGGGCGCCTCCCGCTGCGCGCCCACGCGGGCGACGCCATCGGGCTCCGCGCCATCCTGGAGGCCGAGCCCAGCGGGGTGTCTGCCCGCACGCTGGGCACCGTCCTCGCCGCCAAGGTGGGCGTCAACGCCTTCCGCGCGCTGGTCGAGCAGCACGGCGCCCTCGCCGAGGCCATCGACGACATCGGCATCCCCGGCCGCTCGATCGTCTGCTGACTACCCCGTGACCTCGCCGATCGCGCGGAAGCGTCGGTATCGGTCTTCCACCAGGTGCGGCCCGGCCAGCGCCGAGAGCCCGCGGAGGTGCTGCTCGATGGCGTCGCCCACGCGCGTCGCGGCCTCGTCGGGACGGCGGTGCGCGCCGCCCGGGGGCTCTGCAATGAGCTCGTCGACCACGCCGAAGCGCAGGAGGTGGTCGGCCGTCACCTTGAGCTGCTCGGCCGCCTCCGCCGCGCGCGCGCCGTCCTTCCACAAGATCGACGCGCACCCCTCCGGCGAGATCACCGAGTAGGTCGAGAACTCCATCATCAGCACGCGGTTGGCCACGCCCAGCGCGAGCGCGCCGCCGGAGCCCCCCTCGCCGATGACGGTCGCCACCACGGGGACGCGCATCCGCGAGAGCCGCAGGAGGCACTGCCCGATCGCCTCGGCCTGCCCGCGCTCCTCCGCCCCGAGGCCCGGGTACGCGCCCGGCGTGTCGATGAAGGTGAGCAGCGGGCGGTTGAAGCGGTCGGCGAGGTCCATCAGCCGCAGCGCCTTGCGGTAGCCCTCGGGGTGCGGCATCCCGAAGTTGCGGGCCATCGCGTCCTTCACGCCGCGACCCTTCTGGTGCCCGATCACCACCACCGCGCGACCGCGGAAGCGCGCGATGCCCCCGACGATGGAGCGATCGTCCGCGAAGGCCCGGTCGCCGTGCAGCTCGACGAAGTCTTCGAAGAGCCGCGCCACGTAGTCGAGGGTGTAGGGACGGTCGGGGTGCCGCGAGAGCTGCACCTTCTGCCACGTGGTGAGCCCGCTGAAGAGCTCGCCCTGCAACCGACGGGTCTTGTCCTCCAGGCGCGTCACCTCGGCCTGGAGCTCGGGGCGCGCGGGCCCGGCCGCCGCGATCACCGCTTTGAGCTCGGTGATGCGGCGCTCGAGCTCCAGGAGCGGGCGTTCGAATTCGAGGGAGGCCATCGGGTGTCTTCAGGCGCGGCGCGTCAGCCCGCGGTGGTCTCCGAGCCGCGCGGCGGGTTCTCGCGGAGCACTTCGAACACGCGTACGGGCTGCGCGATGCCCTTGGGCTTCACGGGCTCGAGCTCGCGGACTTCGAAGTGGTCCTTGACCTTGTTCCAGGTGGTCTCGGAGATGAGCACCTGCATGCTCTGGGCGGCCGAGCAGAGGCGCGCGGCGAGGTTCACGGGCGCGCCGATCACCGTGTACTGCATGGCCTTCGAGCTGCCGATGTAGCCCGCCACCACGTCGCCCGTGTTGATCCCGATCCCGATGCCGAAGGTGGGCTGCCCCTGCGCCTCCCGCTCGGTGTTGAAGCGCCGCAGCTCGTCGAGCATCGCGATGGACGTGCGCACCGCCCGCAGCGCGTCGTCGGGGTGCGACACGGGCGCACCGAAGAGCGCCATGATCTCGTCGCCGACAAACTTGTCGAGCGTCCCCTCGTGGCGGAAGACGATCTCCACCATCCGCTCGAAGTAGTCGTTGAGCATCGCGACGATGTCCTCCGCGGGCATCGTCTCCGAGCGCGCGGTGAACCCTCGGATGTCGGAGAAGAGCATCGTGGTGACGCGCGGCTCGCCGCCCTGCTTCACCTCCACCTTGCCCGACACCACCAGCTCGGCGATCGCCGGCGAGAGCAGCCGCTGGAAGCGCGCGCGGGCCAGCGCCTCCACCTCGATGCGCCGCGCCAGCGACGCGTTGGCGATCGAGAGCGCCGCCTGCGTCGCGATGTTGGTGAAGAGCTGGAGGTCCTTCTCGCCGAAGGCGTTGGGGTTCTGCGAGTCGACCATCATCACGCCGAGGAGCTCGTTGCGGTGCAGCAGCGGCACCGCCATCGAGCTCCGGATGCCCGTCATGATGATGGACTTCGACTCGGAGAAGCGCGGGTCGAGCTTCGCGTCGCTCGACAGCACCGCCACCTTCTCCTTCACCACCTGACCGACCACCGCGCGCGACACCACCAGCTCCTCGGGGCCCGCCTTGCGCGCCCGCGAGCACCGCGGCTTCAGCTCTCCCTCTTCGAACAGAAGGATCACCCCGCGGTCGGCCGAGAGCAGGTCGAACGAGCGCTCGAGGATCTTCTCCATCAGCCGGTCGAGGTCGAGCTCGGCGCCGATCGCGCGCTGCAGCTCGTACGAGATGCGCAGCTTCTCGTAGTCGCGGCGCAGCGCGTCGACGTCCTGCACCGAGCGCTCGGGGAGAAACTGCTGCAGCTCCGCCGCGATCTTCGAACGGACGTGCGACTCCATCATCGCGCCGCCGATGGTCACGTTGCGAAGCTGCTGGAGCTGCTGCGGGATCGGCAGCGGCGGGCGCGGCATCACCGGCGCGCTGCTCGCACCGATCTGCGCGGGCGACGCCAGCGGCACCGCCGGGGTGATGGCCGGCGCGATGACGGCGGCACCTCCAGCGCCCGCGAGCGGCGTGGGCATCGTCGCCGCCGCGGGGTTTGGGCCCGTGTGCGCCATCGCCCCCTGCGCCGGGTCGTGGAACACCGCGCGCGTCCCCCCCAGCGTGATCTGGTCGCCGTGGTGAAGCACCGCCTCACCGGCCACCCGCTGGTCGTTGACGTACGTCCCGTTGAGCGAGCCGAGGTCGCGCAGCACCCAACGCGCCCCGCGCTGCTCAACGACGCAGTGCTCCTTGGAGACGATGCGGTCGAGGAGCTGGATGGAGTTGTTGGGATGCCGTCCCAACGTGTTGACCGCCGAGAGGTCTCGCTCCATCTGGCCTTCGGGGCCCGTGATCACCAGCTTCGCCATGCCTGTGCCTTGGCTGCGCCACCCGACGGGTGTGTGGAAACGACCCCCGTGTGGTGTCGCCCGTGCAGACTAGACGGATTCCCGGCAGAATGCGAGCCCCCCGTAAGCCCCCTCTGCATGTTCAAGGAATCCGGGCGTTCACCGACACCATCGCCTGTCGGATCAGGTCGGCCCGCATGCCGTACTTGAAGTTCGACCCGCGGTTCACCTCCACCTCGCGGCGCTGGCCGTTGGTCGGATCGGTCACCACCTGGCGCTCCTCGTCCGAGAGGCTCCCTGCGTTGACCCCGATCACCGCCCCGGAGGGCAAAAAGATGGGAGAGCCTGACGACCCCCCGGAGGTCTGCGCGCTGTGCTGGAGCTTCTGGGCCGTCGGCGGCGTGGCCACGTTGTCGAAGAAATCCGTCACCCGGTTGAGCAGCCCGAGCGTGATCGTCGCCACGGGCGAGCGCTCGTTCATGGTCATCCCCGGGAAGCCGTAGACGAACACCCCGTCGCCCTCGCGCACGGCGTACAGCTCGTCGTCGCTCGCGAGGCGCACCCACCCCGGCAGCCGCGCCTCCGTCTGCACCAGCCCCACGTCGTAGCCCGCTCCCCCGCGGCTCGCCTGCGCGTTCTGGAAGCGCCCGTCGAGGTACACCGCGCGCGCCGGGATCATCTCCCCGCTCCCCTTGTTGCGCAGCGCGAAGAGCTGGGCGCCGCGCGCCTGATCCTGCGTCACCATCCGCACGCAGTGGGCGTTGGTGGCGAGGGTGTTCTCGTTGACGGCGAAGCCCGTGCAGAAGCCCCGCACGCGCCCGTCCGGGTGGCGCATCGCGAGGAGGTAGATGTGCTGCTCGTTGGTCGCCGCGATGCGCGCCCCCACCGAGCTCGGGTCGCTGGTCGCCGGCCCGCGGCTGCGCCGGTCGTCGTCGTCGCGGTCGCGGTCGACGATGTACCAGGCCCCCGCGAAGAGCCCGCCCGCGACCAGGATCGTGAGCAGCGCCACCATCACCTTGAGGCCCCGGTAGGTCCCCGTCTTCGCCTGCTGCGCCGCGAGCGCCTGGTCGATCATCAGCGCCACGGTGCGCTTGCCCACCTGCGCGTTGGCCGGCAGCCCCGCGGCCATGTGAGCGCCCACCGATCCGCCG
This sequence comes from Polyangiales bacterium, assembly GCA_044375895.1. Taxonomy (GTDB): domain Bacteria; phylum Myxococcota_A; class Polyangia; order Polyangiales; genus CAISKJ01. The sequence continues at coordinate 70,743 of JBILLV010000006.1, read as the reverse complement.
GGAGGAGCCTGACCCATGGGCGCTTGCACCCCGTGCATCGAGCCCTGCATCGCGCCCGGCATCGCGCCCGGCATCGCGCCCGGCATCGCGCCCGGCACGGCCATCTCGGGCATCGCCACCGTGCCGCTCTTGCCTCCGTACGCAGGGACGCCCGGCGTCGCCGCACCTGCGGCGAAGGGGTTCTGCCCCTGCTGCGAGGCCATCGCCACGGGCGTCGCGACCACCGGCGGCGCGGGCGGTGCGACCGGCGCGACCGGCGCGGCGAAGGGAGCCGGCGCGGGCGTCGCGACCGGCGCGGCGAAGGGGTTGACGTTGCCCGCGCTCCCCCCGGAGCCCACCGGCGCCGTCACCGAGCCCGGCGCAAACTCCACCCGGATGCGCGGACCGCTGCGCCCGCACTCCACCACGTCGCCGTGCTTGAGCCCCTGGCGCTGCACCCGCACGCCGTTGACGAAGGTCCCGTTGCGGCTCCCGGTGTCCACCACGAACCAGCCGTCCTCGACGAGCACGATCTCGCAGTGGCGCCCCGAGGCGTCGAGGTCGATGTTCGCGTCGAACACGAGGTCGCTGTCGGGCGCTCGACCCACCCGCACCCGCGGCTTGTCGAAGGTGAGCTGGCGACCGGCGTGCGCCCCAAACTCCTGCACCAGTCGGATCATGCCGCTACCCTCGTCACCGCGCGGGCTGTCCGGCGCTCGGGACGGGCGTCCCCTGTCCGACGGGCGTCGGCTCCGGCGTGGTCGCGGGCGCCTCCGCCGTGGGCGCCTCCGTCTCTGCGGGAGCAGCGGCGCGCGGACGCAGCGCGATGTACGCCGCGAGCCCGAGCACCGCCAGCGCGAGGGCGAGCAGCACCCACGCGAGGGTGTTGCGCGTCGCGTCGATGCCGAGTTCGCGCCGCATCGCCGCGTCGAGCACGAAGGGCGGCGCCTCCGAGGCCTCGCTCTGCGACCGCATCGACGACGGCATGTCGGGCGGCATCGAGAGCGAGTGCTTCACGTCCGACCCCGGCGGCGGCATGTCGGGGAGCTTCATCGACGTGCTCGCGCTCGCCCCGATGATGCTCTCCACGGGCTCGAGCAGCACGTAGGGCTGGTAGGCCACCGTGAGGTCTTCCGGCGTGGGCTCGGGCAGCGTCCCCTCGAAGCGCGCGGTGATCACGGTGATGTTGTCGTGACCGCCGGCCTCGTTGGCGTTCTCGATCAAGCGGTGGCAGCAGGCGACCGGGTCTTCGAGCGTCGCCATCGCGTCCGCGATCTGCTCGAAGCTCGCGAGGCCCGACAGCCCGTCGGAGCACAGCATCACCACGTCGCCCTGACACAGGTCGACGTACGACAGGTCGACCGACACCGTGTCCGCGGTGCCGAGCGCCTGCAAGATGATGTGCGCGTGCTCGTAGGTCTCGGCCTCGTCTTCGGTGAGCTGCCCCGCGTCGATGAGCTTCGACACCAGCGACTGGTCGCGGGTAATCTGCCGGAGACGGCCGCCGCGCAGGAGGTACGCCCGCGAGTCGCCCACCTGCCCGACGAAGAGCGTCGCGCCGTGCACCCCGGCCACCGTCGCCGTCGTGCCCATGCCCCGGCGCTCGCGGTTGCTCTTGGCCGCGAGGAAGATCCGCGCGCCGGCCTCCTGCACCGCGGCGACGAGGCGCTGCGCGAAGCGGTCGCGGTCGGCGGGGCTGTCGGCGTCCTGCACGATCGTGTGGACGACGTCGACGGCCATCTGGCTCGCGACCTCACCGGCCGCGGCGCCGCCCATGCCGTCGCACACTGCGAAGAGCATCCCCCGCGGACCGACCGTGTGGCTGGAGGTCTGGTCATCGATGACGCGGCCCCGCGCGGTGAGGTCGGCGATGAGGTAGTTGTCCTCGTTGTGATCGCGGATGCGGCCGACGTCCGTGACGCCGCCGAGGCGGATCACCACGCGCTCGGGCTCGGCGGACGCGCCGGCCGCGGGCGACTCGGGCGCGGCGGTCTCCGTCGCGGCGGTTTCGGGCGGAGGCGGCGGCGGGGCCTCGGGGGCGGGAGCGTCAGCGGCGACGGCTTCAGTCATCGCGCCGCCCCGGCAGTCCCCGCGCCCGCGACCGCTCCGCGCGGCGCAGCATCGAAGCGGAAGAGGTGATGCCCGATGCGGAAGATGTCGCCGTCGACCAGCTCGCGCTCGCCGCGGAAGAGCACCAGCGTGCCGTTGGAGCTGCCGAGGTCGCGCACGACCACGCGCCGCTGCGCCCGGTCGAGCCGGAAGGCCGCGTGCCTCCGCGAGAGGAACACATCATCGGTGAACACCACGTCGCCTGACTCGCGCCCGATGACGGTCTCGTCGCGGTAGAGATGGTACACGTCGCGGGGCACACCCTCGCTCGTGAGCTGGACGAGCCGCGCGAGGCGGGGCTGCTCGGGCGTGCCGAAGAGCATCACGCCGTAGTGCATCACGGGCCCGAGCGACACCTCGCCGTCGGACAGCACCTCGACGCGAAGCACCTGCTGCCCCACCAGCACCACGTCGCCGTGGTGCAGCTCGACGGGCTCGCGGATGCGCTGGAAGATGCCGTTGACCGAGCCGAGGTCGCGCAGGTAGTGCCGGTCGTTGCGCTTCTGGATGCGCGCGTGACGGGCCGAGAGGTACGGGTCGTCGGGCAGGGTGATGTTGCCCTCGTGACGTCCGATGTCCGTCGCCGGGTTGGTGAGCCGGTAGACCGGACCCTCCGAGCCGTCCTTGAGGATCGTCACGATCTGCGGCACGGCCACGGCGGCGTTGACGGCGCCGAAGTTGTCCGTGCGCTGATCGGGGCGATCGGCCGCCGCGGGGCGAGGCGCGACGGACGTGGCCAGCGCGAAGGGCGCGACGGGCGCAGGGGCGACGACGATCACGGGCGCAGGCGGCGTCGGGACGGGCGCGGGCGCAGGGGGCGCCGCGGGCATCGGGACGGGCGCGACCGCAGGCACCGGCACGGGCGCCGCGACGGGTGTCGGCGCGGGCGCGTGCATGTCGGCCGTGGGCAGGCCGCACACGCCGCAGTACAGGGCCGCGGGGTTGGTGGAGGTGCCGCAGCGAGGGCACGTGATCGCCGCTGGACGTGGGGGCTCCGCCGCGGGGGACGCCGCGAACGCAGGGGCGTTGGGGGATCCATCGGTCCGTAGCTTCTGCCCGCAGTCCAGGCAGTAGAGCGCGCCCGGAGGATTCTGGCGCCCGCAATTCGCGCAAGTCATCGCGGGGGGCATTGGACACCGCCGCGACGATGAACGTCAAGCAGTCGCGACGTCCCCTGCGATTCGGAGGCCGCCCGTCACTGTCCGAGAAACTCCGCGAGGAGCATCAGCGTCCCCGAGACCGTCGCCACGCCGCCGTCGGCCCGCAGCACCCCGTCGCCCGCGATGAAGGGCACCAGGAAGCGCGTCGCGTCGAGGCGCGCGGCCACCCCCAGGCGCACGAACGCGCCGAGGTTGTACGTCCCGCCCGCGGAGAGGCCCGCGGTGACACCCACCGTACGCACCCCCAGGAGTTCGCCGAAGAGGGCCACGCCCCCCGACACCCCCGCGAAGGCCTCGAAGTTGTGCACCGGCGTCGCGAAGAACAGCCACCGGTGCTCGATGCGCACCTGCTGGAGCGTCGCCGAGGAGAAGAGGTTGCGCGCGTTGCGGAGGGAGAGGTCGTAGCCCGCGAGCCACTCGCGCGCGCGGTGGTAGCGCGAGCCGCCGCCGACGAAGATCCCGCCGCCGCCGCCGAAGGGGCACACGTCGTTGGGGTCGGGGCACACCGAGTCGGGCACGAGGAGGGCCGACGTGGACAGGGCGCCGACCACGAAGGTGTACGGGCGGAAGGGGAAGGTCACGTCCCCGGAGGGCGGCACGGGGGGCGCGGTCGGCGCGGTCGGCGCGGTCGGCGCGGTCTGCGCGCGCGCGGGGGGAAGCACCGCCCACAGCCCGGCGAGGAGCGCCGCCTTCGCCAGGGTCGGGGGGTGCGGTGACACGGCCCGGACGATACGAGACGTCGAAGACAGTTGAAAGCATCCCGCGGTTCGTGTTTGTTGACGACCCACGGGGCGCGCGACGGAGTGTCGCGGGCCGTTACTCACAAGAGGCAGAGCAGCGATGGAGATCGTTCTCGACAAGCGCGCGGTCAAGCAGATCCGTCTCTCGGCGCAGGACGCGATCGAGGAGGGCGACACGGATACGCTGCGCGACGACATCCTTGACTCCTTCAGCGAGGATCAGGTCGAGGAGATCGAGCGGCGCATCTCGACGGACTTCTACGACTTCCTCGGCGACACGCTGGAGGAGTGGTCGGCGGAGGACGTCGAGGAGCTGCTCGACCTGCTCGAGTCCCAGCTCGCCGACGTCGGCATCGAGCTGAAATACGAGACCCAGGAGTCGGTCGACGACGACGACCCCGACCCTGATTTCGACGTCGACGACGACGACGACGCGGACGACGAAGTGGAGCCCATCGACGAAGAAGACTGAAACCCGCACCGGTCATCGGTCCCTACGGTCGCGTGGTGCGGCCGCTTGACACTGGCGGGGCGAAACTTCTAGCTTCCGCGCCGCCCGACGGACTCCCAACCCACCCACCCCGACGCCCGCGCTCCTCCTGACGAGGGCATCGCCGACGCCGCGACCGACGACCCGCCCGCACCGCACCGCATCCCACCAACCGCACGGCGCTCCCTGCGCCCGCGCAGACGCACACCCCACCGATCAGACACTGAGAGACGAGAATGGAAGCGATCAACCTCCGTGACCTCAAGCAGAAGCCTATGCCCGAGCTGGTGCAGATGGCGAAGGACCTCAACATCGAGAACGCGGCCGGCCTGCGCAAGCAGGAGCTGATCTTCGCCTTCCTCCAGGCGTACGCGGGCCGCAAGGGCGAGGTGTTCGCCGAGGGCGTGCTCGAGTGCCTCCCGGACGGCTTCGGCTTCCTCCGCGCGCCGGACTACAACTACCTCCCCGGCCCCGACGACATCTACGTCTCCCCCTCGCAGATCCGCCGCTTCAACCTCCGCACCGGCGACGCGGTGCAGGGCACGGTGCGCCCGCCCCGCGACAACGAGCGCTATTTCGCGCTCCTCAAGGTCGACAAGATCAACGGCGACCTCCCCGAGGTGTCGCGCGACAAGATCCTCTTCGACAACCTCACGCCGCTCTACCCCCAGCGCAAGTTCAACCTCGAGTTCGACCGCAAGAACAACTCGACGCGCATCATCGACCTGCTCGTCCCCATCGGGATGGGCCAGCGCTGCCTCATCGTCTCGCCGCCCCGCGCCGGCAAGACCGTCCTCCTCCAGAACCTCGCCAACGCCATCAGCACCAACCACCCCAACGCCGACCTCATCGTGCTCCTCATCGACGAGCGCCCTGAGGAGGTCACCGACATGCAGCGCTCGGTGAAGGGCGAGGTGATCTCCAGCACCTTCGACGAGCCCGCCACGCGCCACGTCCAGGTCGCCGAGATGGTGATCGAGAAGGCCAAGCGCATGGTCGAGCACAAGCGCGACGTGGTCATCCTCCTCGACTCGATCACGCGCCTCGCCCGCGCCTACAACACGGTCGTCCCCGCGTCGGGCAAGATCCTCTCGGGCGGCGTCGACGCCAACGCGCTGCACAAGCCCAAGCGCTTCTTCGGCGCCGCGCGCAACCTCGAGGAGGGCGGGTCGCTCACGATCATCGCCACGGCCCTGGTCGACACCGGGTCGCGCATGGACGAGGTGATCTTCGAGGAGTTCAAGGGCACGGGCAACAGCGAGGTGCACCTCGACCGCAAGCTCATGGAGAAGCGCATCTTCCCCTGCCTCGACATCAACAAGTCGGCGACGCGCAAGGAGGAGCTCCTCCTGCCCGAGTTCACGCTCCAGCGCGTCTGGCTGCTCCGCCAGCTCCTGCACCCGCTCAACGTCATCGACTCGATGGAGTTTCTCCTCGACAAGGTCACGCGCACCGAGACCAACCGCGAGTTCCTCGAGTCGATGAACCAGTGACCGCCCGCGGTTGACGCCGCGCGCCCTCCTGTGCCCCAATCGCCCCCGTTCTGGTGGGCGACCCCTCTGCCACTCCTCCCGACCTCCCCTCGACGCGCGTCGACGTCGACCCGCCCGACGTCGCCGCGGTCTCGCTCACCGGCGCGGCCACCGCCGCCGCCCGCGGCGTCATCCACTCCGTCGCCGAGCGGCAAGACCTCGCCCACGCCGCGGCCTTCTACCGCCGCGCGCGCATCCCGGGCTACCTCGGCTGGCTCATCTGGGCCCCCTTCGACTTCGTCCTCGACCGGACGATGTACCCCGACACCCTCGGGCGTTCGCTCGCGATCCGCGCGGTCACCTTCGTGCTGCTCGTGCTCACCCTCGAAGGCATCATCCGCGCGAAGAGCTACCGCGCGATGACGCTCTGGCTCCTCGCGCTCGCCGTCCTCGTCAACGGCGGCATCGCGGCGGTGGGCACGCGCCTCGGCGGCATCCACAGCCCCTACAACCCCGGCGGCCTGGTCATCCTCGCCGTCCTCGGCTTCAGCCCTCTGCCCTGGCAGCGCATCCTCCCCGTGGCCGCCGCGAGCACGCTCGCCTACCCCGTCGTGCTCGTGGGCTACGCGCTCCGCGACCCCGCGCAGCACGCCGCGATGCACGCCCCCGGCGCCCTCGTCCCGCTGGGGGTCAACACCGTCCTCGGTGTGCTCGTCGCGGGCCTCGCGTGCATCGGCGCGAGCCTCGCGTGGTCGCTCCGTCAGCAGGTGTTCGAGAGCCGCAGCATCGGGCGCTACCAGCTCCGTCGTCGCCTCGGCGCGGGGGGCATGGGCGAGGTGTGGGCGGCGTGGCACAAGGGCCTCCAGCGCGAGGTGGCGGTGAAGATCCTCCGCGCCCCTGGCGACCCCGTGCAGGCCGCCACGCGCTTCGAACGCGAGGTGCGCGCGATGACCGAGCTCACCCACCCCAACACCGTGCGCGTGTTCGACTTCGGCGTCACCGACGACGGCCTCAGCTACTACGCCATGGAGCTCCTCCTCGGCGAGAACCTCGTCGAGCTCGTCGCCCACGACGGACCGCTCGCGCCCGCCCGCGCCGTGTACCTCACCGCGCAGGCGGCCCGCGCGCTCGCCGAGGCGCACAGCCGCGGGCTCGTCCACCGCGACGTGAAGCCCGAGAACCTCTTCGTCACCAACGCGGGCGGCGAGCGCGACTTCGTCAAGGTGCTCGACTTCGGCATCGTGCGCCGCGAGGCCGAGGCCGAGGACGCGCACCTCACGAAGACGGGCTCCATCGCCGGCACGCCCGCGTACCTCGCCCCCGAGGTGGTGCGCGGCCAGACGGCGACGGCCCGCGCGGACGTCTACGCCCTCGGCGGCGTGCTGTACTTCCTCCTCACCGGCCGCCACGTCTTCCAGGGCGAGAACGTCGTCGCCCTCCTCCTCGCGCAGCTCAACGAGCCCGTCCCCTCGCCGAGCGCCGTGCGCGGATCACCCGTCCCCGCCGACCTCGAAGCCCTCGTGCTGCGCTGCCTCGCGAAGGATCCCGCCGAGCGCCCGGCGGACGCGTTCGAACTCGCCGAGGCGCTCGCCGCGTGCTCGGTGGCGGGCCACTGGCGCCCCGCGCTCGCCACGTCGCCGGGCTCGCTCAAGCCCGACCGCAACGTGCTCGCGGTCGCGCCGACGGTGCAGGTCGATTTGCGCTGAGGCCGCTCGGTGGCGCGCTGAGGGTGCTTCAGGCTCACGAGAGCGCTTCCGCCGCCCCCTCCCCCGCTGTTACCGTCCCCCGCGACATGACCAGGAACTTCGCCATCACCGGCGTCGGCGGCTACATCGCCCCGCGGCACCTCCGCGCCATCCGCGACACCGGCAGCCGGCTCGTCGCGGCGGTCGACGCGAAGGACTCCGTCGGCGTGCTCGACCAGTACTCCTTCGACGTGCGCTTCTTCACCGAGGTGGAGCGCTTCGACCGGCACCTGGAGAAGCTCAAGCGCACCTCGGAGGCCGAGCGCGTCCACTACCTCACGGTGTGCTCGCCCAACTACCTCCACGACGCCCACTGCCGCCTCGGGCTCCGCGTCGGCGCCGACGTCATCTGCGAGAAGCCCCTCGTCATCAACCCCTGGAACCTCGACCCCCTCCGCGAGCTCGAGGCCGAGACCGGGCGGCGCATCTTCACCGTCCTCCAGCTCCGCGTGCACCCGAAGCTCATCGAGCTGCGCGAGCGCCTCCTCGCCGAGCGCCCGGGGAAGCCCCACGAGGTGGTTCTCACGTACGTCACCGGCCGCGGGGCCTGGTACGACGTGTCGTGGAAGGGCCAGATGGACAAGTCGGGCGGCGTCCCGACCAACATCGGGATCCACTTCTTCGACCTCCTCACCTGGCTCTTCGGCGGCGTCGAGGCGCAGAGCGTCCACCTCAAGCAGCCGCGGCGCATGGCGGGCTCCATCGCCCTCGAACGGGCGCGGGTGAAGTGGTTCCTGTCGGTGGACGTGAAAGACCTGCCCTTCGCGCCGGAGCCGGGGGGACGGGCGACGTACCGCTCGATCACCGTGGACGGCGAGGAGGTGGAGTTCTCCGAGGGCTTCACCGACCTGCACACCGTGGTGTACCGCGAGGTGTTCGCGGGGCGCGGTCATGGCATCGACGACGTGCGCCCGTCCATCGCGCTCGCGCACGCCATCCGGACGGCGGAGCCCGTGAGCCCCGGCGCCGACGCGCACCCGAAGCTCAAGGGCTGACGCTCAGCTCAGCGGGGCGCGCGCGCGGCCTGCGTGAGGAGCGCGAAGAACTCCCCGCGCGTCGTCGACGACATCGGCCCGTTGTGACGGAAGAGCACGCGGCCGTCGCGCGAGAGCACCATCACGTGGCTGCGACCGGGGCGGAAGCGGTAGGCCGTCGACATCGACCCCGTCCAGTCGATCATGATCTCGTAGCCCATCTGCCGCGAGATCTCGACCACGGCGTCGCGGGCGTAGCCGCGGGCGGGCCAGAAGTCGTAGGGGCTGAGGTTGGCCACGGCGACGAGGGAGACGTCGCGCGTGAGGTCCTCGCTGCGCGCGCGGGCGGCGAGGTCTTCCTTGAGGGGGTTGTTCTGCTGGTTGGAGTCGCGGTCTTCGTAGATGATGATGACCACGCGCCCGAGGTAGTCACGCAGGTGTCGCGTCCGCCCGGACGTCGACTCCAACGAGAATTCGGGCGCCCGCGGGAGCCCCACGGCGTTGACCACGGAGCCCGTCGGCGGGTCACCCAGCGCGAGGGGCGAAGAGAGCAGCAGACCGAGGCAGAGGGTGAGTCGACGCATGGACCTTCCGGGGGTGCTTCAGTGCGCCATCGGCGCGGGGACGACGCTGTTCACTTGGGGCTCCTCCGCGTCGTCATCGCTCGCGGCGGTGGCGACGGGCATGCGGCGCAGGACGCGCTCGAGCTCGGGGCGCGCGGCCGCGAAATCACCTTCGAAGGGGTGCCCGCCAGCCGCCCGCACCGCGTCCGCGACCGACGCGACCCCGGCGCCTCCGACGAACCACGGGGTGTCGCCGCAGGCCCGGCCGTACTCCTTCACCAGCGCCCGCGCCTCCGCGACGTCACCCAGCGTGGTGAGCGAGAGCCCGACCGCCGAGGGGTGCATCGAGGCCACCGCGTCGGCGATGGCGATGGGCGGCGTGCGGGGGCCGAGGGTCACGTGCGCGATGCCCCAGGACGCGAGGCGGAGGGCGACGCCCTGGAGCGGGAGGTCGTGCCCCTCCTCGGCGAAGCACGCGAGGAGGACGGTGTGCGTGGCGGGCTCGGGGTTGGTGAGGCGCATCATGCCGCGCACCACGTCGCCGATCACCTGCGTGGCGATGTGCTCCTGCGCGATGGAGAGCGAGCCCGCGTGCCACAGCTCACCCACCCGGCGCATCACCGGGGTGAACACCCGATCGAACACCGTGGTGGCCGCGCCGAGGTACTGGGCGCGCGCCGCCTCCCGCTCCACCGCCCGCGCGTCGAAGGCCGTGATCGCGTCGACCATGCGCCGCGCGGCCACCTGGTAGGGGTCGCCGTCGACGCCCACGAGCACGGCCGATCCCTCCTCGCTGGCGCGCACCATCTTCGCCGCCTCGGCGATCGACATGCCGTTGGCGCAGAGGTCGCGGAGTCGGCGCACCATCGCGACGTCGTGGTCGCTGTAGAGCCGATAAGCCGCGGCGGTGCGGGCAGGCGTCGGGATGCCGTAGCGGCGCTCCCACGCGCGGAGGGTCGGCGAGGGGACGCCGGTGAGCTCAGAGACGACCTGGATGCGATACCTACCGATGTCGGGCATGGAGGGTGATGGCTCCTCTTTCGGGTGACAGCCTTAGGATGAAACCACCCGCCGGGTGGTTGCATCCTGTCTTGTGCAAAGGTTCGGGGCGTCAACTCCCCCGGACGCTGGATTGGAGCAAACATGATCGACGGTGACAGCAGACCCCACGCGGTGGTGATCGGCAGCGGCTTCGGAGGCCTCGCGGCGGCGGTGCGGCTCGGCGCGCGGGGCTACCGGGTGTCGGTCTACGAGCGGAGCGACATGGTGGGGGGGCGGGCGCGGGTGCACCGCATGGAGGGCTTCGTCTTCGACGCGGGGCCCACCGTGGTGACGGCGCCCTTCCTCTTCGAAGAGCTCTGGGCCCTCTGCGGGAAGAAGCTCTCCGACGACGTCGACATGCGCCCGGTGACGCCCTTCTACCGCATCCGCTTCCACGACGGGACGAGCTTCGACTACACGGGCGACCCCGAGCACATGCGCCGCGAGGTGGGCCGCTTCTCCCCCGGCGACGTCGACGGCTACGAGCGCTTCGTCAAGATGAGCGAGGAGATCTTCAAGGTCGGCTTCGAAGAGCTCGCCCACGTCCCCTTCGGCACGTGGACCTCCATGCTCCGCATCGCGCCCAGCATGATCAAGCTGGAGAGCTACCGCACGGTGTACGGCCTCGTGTCGAAGTTTGTCCGCGACGAGAAGCTCCGCCAGGTGATGAGCTTTCACCCGCTCCTGGTGGGCGGCAACCCCTTCTCCACCACGTCGATCTACACCCTCATCGCCTTCCTGGAGCGCAAGTGGGGCGTCCACTTCCCGATGGGCGGCACCGGCGAGCTGGTGAAGGGGCTCGTGGGGCTCATCGAGGGGCAGAAGGGTGCGGTGACCTGCCGCACCGAGGTGAAGGAGATCACCGTGGAGGGCGGGCGCGCGACGGGCGTGCGGCTCGCGTCGGGCGAGGTGGTGAAGGCCGACGTGGTGGTCTCCAACTGCGACTCCGCGTGGACGTACAAGCACCTCATCGCCCCCGAGCACCGCCGCACCTGGACGGACGGGCGCATCGAGCGGTCGCGCTACTCCATGTCGCTGTTCGTGTGGTACTTCGGCACGAAGGTGAAGTACCCCGACGTGGCCCACCACACCATTCTCCTCGGCCCGCGCTACAAAGAGCTGCTGGAGGACATCTTCGAGCGCAAGGTGCTGGCCGACGACTTCAGCCTGTACCTCCACCGCCCGACGGCCACCGACCCGTCGATGGCGCCGGAGGGCTGCGACGGCTTCTACGTGCTGTCGCCGGTGCCCCACCTCGACGCGGGCGTCGACTGGAGCGTGCGGGCGGAGATGTACCGCAAGTCGATCGAGAAGTACCTCTCGCGCACGGTGATGCCGGGCCTGGAGGACAACATCGCGGTGTCGAAGCTGCTCACGCCGCAGGACTTCCAGGACGACCTCCTGTCCTTCAAGGGGGCGGCCTTCGGGATGGAGCCGGTGCTCACGCAGTCGGCGTACTTCCGCCCGCACAACCGGAGCGAGGACATCGCCGGGCTCTACCTCGTCGGCGCGGGGACGCACCCGGGGGCGGGGATGCCGGGGGTCCTGTCGTCGGCGCGGGTGCTCGACACCGTGGTCCCCGATGCTCGTCGCTGACGAACGCTCGCGCCTCGACGACGACATCGCGCGGTGCCGTGAGATCCTGCGCGAGGGTTCGAAGAGCTTCCACGCGGCCTCGCTGCTGCTGCCGGCGCGGGTGCGCGCTCCCGCCTCGGTGGTGTACGCCTTCTGCCGCGTCTCCGACGACGCCGTCGACCTCGTCTCCCCGCGCCAGGGCCCGGAGGCGCTCGAACGACTCCGCGAGCGCCTCGACCGCGCCTACCGCGGCGCCCCGCAAGACCACCCCGTAGACAGGGCCTTCGCCGGGGTGGTGGCACGGCACGACATCCCGCGGGCCATCCCCGAGGCGCTGCTGGAGGGCTTCGCGTGGGACGTGGAGGGCCGCTCGTACGACGACCTCTCGGGCGTGCTGGCGTACTCCGCCCGCGTGGCCTCCGCGGTGGGCGTGATGATGACCCTGCTCATGGGACGTCGCGAGCCCGGCGTGCTGGCCCGCGCGTGCGACCTGGGCGCGGCGATGCAGCTCACCAACATCGCGCGCGACGTGGGCGAAGACGCGCGCAACGGCCGGGTGTACCTCCCGGGCGCGTGGCTCCGTGAGGCCGGGGTGGACGTCGACGCGTGGCGCGCGCAGCCCGTCTTCACGCCCGCGATCGGCGCGGTGACCGAGCGGCTCTTGAAGGAGGCCGACGCGCTCTACGCGCGCGCCGATCGGGGCGTTCCGATGCTGCCGCGCGACTGTCGGCCGGCGATCCGGGCGGCGCGGCTGCTGTACGCGGACATCGGGCGGGTGGTGCGCGCCCGCGGGGGCAACTCGGTCGACCGGCGCGCGGTGGTGTCGCGCGGGCGCAAGCTCGGGCTGGTGCTGAAGGCGTGGGGGGCCCGCTTCTCGACGAGCGCAGAGCCACAAGCGAACGACCCGCCGGCGCTGGCGGAGGTGGGCTTTCTCATCGACGCGGTGGCGGGCGCGAAGGCGCTCCCGGGAGGCTCGTGATGGACATCGCCGAGGCGAGGCAGCGGGTGCGGGAGCGGGCGAGCGCGGAGCTCGTCGAGCGGCTGGAGCACCTCGACGCGACGCGGGGTGAGCGCGCGCGAGACGACGACGCGCCGGCGGCTCCCGATGCGGGGGCGCGGGCGGACTTCGACGTGGCGCTGGTGGGGGGCGGGCTGTCGATCCTGTACGCGCCCGTCCTCGCGGCGAAGGGCCTGCGCGTCGCCGTCTTCGAACGCGGCACCGCGGCCGTCGCCCACCGTGAGTGGAACGCCTCGCTCCCCGAGCTCGGTCGACTCGTCGACGCGGGGGTGGTGACCCGCGAGGCGCTCGCTGGGGTGATCCTCGCGCAGTACCGCGAGGGCGTCTGTCGGTGGCACGGCGGGGGCTCGTACCCGGTGACGGGCGTGCTCGACTGCGCGGTCGACGCGGGGGCGCTCCTCGCGCTCGCGCGGCGGCGGGCGGAGGCGCTGGGGGTGGTGTTCCATGACGGGCACACGCTGGTGGGCCACGCCACGGGCGGCGACGCGGTGGCGCTGCGCTTCCGCGTGGCGAGCGGCGCGGCGCGTGAGGTGACGGCGCGGGTGATGATCGACGCGCGCGGGGCCTCGTCTCCGTCGGCGACGGCCGACCTCATGTGCCCCACCGTGGGCGGCGTGCTCGAAGGGATCACCGTCGGGAGCGAGCCCGACGCGATCGACCCGTCCGTGGGGGAGATTCTTGTCACGACGGAGGGGGTGGACGACGGGCGCCAGCACATCTGGGAGGCCTTCCCCGCGCGGGCGGGCGAGACCACGGTGTACCTCTTCTACTACGACCGGACGGAGCGGGTGGGGGCGGGCTCGCTGCTCGCGCTCTACGCGCGCTTCTTCGACGCGCTGCCGCGGTACAAGCGGGGCGACGTGAAGCTCGCGCGCCCCACCTTCGGGTACATCCCGGGCTGGTCGCGGCTCACGCCCGCGCCGCGCGCGCCGTCGCCGCGCATCGTGCTGGTGGGGGACGCGGCCGCGCGCCAGTCGCCGCTCACCTACTGCGGCTTCGGCGCGACGCTCCGCTCGCTCGACGTGGGGAGCGAGCGCATCGCCGACGCCGTCGAGGGGAGGCCCCACGGGTCGGTGGTTCACGACACCGCCCTCCACGCGGGGACGGGCGCGCTGGCCCACATGATCGCGTCGCCGCCGCAGTCCGCGGCGCGCGCGGGGGAGCTCAACACCCTGCTCGACGCGGCCTTCTCGACGCTCCACGCGATGGGCAACGGGCCCTACGGGGCGATGCTTCGCGACGAGATGCCGGTGCGGGATTTTGTGCGGTTTCTCTACGAGACGTCGCGCCGGCACCCGCGGGTGTACCCCGAGGTGTTTCGGGTGCTGGGGGCGATGGGCGTGTCGCGCTGGGGCGTCGGGATCGCGCGGGCGCTGTGGGAGGCCTCGCCGTGATCCCGGCGCGGAAGAGCGCGTGGTTTCGCCGGTGGTTCGCAGGGCACATCGCGGGGCGCATGCAGGCGAGCTTCGAGACCGTGCGCGTGGCCGGCGCGCAGCACCTCCGCGACGCGCTGGCGGCGGGGCCCGTGGTGCTGATCGCCAACCACACGAGCTGGTGGGACCCGATGGTGGCCCTCGTGCTGACCGAGCGGGTGGCGCCGTGTGACTCCTACGCGATGATGGACGCGAGCAACCTCGTGCGGCTCCCCTTCCTCGGGCTCATCGGGGCCTTCGGCGTCGACCTCACCAACGCGTCGGACGGGGCCGCCGTGATCCGTTACGCCGCGCGGCTCCTGGGCGGGCCGGGCAAGGCCGTGGTGGTGTTTCCGCAAGGCCGCGAGCGCCCTGTCACCGAGCGCCCGCTGGGCTTCCGCCGCGGGAGCGCCGAGGTCGCGCGCGTCGCGAAGGCCCGCACCGTGCCCGTCGCGCTGCGCTACGAGTTCATGGGGACGGAGCGGCCGCACCTCTTCGTCGACGTGGGGGAAGCGTTCGAACCCGAGCGCGACGTCGAGGCCGGTCGAGCGCATCATGAGCGCGCGGTGACCGAAGGGCTCGACCGCATCGACGGCGCGCTGCGCGAGGGCGCGCTCGAGCGCTACGAGGTGGTGATCCGCGCGCCGGTGAGCCGGGTGGGCGTGTGGGCCGAGCGGATGCTCGCGTGGATGACGCGGCCGCGGGGGAAGGTCACGCCCGCGCGCGGTGAGGGCCCGTCTCGGTCACCACCCGCTCGGGCGCCGAGCTGAAGAGGGCGGCCTTCGCGATGCGCGCCACCTCGCGGTAGTACCGCTTGCGCCCGTCCTCGCTCTCGTCGATGGCGACGCTGACGACGGGGCCCGTCGCGCTGCTGAAGATCACGAGCTGGAGCGCGAGGATCACGTAGGCCTCGGGGTCGAGGTCGGCGGGGTGGCGCCCGCGCTCGGTGCCCGCCTGCACGTAGCCCGCGATGGCCGAGAGCCACGGGCGCACCGGGCCGCGCAGCAGCCGCTGGGTCGACTCGGGGCGGTCGAGGTTCTCCCGAATGAGCACGCGGGCGAGGTCGGGGTTGGCGCCGAAGAAGCGCTGGAGCTCGCCGTAGATCGCGTCGAAGCGGTCTTCCCCGGCGCTCGCCGCGAGGAAGAGCCGCGGCATCACCTCGCGCCAGTGCTCCAGCAGCGACTCCAGCACCGCCGTGCGGATGTGCTCCTTCGAGGGGAAGTGGTGGAGCACCGCGGGCTTGGTGACGCCCACCACGTCGGCGAGGTCTTGCAGCGACGTCCCGTCGAAGCCGCGCGCCGCGAAGAGCCGCGTGGCCGCCGCGATCACCTGCGAACGAACGTCCTGGCCGTCTGCTGCGCGCGCTTTCGACATCGGTAAGAGCGAACCTACCATACGGTCAGGGCGCGGCGGAAGGGGCGTCCGGTCAGCCCTCGATCTCCGCGGCGAGGCGGTCGAGAAACGCGCGCATGAAGCCCGTTCGCTCGGCGGCGAGGGCGCGCGCGGTGGCGGTGTGCATGCCCGCTTCGAGGCGCAGGAGCTTCTTGTAGAAATGGTCGATGCCCCAGAGCTTGTCGTCGGGCTCGCGGCGCTCGCAGCGGGGGTCGTCGGGGTCGTAGAAAGGTCGCTTCATGTCCGCGCAGGTGGCGAAGCAGCGGGCGACGCCGATGGCCCCGATGGCGTCGAGGCGGTCGGCGTCCTGGAGCACCTTCGCTTCGAGGGTGGTGGGCGTCACGCCGAGCGAGAACGGGTGCACGCGGATCGCGTAGCAGACGGCCTCGGCGCGGACGTCGTCCCAGCCGTGTTCGCGCAGGACGACGGCGGCGTGTTCGGCGCACACCTCGCCCGAGCGCCGCGAGTCGGGGTGCCCCTTGGGGTAGTTGAAGAGCTCGTGGAGGAGGGCCGCGGCGACGGCGACGGTCACGTCGGCTCCCTCGGCGAGGGCGATGCGTCGGGCGCTCGCGGCGACGCGGGTGACGTGGAGCCAGTCGTGGGCGGCGTCGGCCCCCTCGCAGCGGGAGCGGGCGACGGCACGGAGGATGTCGAGGAGGTCGTCGGAGGAGCGCATGGCGCGTCGGGTGTACCACCGCCGCGGCGCGACGGATGTTGCTGAATTCGCGCGCGGGACTGAGGTAGCGTCGACCCCATGGCAACCTCGAAGCGAGACCTCATCGACGACCTGCTCGGCGCCCACTCCCAGCTCACCCGCAAGGAGGCGAAGTCCATCGTGGACGACGTGTTCGCGAGCATCGCAGCCACGCTGCGCAACGGCGACGCGGTGCGCATCGCGGCCTTCGGTTCGTTCACCGTGCGCGAGCGCAAGGCGCGCAAGGGGCGCAACCTGAAGACCGGCGAGGCGATCACCATCCCGGCGCGCAAGGTGGTGCGCTTCAAGCCCGCGAAGGCCTTCCAGGCGGCGGCCACGAAGCCGAAGCGTGCGAAGGCGAAGGGCTGACACGAAACCGCCTCCCCCCGCGCGGCGTATGCCGCTCCGATGCACAAGAACCTCCTCGCCTCGCTCCTCCTCCTCGCCGCGTGCAACCGCTCCGCGCCGCCCGCCGCGAGCGCGTCGCCCACGCACGCCACGGCCGACCACGCGCCCGCGGCGCCCGCGGCGCCGGTCGATCTGCGCGGCGGCACCGAGCCCGCGCCGCCGCCTCCCGCGGGCCTCGCGGTGGCCACCTTCGCGGGCGGCTGCTTCTGGTGCATGGAGGCCGCGTTCGAGCAGATCTCGGGCGTGCGCGACGCCATCTCGGGCTACACCGGCGGCCCCGAGCTGCACCCGGGCTACGAGCAGGTGAGCAACCACGGGACGGGCCACGCCGAGGCGATCCGCGTGCTCTACGACCCGGCGCGGGTGACGTACGAGCAGCTCCTCCACGTGTTCTGGCGGCGCATCGACCCGACGGCGGTCGACCGCGCGTTCTCCGACGTGGGGCACCAGTACCGGAGCGCGATCTACGTGCACACGCCCGAGCAGCGCGCGGCGGCGGAGCGTTCGAAGCGCGAGATCGCGGCGTCGGGGGTGTTTCGCGAGCCCATCGTGACGCCCATCGAGGAGGCCGTGGTGTTCTGGGTGGCGGAGGACTACCACCAGAATTTCTACCGGACGACGCCCGACCGCTACAACGGCTACCACGAGCACTCGGGGCGACGGGAGTTTCTCCGCGCGCACTGGGGCGAGAACGCGCCCTACTGATCGTCAGTCGGCGGCGACGTGGGGCGTGGCTTCGGGCGTGGACTGCGTGAGCGTCGCGCCCGGGGCCTGCGCGTCGAACATCCCCGGCGTGTACGGGAAGGCCCGCTGCCGCGCCATCGCCGCATCGAGCAAGCGGCGGTTGTCGTCGGCGTGGAGGCGCTCCAACGCGCGGGCGGCGAAGGGGGTGGGGAGGTTCTGCGCGCGCGCCGTGTGGACGGCGGTGGCGTAGTTGATCACGGCGAGCTGACGTTCGACGTCGGCCTCACCGTCGAACGCGGACTGCACCGCGTCGATGAAGGCGCGCTGCTGGGCGTCGAGCTGCGCTTCGAGCGCGTCGGCCTGCACCGTGAGCCGCTCCCGCTGCGTCGGGAGCCGTCGAGCGAGCGCCCGGAGGCGCGCGATCGCGGCGCGGGCGGCGCGGTGCTGCGGGGCGTCCGCGACGTCGAGGAACTCCCCCACCCGCGACGCCAGCGTCGCGAGGTGCTCGTGGGCCTCCCCCTGATCCACCAGCGCGCCGATGGAGAACTCGCCCCCGCGCAGCGCGACCACCTCCCGCGCGGCGGCGTCGAGCGCCGCGAGCTCGGCGCGCGCCCGCGTGACCTGCGCGCGGAGCGAGGCCGCGTCGCCGCGCGTGAAGGCCGTGCGTTCGAAGGCGGTCGCGCGGTCGTGGAGGTCGGCGTAGAGGGCCTCCGCCGCGAGGGCCGCGCCGGGCGTGCCGACGGGCGCCCCCGAGGCGCGAAACACCGTCACCACCTCGCGGAGCGCCCGCCGGGATCGCGCTTCGTCACCGAGGGCGCGGTGCGCGAGGGCGAGCGTGTGCTGGGCCCGCACGCGGTGCTGCGCGGTGTGCGCGTCGGCGGGCGTCTCGGCGAGGTAGCGCGTGAGCGAGCGGACGGCGGCGGCGTGATCGCCCGCGCGGTACGGCAGCTCGGCGAGGCGCCAGGCGACCTCCGCGCGCTCGTCGCCGTCGCGGGCCGCCGGGAGGAGCCGCTGCCACGCGCGCTCGGCCTCGGCGTGACGACCGAGCTGCGACGTGAGGAGGGCCGCCGCGGTGAGCGCGTCGTGGGCGTGGCGCGCGTGATCGGTCGCGGCGCCGAAGCGCGGGTCGTCGGCGACGGCGCGGTAGTGCCGGAGGGCCGCGTCGTAGTCGAGCTGGCGCTCCAGGGTGACCGCCGCGCGAAAGTGCGACTGCTCCAGGAGCGTGACCCGCTGCGTGAGCGCGTCGCCCGTGAGCGCGTCGCCGCGATCGTCGACGGCGCGGTCGTGGTCGCGCAGCACGCGGAGGTAGGCCTGCGTGGCGGTGTCGGAGCGGTCGCAGCGCTCCCACGCGAGGGCGGCGTAGAAGGTCGCGAGGGGCGCGTCGGGGTGGCGGGGCGCGCGGGCGACGGCGTCTTCCATCGCCCGGGCGGCGGCTTCGAAGCGGGCGGCGGCCTCCGCGGCGGGGGCGCGCTCGGCGTCGTGGTAGCGGTCGAGCGCGCGGCGAAACGTGTACCCCTCCACGAGGGGCGTGGGCACCGTGACGCAGCCCTCACGGGACGGCTCGCGGAGGAGCGCTTCGATGGCGTCGAGGCGGTCGGTGCGGGCGAGCTCGGCGTGGAGGTCGGCGAAGGCGGCGCGGGCGACCATCGGGTCGCGGCACGACGCGAGGAGCGCGCGGAGCGGCGCCTCCGCTTCGGCCCCGCGCCCAAAGGCCACGAGCGTGCGCGCGTGCAGGTAGGCGAACTTCTCGTGGAAGGGCGCGGCCCGCTCCCTTGGGGCGTCGGCGGCCACCACGTCGGCGAGCTGCTCGGCCCGGTCGAGCGCGGCGGGGACGCGGCTGCCGTACAAGAGGCGGGCCTGTTGCAGCGCGACGATCGCCTCGGGCATCGGGCGCCCTTCGCTCCGACCGCAGGACGCCGCCTGCTCGTCGGTGAGCAGCGGGGCGCCGAGGTCGTCGACGAGCGAGGCGCGGGGTACGCCCGCCCGGAGCGCGTCGCAGGGCTCGATCTGACGCTCGCGGGTCTGCGCCACGACGGCGGCCTCCTGCGCGCGGACGGCCATGTACGCCGCGGCCGCGAGGTGGCGATCGTCGTCGTTGGCGTCGCGCACCTCGGCGTAGGCGCGCGCGGCCTCCGCCGGGTCGCGCCCCCAGAAGAGCGCGTCGGCCCGGTTGTAGCGAAACGCGTAGGCGTCGTCGTCGTTGGGGTGGTTGAGCACGAAGCGGGTGTAGGCCTGCGCGGCGTCGTGGTACGCGGCGTCCGAGCGGCGCAGCACCTCGACGGCGCTCGCCAGGAGCCGCGCGCGCTCGGCCCCCAACGCACCCTGGGCCTGGCGGGTGAGGACGACGGCCTGCTGGCGCAGCGCGGCGGCGCTCTGGTGGCGCTCCAGGGCGATGTCGTGGAGCACGTCGCGGGCGCGTCGCTCGGCGCTGCGGAGGGCGTCGGGGTGGTCGCGGTTGGCCTCCCACCAGGCGGTCCCTTCGACGTAGCGCTGCATCCGGTCACGGGCGGCGAGGGCCTCTTCGAAGCGGCGCTGGCGGGTGTAGGCGGCGGCGATGTGCTCCACCGCGTCGGGCGCGCGCAGGTGCATCGGGAAGCGCGCGAGGAAGAGGCGGTAGAGCGTGATGGCCTCGTAGTGCTTCGTCTGGAGGAGGTAGTCCGAGGCGAGCTCGAGCCACGCGTCGGGGGTCCAGCCGCGGTCTTGCGGGATGTAGCCAGCGCCCGTGGGCAGGGCGGGTGGACGTTCGTCGCGGGCGGCGCGGAGGAGCGCGTCGGTGGTGAAGGGAGCGGCGAGGCGGAGGATGCCGGCGCAGTCGAAGGGCCGTGGGGCATCCGCCGGAGGCTGCGCGAGGGACTCGACGAGGGCCTGGCAGCGGGAGGATTCAGGCGCTGGTGTCGTGGGGTCCCACTCGCCTTCGGAGAAGATCACGCCCACCCAGCGGAGCGCGTCGGCGCGGCTGCCGCGCGCGGCGGCGTCGAGGCCCGTCCGCTCGTGGTGGTCGAGGAGCCGGGCGAAGCCGCGGACGGCGTCGACGTAGCCGCCGGGCTGACGGAAGTGCGCCCACGAGCGCTTGTAGAGGGCCTTCGCCCAGAACGGTGAGCGCTCGCCCGGTGCGCCCGCGCGAGGCTCCGCGGCGCGCATGGCGGCGTCGTAGGCGGCGATGGCGCCGGGGTTGTCGTCGGCGTCGAAGCGCGCGTCGCCGAGGTGGTACCAGACCTCCGCCTCGTAGCGGCTCGGCCCGCCGTCGGCGCCGCGCAGGGCCTCGCAGCGAGCAGGGTCGAGGGGGGCAGCGGCGGTGACGTCGGGGGTGACGTCGGGGGTGACGAGGGCGGGCGCGCGCGGGCGGAGGAGGGCGAAGAGGGCCGGGCACGCGAGGGGCGCATCGACGGGCTGGAGGGGGGCTGCGAGGTCGAAGGAGGTGTTGGCGTCGTAGCGACGTTGCGCGGGGCAGGCGAGGGCCTCCCAGGCGCGCGTGGCGTCGTCGAGACGGCCCATCTCCTGGAGCACCCAGCCGAGGAGGTAGTGCGTCGCGTCGCGCAGGCGGTACTGCGGGAAGCGGGCGACGACGTGGCGGTAGAGCAGCGTGGCGCAGCGGTGGTCGGCGGGCGCGTCATCGCGGGCGAGGCGCGCCCACGCGGCCTCGTCGTAGTAGAGCTCGGCCAGGCGGAACATCACGTCGGGCGTGCGCTCGGGGTCCTCGGGGTGCTCGGCGAGGAAGCGCTCGAAGCGCGCGATGGCCTGGCGACGCGCGGCGGCTTCGGCCTCCCGCTCCGCCTCGATCTGTCGGCCGTAGTGGCGCCACGCGTCGTCGAGACGTCGGGTGTGCTCGCGGGCGACGATCGACTGGAGGGTGGCGCGGTAGCTCGCGGCGCGGTGGAGGAAGGGCTCCACCTCGGACTCCAGCGTACGGAGGCTCGCGCGCTCCGCGGCGGTGGGGTCGCGGCGCGGCGCGACGTCCTGCGCAGGCGCGGCCGCGGTGACGAGGAATGACACGAGACACAACAGGGCCCCGAAGGCCCGGCGCGGTGCGCGGCCCATACGATTCACTCTCCGGGTGGTGCACGCGGGGGGCGAAGACCCAATCCCAGGGGAGCCCGCGCGGTCTCACTCTGACGGGCGGGCGCGCCGGGCGGTGTGGGCGCGCGACGCGAATGTCGACGCGACCGTCAGGTGTGCACGAGCGGGAGCGTGAAGGTGAAGTCGGCGCCGCAGGGCGCGGCGTTCTCGCAGCGGATGGTGCCTCCGTGCGCGGCGACGATGCCGGCGGCGATGGCGAGGCCGAGGCCGGCGCCGCCTCGCGAGCGCCCCGCGGCGGTCTGTCGGTAGCGGTCGAAGATCACCGCGCGCTCGTTGGGCGCGACGCCGGGGCCCGCGTCGGACACGGTGACCTCCGCGAAGCCGTCGCGTTGCCGCGCGCTGACGCGCACCGTCGCGCCGCGGGGGCTGAACTTCACCGCGTTGGAGAGGAGGTTGTCGATCACCTGACGGACGCGCGCCGGGTCAGCGGAGACGGTGAGCGCGGGCACCGGGGCGACCTCCAGCGCGACCCGCCGACGCTGGGCCAGCGCGCCGAACACCTCGATGGACGGCGCGATGAGGTCGTGCAGCGCGACCGGGCGGGGCTCGACGCTGAACACCCCCGCCTCCAGGCGCGACGCGGTGAGCACGGTGTCGACGAGGCGGCCGAGGTCGTCGACCATGCGACGGATGAGGCCCGCGGCGTTGCGGCGCTCCTCGGGGTTGAGCTCCTCCGACTCGATCACCTCGGCGAGCATCGAGAGGTTGGCGAGGGGGTGGCGCAGGTCGTGGACGAGCATCGCGGTCTGGTCGCGGCGGAGCGCGGCGAGCTCGCGGCGCAGGCGATGGATCTGGATGGCGGCGCGGACGCGGGCGGCGAGCTCGCGGTTCTCGACGGGCTTGGTGAGGTAGGCGTCGGCGCCGTGGGCGAGGCCGCGCTCGATGGCCGCGGGCTCGCGCGCCGCGGCCGTGAGGATGAGCACCGCGGGGCCGCCGTCGGCGCGCTCACGAATGCACCGGAGCACCTCGATGCCGTCCATCCCGGGCATGGAGACGTCGAGGAGGACGAGGTCGAAGGCGCCGCCCTGCAGCGCGGCCAGCGCGCTCACGCCGTCGGCGGCCTCGGTGATGTCGTGCCCGTCGTCCTCGAGCACGGCGCAGTAGAGGAAGCGGTTGGCGGCCACGTCGTCGACCACGAGCACACGGGCGCGGGCCGTCGCGCTAGGGACATCAGGCGGAAGCGACTCGAGCCGCATCGGCTGCTCCATGGACCCGCGGGTTGATCGCGGGGAGGTAGAGGGTGAAGGTGCTCCCGTGGCCGGGGTGGCTCTCGACCTCGATGTCGCCGCTCATGGCGCGCGCCATCCGCCGCGACAGCGCGAGCCCGAGGCCCGTGCCGCCGTACGGGCGGGCGTCGCCGCTGGCGATCTGGCGAAACTCCTCGAAGAGCGCGCTGTGCTGGTCGGTCGCGATGCCGATGCCCGTGTCGGTGACGTGGAAGGCGATCCGGTCGTCGTCACGGGCCACCCGCACGCGAACCGCGCCGCGGTCGGTGTACTTCACGGCGTTGGAGAGGAGGTTGAGGAGCACCTGGCGCACGCGCACCGGGTCGCCGCGCAGCAGCCCGACGTCCGGGGCGGACTCGAGCGTCACCTCGATCTCCTTCTCGCCGATGAGCGGGATCACGGTCGCGAGGCAGGAGCGCGCGAGGGGGAGCGGCTCGATGGGCTCCTCGCGGAAGGTGAGCTTGCCAGCGTCGATCTTGGCGAGGTCGAGGATGTCGTTGAGCAGGGTGAGCAGGTGGTTGCCCGAGGCGCGCATCGTCTCCAGCGCCTGGCGGGCGCGGGGCGAGAGCTGCTCGGCGGGCGAGTCGAGCAGCAGCGCCGAGAGGCCGATGACGGCGTTGAGGGGCGTGCGGAGCTCGTGGCTCATGGTGGCGAGGAAGTCGCTCTTGACCCGCATCGCGCGCCCGAGGGCGTCGTTGGAGCGGCGGAGCTCGCTGAGGGTGCGCTGCTGCGCCTCGACGCGGTCGCGGAGCTCGGCTTCGAAGCCCGCGATGCGGTCGGTCATCGTTTCGAAGGCGCGGTAGAGGTCGCCGATCTCGTCGTCGCGCGAGCGGAGCGGGCGCGTGGGCTCGCGGCGGCCGGTGGCCTCGATCGAGCGGCGCACCGACGCGAGGGCGCCGCCGATGTCGGCCGCGACGCGCATCCCGTACACGATGGAGGCGAGGAGCGCGACGACCATGCACGCGACGGCGATGAGGCGGGCCCGGACGGCGGCCTCCTCGGCGCTCTGCCGCTGCTCTTCGAACGTGCGGTAGAGGTCGTTGTGGATCTCGTCGAGGAGCGTGACCGCCTCGTCGACGGTGCGGAGCGCGGCGGTCTGCCGGGCCGCCGCGAGGGCCGTCTCCATCGGGATCTCACCGCGGGTCGCGCGCTGCATGAGCACGATGTTGCCGCTGGAGTCGTCGACGTACTGGGCGATGAGCTCGCTCACGCGTTCGAACCGGCGGCTGATGGCGGGGCGGCCGACGATGCCCACGCGCGTCTGCCCGAGGCGCATGGCGAGGGCGATGCGCGAGGTGTCGTAGCGCGTGAGGAAGTCGACCTCACCGGTGAGGATGTAGCCCCGCTTGTTGTTCTGGAGGGCGGAGGTGAGGCGCATGATGGCCTCGAGCTCGGCGACGACCGCGACGTCGCGCGTGAGGATGGCCCGGAAGCGGCGGTTGACCGACTCCATCCGCTGGTTGACCACCACGAGCCCGACGCCGAGGATGCCCGCGACGAGCGCGAAGCCGAAGAGGATCGTGCGGAGGATGCGCGAGCGCGCGAAGGCCACGACCGCGGGGAAACGCCGATCGAGGTGCTTCAGCCAGGCGTTCACGGGGCGCCTCCGAGGGGGGTGCGCCGGAGGTGCTCGCGGACGTTGCGCCGGTGCGCGTCGAGGGTGGCGGCGAAGACCGAGCGCCCGTCGCCCCGCGCGACGAAATAGAGGTCGTCGGAGGCCATCGGGTCGAGCACCGCCGCGAGCGCCGCGGCGCCGGGGTTGCACACGGGCGTAGGGGGCAGCGCCTCGTGGCGGTAGGTGTTCCAGGGGTTGCGCGCGTCGTTGAGCATCGCGGCGGTGATGGGGGCCACGCCGCCGTCACCCGCGGCGCACGCGAGGGGGACGCCCGCCCGCGGCCCCGCCAGGCAGCCGTACGTGACGGTGGGGTCGCTCTGCAGGAGACGCGGGAGAAAATCCGGGCGAGTGAGGCGATTCCAGAAGACGCTGGCGACGTGGGGGCGGTCGTCAGGGAGGCCCGTCTCCTTCTCGACGATCGACGCGAGGGTGACGAGCACGCGCACCGGGTCGCCCTCGTCGCCCGCCAGCGCCGCCACCCGCGCGAAGCCCGCGGGGTGCCTCCCCCGCAGCGCGTCCAGGCGCCGATGAAACACCCCCGTCATCCGCTCGACCACCTCGTCGCAGGGCGCCCCGAGCGGGAGGTCGTAGGTGTCGGGGAAGAGGTACCCCTCCACCGTCGCGGCGACCCCCACCGCCGTCGCCCCCGCGCGCCGCACCGCCGCCGGAGACTCGGTGCTCGCGAGGAAGGCTTCGTCGTCGCACACGCCCATCGCATCGAGTCTGCGCGCAATTTCGAAGCGCGTGAAGCCCTCGGGGATCGTCACCCGCACGAGCCCGCCCCCATGCGCGAGCGCCCGCAGCACCGCCCGCGGCGCCAGGTCATCGCGCAGCGGGACCATCCCCGCCCGCACCCGACCGTGCGTCCCGCTCAGCACGAGGAGCGGGCGAAACGCCCACGGCCGGTCGATGACGCCCGCGCGCCAGAGCAGCGTGGTGAGCGTCGCCGCGCTGACGCCCGCGGGCACCGTGACGCGCACCGCCACCCCGCGACCGCGCCGCGGGGTGATGAGGTACCAGCCCGTAAGAGCCACCACGCCGAGGAGCGCGATCGCGGCGAGGGCGAACCACGTCGAGCGGGCGCTGCGCGCTCGGTTCGCCCGCTGGCGCTGCGGTGCGCGGGCGCGGGCGCTCACAGGTCCTCGTCGGTCCAGCCCGATCCGCCGCGGCGCGCGTCGACGTACGACTGGAGGAGGATCGCCGCGGCCTCGGCGTCGATGCCCACGCGCCCCTTCACGCCCCGCTCGCGGCGCGTGCGCTCGGCCTGCATCGTGGTGAGCCGCTCGTCCCAGAGCACCACGGGCACGGCGAGGCGTCGTTGGAGCGCCTTCGCGACGCGGCGCGCGCCCTTCGCCGCGGGCCCGTCGGTGCCGTCGAGGTTGAGCGGGAGCCCGACGATCACCTCCTCGGCCGCGGCTGCAGTCGCAGCGGCGACGAGCGCGTCGAGGAGCCCTTCGTTCGCGTCGAGGGTGGCGTGCGGCCGCGCCAGCACGTCGTCGTCGTCGTGGAGGCTCACCCCCACGCGACGGGCGCCGAGATCGAAGGCGATGCGGTTCACGTCGCGGCCATCGAGGGCGGGAGGGTGAAGCGCGCGGCCAACGGGTCGAGGGTCACGGTCCCGCGCGCGGCGTCGACCACCACCCGACCGCCCGACACCCACGGGCGCTGCCGCTTCCCGTGGCCGAAGGGAGCCCCCGCGACGACCGGCACGCCGAGGGCTTCCAGGCGCTCCCAGAGCACGAGGTCGACGGTGGCGCCGTCGGGGCCTTCACCACCGCCGGTGAAGTCCCCGAGCACCACCGCCGCGACGCCGTCGAGGGCGCGCGCGAGGCGGAGCGTGGTGAGCATGCGGTCGACGCGGTAGGGCGCTTCGTTGACGTCTTCGAGGAAGAGCACGGCGCCGCGGAGGTCGAGCTGCCACGGCGTACCCACGAGCGCCGCGAGGAGCGAGAGGTTGCCGCCGCGCGCGACCCCTTCGGCGACGCCGCCGCCGCACACGCGTTCCAGCCCCTCCCAGGGCGCAGGGGTCTCACCGACGAGCGTCGCCCACGCCTCGCCGCGCGCGACGTCCGTGCGGTGCAGGGCCGACACCATCGTCCCGTGGATCGAGGGGACCCCCGCGCGCGCCCACAGCGCGTGGAGGGCCGTCAGGTCGCTGAAGCCGACGACGGGCTTCGGGTCACGGCGCAGCGCGTCCGCGATGGCCTCGCCGTGGCGTTCGAGCAGGCGCGTGACGCCGTAGCCGCCGCGCGCCGCCCAGAGGCACCGCACGGCGGGGTCGCGCAGCGCGTCGAGCACCACCGCCGCCCGCGCGTCGTCGTGGCCCGCGAGGTAGCCCAGGCGGTCGAGGCAGCGCGGGTCGACGCGCACCTCCGTCCGCGCGCGCAGCCAGGCGAGGCCCCGTTCGAACTCCTCCGCGGGAAACGAGGACGACGGGGCGATGACGGCGACGCGCGCGCTCATGGCTCGGGGGCGGCGCCGCGGGCGATCACGCTGTGCTTGTAGGCGTGCTTGCGCGCCCGCATGACGGCGCTGAGGGGGCGGAGGTCGTCGGTGGCGTGCCACGGATCGAAGGAGAGGGCCTCGATGCGCTCGGCGGCCGCGCGCCCATCGGGGCCGTCGACGTCGACGCGGCCGATGGTGAGCCGGGCGAGGTCGACCCAAGGGGACTTCGCCTCGGGCCACTCGACCGAGACGTCTTCGATGGGCGTGGTGGCTTCGTCGACGTAGAGCTGCGCGCGGAAGGCGTAGGTGAGGTCTCCTTCCTTCAGGCGCGCGGCGAGGTCGTCGCGGTGCAGGTCGTAGCCGCTCCCCCGACGCTCGCCCGCGGGCCCGGTCGGGGCGAAGGAGAACTTCGCGGCGAAGGGTCCGAGCTTCGTCGGGGCCGCGGTGTAGAAGTGTGCGCTCGCGAGCGTGCGCGGCTGCGGGAGCTTCGCGAGCCGCCCCAGGAGCTGCAGGGTGCGACCGAACCCGACCGCGCCGATGAGCCGCGGGAGGAGCAGGAGCTGGCCCCCGGCCTCGGCGCGCACGAAGGCCATGAACTCCTCCACCTCGCGGAAGGCGATGGTGGGCGAGGTGATGCAGAGGAAGTCCTGCGTGGTGGCGCCCTCCAGGCCGGGGATGAGCTTGCGGCCCGGCACGTCGAGCACCTTCACGGCGAGGCCGCGCAGGTCGGGCTTCTGATCGGACTGGCGGCGCCCGATGCCGTTGGAGTAGCGGACGTAGGCGCGCTTCGGGCCGGGTGTGGCGAAGAGCGAGACGCGGAGCTCGTCGGGGACGCCGGGGAGCACTTCGAAGGTCGCCTCGGCGTTGACGTGCGACTTGGTGTGGAGCGAGCGGCCCTGGGGCTCACCGCCCGCGGCGGCGCGGCGCAGGGCGACGAGCTCCTCGCCGTAGCGTTCGAAGCGGGCGTCTTCGTCGGCGGCGACGGTCTCTCGCCACTGGGTGCGGGGGTCGGTGGTCATTGGGGGGCGCGACGATACACCGGCCGCGCGCCCTGGGAAGAGGGACGCTTCAGGGCGTCGAGGTGCGGGCGGGGCAGTAGGCGAGCGACTCGTCCATGCCCCCGGCGAAGCTCTGACCCTCGTGGTGGAAGTACCACCGGCCGTTGGTCGGAGAGACGGTGAACGAGCACATGTCCGAGAGGTTCATCGGGAAGGTGGTCGGGGTCATGAGCAGGGTGGAGATCATCGCGTCGCGGATGCGGTAGCGCACGATGCGGCTCGACCCCTCGACGTACACGGCGAAGCGCTCGCTGTCGAAGAACTCCGCCACCCCCCAGTACGCCCAGCTCTCGCAGAACGTGTGGGTCGGCGCCGTGACGCCCGTGCGGAGGGAGGTGACATCGCCCGAGGGGAGGCGCACCTCGTACCAGGTGTTGGTGGTCGCCCCCATCGGCGGCGTGGTGATCGCCCCGGTGTGGATGTACATCCGACCCCGGCCCGCGAAGATGCCCGGGCCGCTCCCGAGGCCGATGGCCTGCGACAGGCGGACGCGCCCGGTGGTGAGCGCCCCCGTGGTGCCGTTGAGCACGCCGAGCTGGGTGACCGCGAAGTTGAAGGCCGTGGTCTGCGTGATCTCCGCGCCCGCGGCGTTCATGAGCACGTAGACCTCACCCGACGCGAGGTCGTGCACGAGGCCGTCGTGCTGCGTCGGCGTCCCCATCACCGGCGCGACGCCCGACAGGTCGACCAGCGACGCGTGGATCGTCGCCGTGTCGCCCGTGTAGAACACCCGCGACGAGGAGATCGCGATGCCGCCGCGGTCGTCGCCCGAGGCGGTGCCGTGCTCGATGAGCCGACACATCATCGCGTCGGCGCTGAGCGAGTCGATGCGGAAGGTGGGCTCCGTCGAGCACATCCCCGACACGCAGGAGAGCGGCGCGGTGCAGGTCATCCCGCAGCGACCGCAGTTGGCCCGGTCGCCGAGGAGGTTGACGCACGCGGCGCCGCAGCGCGTCTGCCCGGCCAGGCAGGGCGCCACGCACGCGCCCTGGATGCAGAGCCGGTCGGCGGTGCAGCGGCTGCCGCAGCGGCCGCAGTTCTGGTTGTCGTTGCGGATGTCCGCGCACACCGCGCCGCACTGGACGCTCGGCGGCGCGCAGCCCGCGACGTCCGTGCCCACCAGCGGGCGGCAGAAGCCCCCCTGGCAGGCGTAGCCCGCGCCGCAGGTGACCCCGCAGGCGCCGCAGTTGGTGGGGTCGACGCCGGTGTCGACGCAGATGCCGTTGCAGTTGGTCTGGGTGTCGGCGCAGCGCGGCGCGCAGGTGCCGCCGTTGCAGAGCTGACCCGCGCCGCACACCGTCCCGCAGGCGCCGCAGTTGACCCGATCGGACGAGGGGTCGACGCAGCGGCCCATGCACGCGATCGTCCCCATCGGGCAGACGAGCCGGCACATGCCCATCTGGCACACCTGACCGGCGGGGCAGACGTTGCCGCACATCCCGCAGTGGGTCCGGTCGGTCTGCTGGTCGACGCAGCGGTTGTCGCAGGCGTTGCGGCCCGTCGGGCACTCCAGCACGCAGCGCCCCGCCCGGCAGAACTGCGGCGACGGGCACGCGTTGCCGCACATCCCGCAGTGCGAGACGTTCGACTGGAGGTCGGCGCAGGTGCCGCCGCAGTCCATGGTGCCCGCCGGGCAGGCCATGCCGGTGCAGCTCCCGTTGGTGCAGCGCTGGAGCCCCGTGCAGCGGTTGCCGCACGCCCCGCAGTCGGTCTGCGAGGTCATGAGGTCGATGCAGCGGCCGTCGCAGACGGTCTGGCCGCGGGGGCAGCGGAGCTCGCAGGCGCCGTTGACGCAGGCGTTGCCGAGGGGGCAGCGGTTGTTGCACGCGCCGCAGTGCTGGTCGTCGACGCGGAGGTCGGCGCAGCGCACCGCGGGGCCCGACGCGTCGCCCGCGTCGACGCCGCCGTCGGGCGCGGTCACCGCGCAGGAGGTGTACTGCGGGCCGCACTCGATCTGGCACGAGCCGCCCGAGCACACCTGGCCCTCGGGGCAGAGGGTGCCGCAGCCGCCGCAGTTGGCGCGGTCGACGTTGGTGTCGGTGCAGCGGTTGTCGCAGCGGGTCTGGCGCGTCGGGGTCTCGGGGCACTGGTTGTCGCAGCGGCCGTTGATGCAGACGCGCCCCGTGCCGCAGTTGACGCTGCACCCGCCGCAGTTGGTCGGGTCCTCCGCGGGGTTCACGCAGCGCCGCCCGCACATGATGTTCGGGAGCGAGCAGGGGCCGTCGGTGGGCTCCTCCATGTCCGACGCGGGGGGGACGTCCTGCGTGAAGACGGGGGGAGGGTCGTCGCTGCAGCCGGCGGCGAGGCTGAGCGCCAGGGTCGCGATCCAGAGACTGTGAAGCTTCAAAGGACTTCTCCGTGGGATGCTGAAGGTCTCAGGCCGCGAGGCTCACGGGATGGGGGTGTAGCGGACGCGCTGGCCGGTCGCGGGGACGCACGAGTAGCTGGTGCCGTCGGCGCAGCCCGGCACGCCGGCGGTGCCCGTCTGGTTCTCGATGCCCACGGTCTGCTCCTCCGCGCCCATCATGGTCTGGTAGAGCACGTCGATGGTGCCCGTCTCGTTGAGGATCACCTCGTAGGTGTGGTGGACCGCCGGGTCTTCGCCGCAGCAGTGCATGGCGTCGTTCCAGAGGAACACCTGCTGGCGCGAGGGGGCGGTGCCGACGGTGGCGACGCACTGGGCGCCGCGGTTCTGGTTGTCACCCCAGTAGGCCGCGATGGTGGCGTTGGGGGTGGAGGTCGAGGGGACGATGCCCGAGAGGTTGGCCGCCGACACCCCGTTGAGGTTGAGGAAGCCGTTGGACGACACGTTCACCATCGCCCCCATCATCAGGTCCGTCGCCCAGTACCGGAACGGGAACGCCAGCGGCGTCAGGAACGACGCGTCGTCCGCCCCCGCGAGCATCATCACCGCCCCCGGCGTCATGCACGCGGGGACGAAGGTCACCGTCGGCGGCATCGGCACCCGCATGTAGCGCGTCGGCGGCGCCGTCGTGCACGTCGCCCGCACGCAGAACAGCCCCGCGGCGCAGCGCATCCCGCAGGCCCCGCAGTTCATCGGGTCGCTCTGCGTGTCGATGCACGCGTCGCTGCAGTTGGTGGTCCCCATCGGGCACGCGCAGGCGCCCGCCGTGCACGGCACCGACCCCGGGCACAGGTTGCCGCAGCGCCCGCACTGGGTCCGGTCGGTCTGCGTGTTGACGCAGGTGTTGTTGCACGCCGTCTGCCCCATCGGGCACGCGCACGCCCCCGCCAGGCACGGCAGCGTGCCCGGGCACACGTTGCCGCAGGCGCCGCAGTTGGTGCGGTCCATCGTGATGTTGGTGCACGCCGCGCCGCAGCGGTCCGAGCCCGCCGGACACGGCGCCACGCACATCCCCGCCGCGCAGAGCCGGTCGCCCGCGCAGGCGTTGCCGCAGCGCCCGCAGTGGTTGTTGTCCGACTGCGTGTTGGTGCACGTCGCCCCGCACAGCAGGCTCGGCGGCGCGCACCCGCCGTCCACCATCGCCAGCGGCCGGCACACGCCCGCGCCGCACACCTGACCCGCCGGGCACGCGCGGCCGCACATCCCGCAGTGCGCGGGGTCGGTCTGCACGTCGACGCAGGTGTCGCCGCAGAGCGTCCGACCCGCCGGGCACATCGCCATGCACGCGCCGCCCACGCAGAGCTGCGAGCCCGGGCACGGGCGCATGCAGCCGCCGCAGTGCAGCCGGTCGGAGCTCGGGTCGACGCAGCGCCCGTCGCAGAGCATCTGCCCCATCTGGCAGACCGTCGTGCACGCGCCCGCCTGGCACACCTGGCCGGCGGGGCAGCGGTTGCTGCAGCGGCCGCAGTGGTCGTTGCTCGTCCGCACGTCGATGCAGTCTTCGCCGCAGAGCGTCTGCCCCTCGGCGCAGCCGATCGCGCACATGCCCGCGTTGCACACCTGGCCCATCGGGCACACGGAGCTGCACCCGCCGCAGTTGAAGCGGTCGGTCATGACGTTGACGCACCGGCCGCTGCACTGGGTCGAGCCCGCCGGGCAGTCCCCGAGGCGGCAGCGGCCCGCGGTGCACACGTAGTTGGTCATGCACGCCGCGCGGCACGACCCGCAGTTGGCGTTGTCGGTCATCGGGTCGACGCAGCGGTCACCGCAGGCGAGCTGGCCCGCGGGGCACTCGGCCCGGCACACGCCGCCCCGACAGAGCGTCCCCTCGCGGCAGCGGTTGCCGCAGCCGCCGCAGTGGCTCGGGTCGCGCGTGCTGTCGACGCACACGGTCACCGCGCCGCCGTCGCCCTTCGACGACTCGCAGGGCTCCAGGCCCGCGCCGCACGACACCTCGCACACGCCCATCTTGCAGACGGTGCCGGGGCCGCAGCGCATGCCGCAGACGCCACAGTTGTTCTGGTTGGTGCGGGTGTCGACGCAGGCGCCGTTGCAGCGCGACTGGCCGTTGGGGCACAGGGGCTGGCAGCGCCCGGCCACGCACGACTGCGTGGCCGTGTCGCAGCGGGATCCGCACGCGCCGCAGTGGTTGTTGTCTTCGGCGGCGTTGACGCACGCCCCGTTGCAGGAGAGCTGCGGGAGCGTACAGCCCCCGTTGCCCCCACCAGGATCGTTGGAACACGCCGCGATCACGGCGAAGAGCAACGTCAGAAGAATCGAGCCTGTACGCAGGGTCACGCGTGCCTCCAGGGAATGGGGCGGAGTCTCGCCCGCGGCGCGCCGTCCGGTCAACGGGCGTCGGGCCGCGCGCTTGCAATTGTGGCCCGCGGCCGTTCGCGCGTAGCATCCGCGGCGATGCTGCGCCCCCTCACCGCGAGCCTCGTGGCCGCCGCCGCCGCCCTCGCGCTCCCCGCCGCGGCGCGCGCGGAGACGCCGCGGTTCTATTTCCGCGGCGCGCTGGGCGTGGGCTACGGGGGGTTCTTCACCACCGGCTCCGGCCCCTCAATCACCATCCGCGGCCTCGGCGCGATGGGCAATTTTGCCATCGGCGTCAACCTCTCGCCCAGCTTCGCCGTCCACATCGACGCGTGCGCGATGGCCCTGGTCACCCCCACGGTCGTCGTCAACAACGTCGTCCGCATGAGCGATCAGCCCGCCGACTCCACCACCACCCTGTCCATCATCGGCGCGGGCCTCCGCTGGCAGCACCCCTCGCGCTTCTGGGCGAGCCTCTCCCTCGGCGTCGCCATCATGGGCGTGGAGATCCCCGGCGCGGTCTGCCGCAACCCGATGACCGGCCGCAACTTCGACTGCTCCTTCGCGCTCACGCAGCTCGGCGGCGGCGCCAACGTGCTCGTCGGGCGCTCCTGGCCTCTGGCGTACGGCTGGCGCATCGGCGGGGCCGTCCACGCCATCGTCGCCGCCATCCCCGACCGCCCCGACAACACCGGCGCCCAGCCCCTCTGGATGGCCCTCGGCGGCGGCGCCTCGCTCGTCATCACCGACCAGTGAGCGAGACCCCGTACCGCGCCCCGTCGGCCCCCGCGGAGACGCCCCTCGCCGGGATCGCCTCCGACGGCGCCATCTACCTCGCCGCGGCCCTGCTCGGGCGCGCGATGAGCGTGGTGATGGTCCCCGTGTACACCCACCGGCTCGGGCCGGCGGACTACGGCGTCCTCGAGCTGCTCAACACGCTCGACCTCGTCGTCATCGCGGCCTTCTCCACCCCGCTCACCGACCCGGTGTACCGCCACGTCCACGACGCCGCTCCGGGCCGCGCGCGCGACGTGGTCATCTCGACGGCGATCGTCTCCGTGGCCGCCGCGGGGGTGGTCACCGCCGCGGTCGGCGCCTCGCTCTCCGCGCCCATCGCCCGCGTCCTCTTCGCGGGCGGCGCCCACGCCGACCTCCTCGCGCTCACCTTCGCGTCGGTGACCTTCCAGGCGGTGATGGAGGTCCCCCTCGCGGTGAAGCGCGGCTTCGGCGAAGCCCGCGGGGCGGCGCTCTGGGGCATCGCCCGCACGGCGCTCGGCCTCGCGCTCAACCTCACGCTCATCGTGAGCGCCAACCTCGGGGTGCGCGGCGCGGTGCTCTCCACCCTCCTCGCCTCCACGACCATCGCGGTCGCCGTGTGCGCCACGACGCTGCGACGCACGGGCGTCCATTTCGACGGCGCGACCCTCGCGCGGATGCTCCGCTTCGGGTGGCCGCTCATCCCCGGCGCCCTCGGCCTCACGGTGCTCGGCCGCTCGCGCGCCTTCGCGCTCAACGCCACCACGTCGCCCGAGGTGGTGGGCGTGTGGGCGCTCGGGTACGGCTTCGGCGCGCTGCTGGTGTCGGTGCTCGGCCACCCCCTGCGCGTCGCGTGGATGGCCCACATGTACCGCCTCTGGGACGCCCCCGACGGCCGCGGCCCCGCGCACTATCGCCGCGGCGGGACGTGGCTCGTCGCCCTCTTCACCTGGGCCGCCGCGGCGCTCACGGCCTTCGCGCCCGAGCTCACGCGCTGGATGGCGCCGCCGTCGTTCGCGGCCGCGGCGATGGTGGTGCCGGCGGTAGCGTGGGGCTACGCGCTCCGCGAGCTGGCGGAGTACTTTCGCAACGGGCTGCTGGTGGCGCGCAAGACCCGCCCCCTCGCGCTGGTCGAGCCGCTGCTGGCGGTGTTGGATGTCGCGCTCGGGTGGGCGCTGGTCTCGCGCTTTGGGCTCGCGGGGGCGGCGGCGACGTCGATCCTGGTGTTCGGCGCGTACGCGTTCGTGGCGCACGCCGTCGCGCGCCGCGCGCTGCCGGTGGACTACGAGTACCGCCGCATGGCCGCGTGCGCTGGCATCGCGGCGGCGCTTGGGGCCGTGGGGTGGGCCGCGCACACGGGGTCGGCGGCGGGGGACGTCGCGCTCAAGCTGGCGGTGGTGATGGCGGTGCCGGCGGCGGTGCTGGGGCTGGTGCTGCGCGACGAGGGCGACCGCGAGGTGCTCCGCGCGCTCCGCGACCGGCTCAGGGGGCGGTAGGAGCGCGAGGCTTGCGGCGACGGGGCGGCGTAGCGAAGATCGCGTCGGCGCTCGTGACGGTGGCCGCCCGCTCGAGCCACAGACGGAGGGGGGCGCGTTCATGGGTGTTCCGCACGCGCTCCCGCTGCGCGTCGGAGAGCGTGAGCCCGCGCACCTCGGCCACCGTAAAGATCGAGCGGACGGCCTCGCGCTGTTCGCCGATGTGAACGACGTCCTCGATGATGAGCACGGGCTCGACGCCCGCCCGGTTCATGGCGCTGGTCATGATTCTGTCTCGTCCTCTGGTGTGGGCGGTGACCACCGCCATGTGTCGTTGATACCAGCTCGCACCGGTCATCGCCAGCGCGCGGGCCACGGCGTCGCAGAGCGCCTCGTCGCCCATCTCCCCGGCGTCTGCGCCGGGCGCGAAGCACGCGGTCCTCGGGTCGGCGAGCAGGGCCGCCGCGGGGACCTCCGCGAGCACGATGTGGGTCACGGGTACGGTCACCCGCCGCCGCGTGATGCGCCCTCGCCGGTGCGTTCCCAGCGGCCTCGTGAGCCAGAGCGCGACGGTGTGCACGGTGCGTTCGGGGTGTTGCAGGGTGAGCAGGAGGTGGTAGCGAAAGAGGCGGTCGGGGAACTGTCCGTCGAGGTAGCCCTGGCACTCCAGGTGGAGCAACGTGCGCGCCCCCACGCGCGCCAGCCAGTCGGCGTCGAGCGGCGGGGCGAGCGCGTCGAGGCGCGTCGGTTGGAGGTCCTCGGTGCGGATGGGCGTCGCGTGCGCCACCACCTGGGGGCAGATGATCCGCAGCGCCGCCCACACCACCTCGGGTTCGTTCTGCGCGAGCGCGTGGAAGGCACGATCGGACTGCGTCATGGCCGCAGCGCATCGCAGCCCGCGTGCCATGCGAGATTCACAGAGGAAACCCATGGTGGGGGTGGCGGAGTTGGGGTGGCGGTGGGGTGGCGGGGGGTGGCGATGGGGTGGCGGGTGGCGGGTGGCGCCAGGGCAGAGAGCGCGCCCGGTCGACGAGAAGGCCCTGCCCGCCCCGACGCCTTCGCAGCCGCCTACCGCCTGACCGTCGCCCTCCCCACGAACACCAGCCACGGCGGCGTAAAGAGCGCCGCCCACAGCGCGAGCGGCGCGTCGAGGCGACTCACCAGCAGCGCCGCGAAGAAGCCCGTCGCCGCGGCCCGCGGCCCGAGCTCGCGCCACGGCAGCCGCGCCCCCGTCCGCACCACCGCCGCCGTGTACACCGCCGACGCCGCGCCGAGCGCCGCCATGCACGGCCCCCACGCGAGCTCATCGCGCCACACCCAGCGGAGCCCGCCCCACCACACCGCCAGCAGCATCGCGTGCGTCGCCAGCACCGCCAACGGAACCGCCGCCCAGCGCGCGCTCCCTTCGAAGCGACGCAGCAGCCAGGTGATGGCGGCGGCGAAGAAGCCCCACCCCAGGATGCCGATGACGGGGACGTGAAACACCCCCGGCTCGCTCCACGACCAGAGGCCCGCGCGCACGGCGATGGGCTCGATGAGGAAGGCGTCGAAGGTGACCAGCGCCCCCACGAGCGCCGCCTCCCGCGCAGGCGTCGCGGCGGGAAACATCGCCCGCGCCACCGCCTGCGCCGAGAGCACCACGGGCGCCCAGATGGTGGGGACGAGCAGCGGGACGTGATCGACGCGGAGGTGCCACCCGGCGGCGTAGGCGTAGAAGCCGTACGCGCGGATCACCGAGTCCTCGCCGACCAGCGACGCGAGGCCGACGAGGGCGGCGTCGCGCAGGAGCCCGGATTCGTGGCGGTGGGCGACAAAATACGCGCCGAGGATGGCGACGCAGGCGAGCTCGAGGGGAAGCATCGTGGGGATGGTCGCGGATGATATCGTCGCCGCCGTGATGAGCGACCTGGCTTCTGCGCTGCGGCTCCACATCGTGGCGATCGCCGCCTGCGCGACGGTGACCTTCGGGTACGTCTTCAAGGGCGAATACCCGGTGGGCCTGGCGCTCCTGTGCGGCTTCGACTGGTGCATCGTCAACCTCCTCAACCGGGCCACCGACGTCGAGGAAGACCGGCTCAACGGCATCGCCGCGACGGAGTTCGTCGCCCGCCACGCACGCGGGCTGGTGGCGCTCTCGCTCGTGGCGCTCGTCGGGTCGCTGGCCCTGGGCTTCGTCGCGCTGCCGGTGAAGCTCGCCGAGGTGCGCTGCCTCTTCCACCTCCTCGGCCTCGGGTACAGCTACCGCATCGTGCCCACGCCGCAGGGGCTCCGTCGCTTCAAAGACCTCTACGTCTTCAAAAACTCCATGAGCGCCTTCATGTTCGTGCTGAGCGTGGGGCTCTACCCCCTCCTCGGGACGCCCGGCGCCCTCACGCTCTCGCCCTACGGGGTGGCCGCGGTGGTGGGGTTCTTCTTCCTCTTCGAGCACACCTTCGAGGTGCTCTACGACCTGCGCGACGTCGACGGCGACCGCGCCGTGGGCGTCCCCACCTACCCCGTCGCGCACGGCCCCCGCGTGAGCGCCGCCATCATCTACGCGCTCTGCGCCGCGTCGATCGCGCCGCTGGTGGTCGCGCGGACGGCGGGCGTCACCACGACGCGCGAGCTGTTGATGGCCGCGGCGCCCGTCGCGCAGGCGGTGTTCCTCTGGCGGCGGACGCCGGAGAACATCTCGCGGGCGGACTGCATCGGGGCGACCTACGCGGGGGCCGCGGCGCTGCTGTTCTACCTCGCGGGGACGGCCGCCTGGCAGCGGGCGGGGCTGCCGATGAACCTCTGACGCCTCACCCGCCCACGCGCACCACGATGGCCGTGATGTTGTCGCGGGCGCCGCGTTCGAAGGCCTCGGTGACGAGGTCGACGCAGGCCGCCTCGGGGTCGCTCGACGCGAGCACGTCGCGGATGCGCGCGGCGTCGAGCGTCTCGATGAGCCCGTCGGTGCAGAGCAGGAAGATGTCGCCCGCCCGCAGCGACGCCGC
Organism: Polyangiales bacterium; assembly: GCA_044375895.1. Taxonomy (GTDB): domain Bacteria; phylum Myxococcota_A; class Polyangia; order Polyangiales; genus CAISKJ01. The sequence goes on along the minus strand of JBILLV010000006.1, from coordinate 32,976 downwards.
GCTCACATCCGGCCCCGCCTTGGTGCACATCCCGAGGGCGCGCGTGATCACGTTGGCGTGGGGGAAGCGCTCGCGGGGCGGGAGGTCCATCCCCGTGGCGCGCATCTCCTCGTAGAGCGAGTGGTCGCGCGTGAGCTGCGTGAGCTCGCCGTCGCGCAGGCGGTACACCCGGCTGTCGCCGACGTGACCGATCACGACGTGGTCGCCGCGCACGGCCACCGCGGCCACCGTCGACCCCATGGACGAGAGCCGCCCGCGCTTCTGCGAGGAGACCTCGGCGTCGGCGACGCGCATGGCGACGGCGAGGGTGTTCTCGTCGAGGCCGAGGCGCGGGTCGAGGCCGAAGGGCCAGGTGGCGTTGTCGTCGCGCGCGAGCCGCTTGTAGAAGCCCTGCATCGCGGTGATGGCCAGCGTGCTCGCGACCTCGCCGCCCTCGTAGCCGCCCATCCCGTCGGCGACGGCGAAGAGACCCAGCGCGGGGTCGGCGCAGAAGGCGTCTTCGTTGTTGCTCCGGCGGCCCGTGAAGGTGCGGGCCGCGCACTCGATCGAATACGGCGTGGTGTTCGTCATGGCCCACAGACGTTGCGGGCGACGTGCCGACGGAGTTGCGGGGCTTTGGGGGGTGTCGGTGGGGTGCGGAGACCCCAACCGGGGCGCGGCGCTGGGGTCGCGTGACCTCAGCGACGGTTCTGGGAGGGGGGAGCGTTGGCGTTCCAGACGCGGGAGTAGGCGTTGGCGATGCCGGGGTCGGCGTTGCGCCACGCGGCGGGGAGCTCGAGGAGCCCGTCGGAGTGCATCGCGTCGTAGAAGGCGTCGCACATCACCCCGCACACCACGGAGAACACCCGCGGGTCGGCGATAAAATCGAGGGTCTCGTCCTGGAAGAGCTGCGCCTCGGACTCCTCCTCCATCGCCTCCAGCCGCAGGATGATGGGCTCCTGCACCCCCATCACGAGGCGCTCCAGGAAGCCCCGCTCGAAGGCCTCGCGGAAGCGCGGAAAGGCCTCCGCGGAGATCTTCGGCGCGCGCCCGTCGTCGGCCGCGGCGCGCGACTCCTTCACCACCTGCGACGTGAAGCCCCGGAGGTCTTTGCGGAAGCTGTCCGTGAAGAACTCCGTGAACACCTCGATCACCACCGGCAGGAGCTTCTCCAGCTCGGGCGCCTTGCGCGAGAGGAGCGACACCTGGAGGTCTTTCTCGAGGCGCGCGAGGCGGTCGAGGGACTCGTTGTAGACGTCCTCGGACTCGTAGTTGAGCGACTGGAGGTCGTCGACGATCTGCGCCTTGCTCCGCAGCATCGCGTAGTACACCGCCTGCTCGGGGAGCGTCACCACGCGGGCGGCCAGCTCATCGGGCGTCGCGTTGTGCCCGAGGGCGGCCTCGAAGAAGAGCGTCGTCACGCGCCGCGAGAGCGTGTCGAGCTTCGAGCGGATGAAGGCCGCCCGCTTCGGGTCGAGGAGCTGCTCCAGGCGCACCCGCAGCATCGCGGTGAGCTCGGCCTCGCGGTCGTTGAGCGACGCGGTCGAGGTCGCCGACGGCCCGCGCACGTTCTGAATCGCCTTGAGCTCGGCGATCACGGACTCGGTGATCTTGTCGAGCTCGGCGTTGGTCTTCTGGTCGGGGTCGAAGAAGATGATCCGCGCGCTCACCTGCTCGTCGCGGAGCTTCATCGCCGCGCCCGCGAGGTCGAGCTTCTGCTTGGTGCTCACCATCAACAGCGAGCCGGGCACCGCCGAGCGGCGCGCGGTGATGGGGCCGGGCTTCGGGGTGTACCGACCCGTCGGCGCCCCCGAGCGCGGCGCGCCCGAGCGCGGCGAGATGGCGTCGGGAGCCACGGGGGCGTTGGACACCACCGGCTTCGGGGGCGAGGGCGGTGGGGGGGGTGGGCGCCTGGAAGTGTTCACGATGGGAGAAACGCCTCTTCGCAATGAACCGTGTACATCGCTCCGTGCCGCCCCCGCAACCTTCCCGCATGGCGCGCCCCGGGGGGAGTGTGCCATCTTCGGTGCCCCCCAGCGCGTCCTGCGTTGCGGCACGCTCCAACCCTCTGACACGAGCGACACGACGATGAGCGTCCGTGAGTTCATCGCGCTCGGCACCGGCAGCCAGGTGCCGACGCGCCGGCGCAACCACAACGGCTACTTCCTGCGCTGGGACGACGAGGGCTTCCTCTTCGACCCGGGTGAAGGCACCCAGCGGCAGATGACCTTCGGCGACCTGCCCGCGCGCGCCATCCACCGCATCTTCGTCACGCACTTCCACGGTGACCACTGCCTCGGCCTCGCGGGCATCATCCAGCGCCTCTCCCTCGACCGCTGCGATCACCCCGTCACCGTGCACTACCCCGCGAGCGGCGAGGAGTACTTCCAGCGCCTCCGCCACGCGTCGATCTACCACCCCTGCGTCGAGCTCGTCCCCGCGCCCGTCACCGTCCCCGACGAGGGGATGGTGCTCATCGGCGCCACCGACGCCTACACCCTCCACGCCCACCGCCTCGACCACCCCGTCCCCACCGTCGGGTACCGCCTCGAAGAGCGCCCCGGTCGTCGCTTCGTCCCCGAGCGCCTCCGCGCGCTCGGCCTCGCGGGCCCCCTCATCGGCGAGCTCTCCGCGCGCGGCTCGGTCACCGTCGGCGAGCGCACCGTCACCCTCGACGAGGTCTCCGTCCCCAAGGAAGGCAGCGCCGTGGCCTTCGTCATGGACACCCGCGCGTGCCCCGGCGCCGTCGCCCTCGCGCGCGACGCCGACCTGCTCGTGATGGAGGCCACGTACAGCGCCGCCGACCAGGGCCTCGCCGACGCGCACGGCCACGCGAGCTCCGTCGACGCCGCGCGCACGGCCCTCGCCGCGGGCGCGCGCCGCCTCGCGCTCACCCACTTCTCCCAGCGCTACGACAGCACCGCCGAGCACGTGCGCGAAGCGAAGGAGATCTTCCCGCACACGGTGGCCCTCGACGACCTCATGCACCTCCCCATCCCGCGTCGCCGCTAGCGTGACAGGGCTGGCACTTTCAATGCAACATCTCCGGGCGGGTCTTCTTCACCCACACCAACACCCTGCTGGAGCCCTCGTGAACCGTTCTCTTCTTCTCTTCGTCCCGCTGCTCGCCGCCTGCGGCTCGGTGGTGATCGTCCCTGGCGACCCGCGCGCCGATGCGGCCGCCCCCGACGCTGCCGTCCTCGACGGCACCGTCCCGGGCGACGCGGTCACCCCGCCCCCTCCTCCGCCGCCGGACGTTACGGTGGTCGACGCGACGCCCCCGCCGCCCCCGCCGCCGCCCCCGCCGCAGACGCTCGCCCGTGCCTGCCAGACCTTCTGCATGCGCGGCAACGCGGTGTGCCGCACCACGGCCGACTGCGCGACGCTCTGCCGCAACGCCCTGTCGCAGTCGGGCGTGATGCAGTGCCCCGCCGAAGCGCTCGCGCTCATCACCTGCGGCACCAACCGCAACGGCTTCGTCTGCCGCCCGGGGAGCAACAGCTTCGACCTCGATCGCATGCTGTGCTCCGCCGAGTCGATGGCCTTCGACCGCTGCCAGTCGACCCCGCCCCCGCCGCCCCCGCCGCCCCCGGACCCGCTCCGTGAAGTCTGCGCCCGGGTGTGTGAACGGCAGGCACGCGATTGCGGCACGGTGTCGAGCGGCTGCGTCGAACAGTGCGCCTCGGTCGCGGCGGCGCCCAACTACGATCGGTGCAGCGCGCAGGTGCTCGCGGTGTACGCCTGCGCCGCCCGCGAGCGCTTCACCTGCGGCCCCATGGGGATGAACCAGCTCTCCGCGGCGTGTCGCCCCGCCGCCCAGACCGCCCAGACCTGCCTCAACGGCCCCACCGATCCGCCCCCGCCGCCCGACGACGGCGGTGTGGCGCCGCTCTACCGCGCGTGCGTCGACGCCTGCGCCGTCGCCGACCGGGCCTGCGGCACAAGCGACCCCGCCTGCGCAACCGACTGCAGCAGCACGGCGGCGATGCTCAGCGGCGCGTGCCTCCGCACGTTCGACGAGCTCATGACCTGCGTGCAGCGCAACGGCTTCACGTGCATGGGCGGCAGCCCCCAGCCGTCGAGCGCGTGCAACAGCCTCCTGATGCGCCTGGAGATGTGCGCGGGCGGCGGCGGCGGCGCCCCGCCCCCCACCGTCGACGCGGGTCGCCCCGACGTGTGATCTTCCCGGGGCGTTGACCGCGCCCCCACTTCCGCCTTGTGCCCTTCGCGCGTTGTCGGTGAGACTGCGCCGCGCGCGTCGGGGGACTCCGGCGCGGCGCGACCCGCACGATGTCCGAGAGCCTCCCCGAGCTCCAATCCCCCCGCACCCGACGCCATCAGGAGTCGATCGACGTCGCCGCCAGGACGGCCGCGCGCGCGGGCTTCTCGGAGGAGATGTTCCGCGATTCGGTGCTCGGCGTCCGCGACGACGTCGACGGGTACAGCCGCGCGCTCCACGTCGTCGAGAAGCGCAAGGTGCACCTCTGCACCACCCCGGGGCCGGGCAAGTCGCGCGAGCAGAAGGCCCTGCCGAACCCCGACAGCGTCGACCCCTGGGCGGTGGACGTGCTCACCCTCGCCGCCACCTCGCGCGTGGTCGGTTGGTGCCCGTCGTGCCTCGGGAGCGGCGCCACGAAGTGCCCGTCGTGCCGTGGCGCTTCGAAGCTGCGCTGCGCGCGCTGCGAGGGGAGCGGCGTCGACGCGCGCGGCGGCGAGTGCCCGGGCTGCGGCGGGATGAAGAAGACCCCCTGCGGCGACTGCAAGGGCGGTCAGGTGGAGTGCGCGGGCTGCAAGGGGACAGGCGAGGTCACCGCGTGGCTGGAGGTCGAGCGGAGCACCCGTCCCGTGGTCACCGTCCACCCGATGGGGGCAGCGGCGCGGGCCCACCCCCACGTGAGCGACCCGGCGGACTTCGAATGCGACCCGTCGCGCTGGGCCGCCACCCGCGTCGAAGACACCGGCGTCCGCCCGCCCGGCGACGCGCCCCGCGAGCTCGCCGCAGCGCAGCTCAAGCCCAACGAGCGCGCCGTCAGCACGCGTGTTCAACGCTTCCAGACGGTGCGGTGCCTCGTCACGTACGGGACGGCCCTCGCGACGGGGATGGTGCCCGTGAGCGGCGCGCCGCCCGAGGTCGACGCGACGGCCGATTGGCGACCCATCGAGCTCCGACGCAACGTCGCCCTCGTGTTCGGCGCCGTGTCGCTCGGGCTGGGACTGGTCTTCGCGTCGAGCTGGTCGTCCCGGCACGCGTGGTACGCGCAGAGCGGCCACGGCCCCGTGGTGATCGCGCTGGCCGTCGTGCTCGCGCTCGCCCTCACGCTCACGGCCTCCGGGATCCTTCTCCACGGCCAGGCGCGCACGGCGATGCGCGTGTGGGTGCCCGCGGGGGCGCTCATGCTGCTCACCGGCGCCCTCGCGCTGGTGACCACGCGCAGCCGCCCGCGCCCGGCCCACGCGCAGGCGAGCTTCGACGCGGGCGACCTCGCGCGCGCCACCCTCGAAGCCGACGCGCTGCGCGCGCTCGACCTCGACCGCGCCGCGGGGGAGGCGATCCTCGATCGGGTTCACCTCCGCGCGCTCACCCGCGCGGCCACCCCCGAGGCGATGGCCGCGAGCGCGCGCGCGCCGTGGTACCAGAACAGCGCCCGCGAGGAGGCGCGTCGCACCGTCGTGACCGCGCTCGAGCGCGCCGTGACGGGGGCCGATGACGCGCGGATCACTGCGCTCGCCGACCTGGCGCGGGAGTTTGCGCCGCCGTTGCGCGAGCGGCTGCTCCGCGAGGGGGCGCTGCGGCGCGCGGGCGCCTGCGCCGCGTCGGGCGACGGCCGCTGCGTGCGCGACGAGACCACGCGCGCCCTGGAGCACGGCGCCGAGCCGGCCCAGACCGACCCGCTCCTCCGTCAGGGGCGTACGCGCTGCGCCGAGAGCCTCCGGGCGCTCGTCGCGCAAGCCGACGCCGCCCGCGTCGCCGCCGAGCGCGTGGCCCGCCTCCGCCCCGCCATCGCGCGCTCCGAGGGCTGCACCGCGCTCACGCAGGAGCCCACGGATCCGACGGTGGAGTCGCTCCGTCAGCGGATGCAGGCGGCCGAGACGACCGTCGTCGCAGAGACCCGACCCGAAGGCCAGGACGAGGAAGCTCCGTCGTCACCGCGTCGTCGCCGACACCGCGGGCACTGAAGCTCTGCCTCGCTGCGCCCACCACGCGCCCGCCACCGCGGGGAGCGCGACGAGGTCGCTCGGGTCGGTGACCGCCGCCGCCCGCGCGTAGGCGGGCCACGCGCGCCCCTGCGCCCACGCCGCCACGCCGTCGAGCGGCCAGCGGAGCGCGCCCCACACGAGGCGGTACACCTCCGTCGCCGCGGGGGCGGTCTTCTCCAGCACATACGCCGCGCAGGTCACCACGGCGGCGACAGAGAGCACCCGCCCCGATGGGCGCCACGACCGCCCGCCGCGCGCCGCCACGAGCTCCGCGCAGCCCTGCAGGAGCAGCGGGCCCACGACGAGGATGGCGACGTCGGAGAGCTTGCCGGAGACCAGGCCCGGCGCGTGGAGCTTGAGGAAGTGGTCGTTGACGACGAGGCACCCGAGCGAGGCGAGCGCCACCGGGTGGAGGAGCGCGTCGCCGGGCGCGGTCATGGCAGCGGGCTGACGACGAGCGAGCCGGTCGGGTCTTCGCCCACGCCGCGAGCCTCGGCGGTGAGCGTCCAGCGCACGGTGACGGCATTGGTGACGCTCGCCGGGTCGCGCGTCCAACGCACCGTGAAGGCCGCGTCGCACGGCGACCCTGGCGCGCACGCGCGGGCAAACTCCGCGAGGACCGGGCGGTCGTGGTCTCCCTGCAACGGCAGCGTCCAGGGTTCGCTCTCCGCCCGCACGATGGGGCTCACCCGCACCCCCGCGGGCTCCGTCTGCGACGTCGCCACAGTCAACGTCAGGCGGACGTGCTTGCCATGAAACGCCTCCGCAGGAGTGAGGCGCAGCGAGACGCGCTGGTCGGCGCTGATCGAGCCCGCCGGGATCGTGGTGCTCCCGCTCAGCGGCGCGTGCGAGAGCGTCCAGCGCCGCTGGCTGGTGGCCATCACGGCGAGCGCGGCGGCGGCCATCACGGCGAGCGCGGCGCGGCGGCGAAGGTCGGGTCCCATGTCGTCACCACGGTACCACGGCGGGGCGATTTCTCGCGACGTCCACCGACGGGGAACCGATAGACTCCGCCGCCCCCGTGCCCGACGACCCGCCGACGTCCGATCCCTCCCACCGGCGCGCGGGCGTCGTGGTGTTGGTGCTCCTCGCGGCCGCCGCCGGGGCCACCTTCGCGCTGCGGCGCCCACCGCCCGGCACGACGTTGACGCCTGCTGTCACCCGCCCCGGCGAGCTCCCGCGCGACCCCCTCGCGTACGTCCCCGCGTCGGCCCGCACGCTCGTCGTCGCCGACCTCCGTCGCCTCCGCGAGGCCCCCGCCACGCGCGGTTGGTTCGCCCCCGAACCAGGCGCCGAGCCCACTTGCCAGGAGGCCATCGCGCGGCGGGTTCACACGGTGGCCCTGGTGGTTCCGCGGCTGCCGGCCGACGAGTTCGCCTTCGTGGCCGCGGGCGACCTGACGCCCTCCGACCTCGCTCGCTGCGCGCGTGGCGCCGAGGAGATCACCCGCGACGGCTTCACGCTCTCGGTGGTCCGCTCGCGGCGCGACGGCGGCGCGTCGGGGCTCCTCGCGTGGACGCCGCAGGGCGTGGTGCTCGTCGGCGCCGCCGCCGTCGTCGAGTCCCTCCTCGACCGCGGGATCGACGCCGCCCGTGGCCACGCCGCGCGCCCCGTCCTCGACGGGCTCCGTCCGCTTGTCTCCTCCGACGCCGCCCTCTGGGGGCTCCACCTCGCCGACCGGGAGGCGCCCCCGGATGACCCGCTCGCCACCGTGTCCGCGGGGGCGCTGTCGGTCACCGTCACCGACGCGCTGCGGGCCGACGCGACGCTCCGCTGCGACGACCGCGCCCACGCGAGCCGACTCCTCGAGCACCTCGAACGGCTGCGCGGGGCGATGGCCCCCGAGCTCACCCAGCCCGCGCTGCGGACGATGCTCGAAGGCGCCCGCGCCGAGCTCGACGGGGCCGACGTGCGCGTGCACACCGCGCTCGACGGCGATGGGGTGCGGGCCATCGGCGCCGTCGTGATCGCGCTCGGTCGCGGCTTCGCGCGTGGCCTGTGAGCTCAGTACACCGCCATGCCCACGGACGCCTCGGGGACGTACGCGGCGGGGTGGTCGCCCGGGTCGACGCGCGAGGCCCCGAGACGGAGCTGCGTCGTGAGGCGCGTGGTGAGCGGCAGCTCGAGCTGGAGCCCCGCGCGCACATACCACGCGCTGAAGTTGCGTGAGGGCGGCCCGTCGTCGACCACCGCGTAGCCGCCCGCGCCGAGGTACGCGCCCACGTGGGTGAGGGGCATCACCTGCGCCTCGACGCCGCCGCCCGCGAGAATCTGCCCTTGCGTGCTCGCGAGCACGTCGGCGGTGAGCCCGACGCCGACGCGCTGGGTGAAGAAGCCGCCGAAGAAGGCCCTGCCCCCGAAGCCGAAGCCGATGTCACCCCCGTCGCGTCCCACCGCGGGGATGGCCGCGGCGACGGGACCCGACGACACGGTGAGGCCCGTCCGGTCGAGGGGCGCGCGGCCGAGGCGGAGGTAGCGCTCGTCGGATCCCTCGTACACCACCGCGCCGCGCGAGCGATCGGCGATCTCGGGCGTCACGCCGGCGAGGGGGATGGCGGTCACCGATCCGTCGGGCTCGTCGACGTAGACGAGCTCATCGGGAGGCAGCCCGAACCACCCGTCATAGCGAGCCCCCTCCGTGCCTGCGAGGACGAAGACCATCAACGCCGCCCCCACCACCACCACGACGGCGACGGCCACCGCCGCGCCGGCCCCGGATCCGCCCGAGCCGCCGCTGCTCCCCGATCCCCCCGACCCGCTCGACCCGCTCGACCCGCTCGACCGCCCGCTGCTGCTGCTGGTGGTGGCGATCGTGCGCGAGGGCCAGCGCCCGGGGTTGGCCCGCCACGACCCGGGGATGCTGTATTGCGACCCGTTGAACAGGTACACCGCGGGGAGCAGCACCTCCTCCGCGACGGGGACCTCCGTGGTGGGCGTCGGGGGCGTGTCGGAGGCGAGCATGCGCTGCGTCGCGCGGACGCCCTGCCAGCGCTGCCCGGGCGGGAGGCGCGCGAGGCGGGAGAGCTCGGGCTGCGCGATGCGGTAGCTCGAGGAGAGGCACCCCGCGGTGAGCACGGAGAGCGCGGCGACGCGGACCAGGGATCGATTCACGACGAGAGTATACGTATTCTCCTGGCGCTGCTGTATGCTCCGCGCGCCATGAAGTTCTTCATCGATACGGCGGACGTAAAAGAGATCCGCGACGCGACGCAGCTCGGGCTCATCGACGGCGTGACCACCAACCCCTCCCTCGTCGCGAAGACGGGGCGGCGCTACCTCGACGTGGTCCGCGAGATCTGCGATCTGGTCGACGGCCCCATCTCCGCGGAGGTGCTCTCGGTCGACTACGAGGGGATGATGCGCGAGGCCCACGAGTGGCGCGCGGTCCACGCCAACGTGGTGGTGAAGCTCCCGCTGACGCTCGACGGGCTCCGGGCGACGAAGTCGTGCGCGAAGGAGGGCATCGCCACCAACGTGACGCTGTGCTTCTCGGCCAACCAGGCGCTCCTCGCGGCCAAGGCCGGCGCGACGTACATCTCGCCCTTCGTCGGCCGCCTCGACGACGTCTCCGAAGACGGGATGGACCTCATCTCCAAGATCGTCGCGATCTACCGCAACTACGACTACGACACGCAGGTGCTCGTGGCCTCGGTGCGCCACCCGGTGCACGTGCTCCAGGCGGCGCTCCTCGGGGCCGACGTGTGCACGATCCCCTTCAAGGTGATCGAGCAGCTCGCGAAGCACCCGCTCACCGACGCGGGGCTGGCGAAGTTCGTCGAGGACTCGAAGAAGATCCCGCGGTGAAGCAGGCGCTCGTCGTCGGGGTCGGAGGCTTCCTCGGCGCGATCGCGCGCTACCTGGTCACTCTCGGCGTCGCGCGGGTGTGGCCGCGCCCTTTCCCCCTCGGCACCTTGCTCATCAACGTCACGGGGAGCTTCGTCCTCGGGTGGTTCACCACCTGGGCGGCGAGCCGCGCGGAGGTCGACCCCGCCTGGCGCCTCCTCGTCGGGACGGGCTTCGTCGGGGCGTACACCACCTTTTCCACCTTCGAGTACGAGACCCGTCGGCTGTCTGAAGCCGGGCTCCACGGGCTCGCGGCCCTCAACGTCGCGGCCTCCGTCGCCGCAGGCTACGCGGCCGTCTCGCTCGGCGTGCGCCTCGCGCGGTGACAAAATCGCACACCTGCCATTGAAATGGGGGTGTACGAATTCAGCCCGAGTCGCGTTTCGCGCTTGAAGGCACGGAGCGGTCTTCTCTACCCTGCCTCCCAGATCCGTGACGCGAGGACGCGCGCCACTTTCACGCTTGGAGGCACTTTCGTGGATCATCGACATCACTCTCGCCGCACGCTCGTCAGCGCGGCCCTCGCCGCGAGCATCGGCCTCTGGGCGACCGCCGCGGGCGCGCAGGATGGCAACGGCTGGGCGCTCAACCGCTACGAGCCGTCGCCGATGGGCGACGCGTTCTTCCTGGCAGAGCACCCGTGGTACTCGCGGACGCGAGTCTTCTCGGTGGGGCTCTTCGGCGACTACGCCATCAACCCGCTCGACCTCGTACGAATCGACCCGACCGGCGCGCAGGGCCCTGAGACCGACGCGATCGAGGGGATGTTCGTCCTCCACGTCGGCGCGCAGGTGTCCTTCCTCGATCGGGTCGGCATCCACGTCTCGCTGCCGGTCTCGCTGCTGCAGTCGGGCATCTCGTCGGGCATCGCGCCCGTGATCGCCCCGGCCGACGGCCCCGCGGTCGGCGACCTGCGCGCCGGGCTCCGCATCCGTCTCTTCGGCCACGCGGACAAGGACCCGTTCTCGCTCCACGTCGGCGCCAACTTCTGGGCCCCCATCGGCTCGCGCGCCGACAACATGGGCGACGGCAACCTTCGCCTCGAGCCCCGGCTCACCCTCGCCGGGCGCGGCGGCCCGATCCGCTGGTCGTTCGGCGGCGGCTTCCAGGTGCGCTCCGACCTCGACGTCAGCAACCTCGCCTTCGGCAACGAGATCCGCCTCACCGCCGCGGTGGGCGTGGTGCTCGCCGATGAGCGCCTGATGATCGGCCCGGAGGTGTACTTCTTCACGCCGCTCCGCTCGTACTCGGCCGCGCAGGTGGCTCAGTTCGGCCCCAACCTCAACGGCGACAGCACCACGTTCAACTCGCGCGCGTCGGGCGGCGAGGTGTACCTCGGCGCGAGCTACCTCATCGCCGATGCCTTCCGCATCGGCGTGGCGGGCGGCCCGGGCTTCATGCAGGGCCCCGGCGTCCCGACCGGGCGCGTGATCTTCAACCTCGCCTACGCACCCATCACCCGCGAGAGCGCGCCGGTGGTCACCGACTCCGACGGCGACGGGGTGCTCGACCCCGACGACCAGTGCCCCACCACCCCGCAGGGCACCCACCCCGACCCGGCCCGCCTCGGCTGCCCGCTCACCGACACCGACAGCGACGGCGTCTTCGACGGCGAAGACCAGTGCGTCAACGAGCCGCAGGGCGCCACCCCTGACCCCGCGCGCCGCGGCTGCCCCCTCCGCGACCGTGACGGCGACGGCGTGATGGACCCCGACGACCAGTGCGTCGACGTGCCCCAGGGCAACACCCCCGATCCCGCGCGCCGCGGCTGCCCCGCGGGCGACCGCGACAACGACGGCGTGCTCGACCCGGAGGACCAGTGCCCCGACGAGAGCCGCATGCCCTTCCCCGACCCGGCGCGCAACGGCTGTCCCCTCCCTGACGCCGACCACGACCAGGTGCCCGAGCCCCCCGACGCGTGCCCCGGCGTGCCCGGCGTGCCTTCGAACGACCCGGCGCGCAACGGCTGCCCCAACGCCGACGTGCGGCTCGAAGGCGGCCAGATCCGCATCCTCCAGCAGGTGTTCTTCGACACCGACCGCGACACCATCAAGCCGCGCAGCACGCGCATCCTCACCGCGGTGGCCGACGTGCTCCGCGGCGCCGCGCACATCCGCCGCATCTCGGTGGACGGGCACACCGACAACCGCTCCGACGAGGCCCACAACATGGACCTCTCGCAGCGCCGCGCGGCGGCCGTCGTCCGCTGGCTCATCGGCCACGGCGTGGAAGAAGCCCGCCTCGAGGCGCACGGCTACGGCCCCACGCGCCCCATCGACACCAACGAGACCAGCGGCGGGCGCTCGCGCAACCGCCGCGTCGAGTTCGTGATCATCGACCCCCCGCAGCCGGCCGGTGTCCAGACCGCTCCCACCGCTCCGCCGCCCGAGGCGCCCAGCGAGGGCCGTCGTCGCCGCCGCCGCCGCCACTGACCCGACACACCCCTCCGACGGGGTGACGTCACTTTCAGCGAAGCCTCGAACAGACCTGTTCGCATGAGGCAATTCCAGTGTACTTTTCAAGTGAGACGCCCCCTCCCATGGGGGATCAATTCAATGCTTCTCAAGGATGAGGAGGTGACACGTGCTTGATCATTCGAAGATGGCAGGACTGAGGAGGCCCGCGCTGCTGCTCGGCCTGCTCGCCCTCGGCGCGGGCTGTACGAGCTCGCCCACGCCCACGCCGCTCGACGCGGCGCCGGACGTGGTGATGGAAGCGGGGATGGACATGCCTGAGGCGCCGCCCCCGCGGTGCACCTCGAACGCGATGTGCGTGGGGCAGCTCGGCCGGCCCGTGTGCGACACCGCGTCGGGCAACTGCGTGAGCTGCATGTCCAACGCGATGCTGTGCCCCGCGACGGAGTACTGCAACCCCGCCACGGGCGCGTGCGTCACCGGGTGCAGCCGCGACGAGGGCTGCGCGACCGCGGGCGGCGACGCCGGGGTCGACGGCGGCGCGGGCGGCGCGAGCCGCTGCGACACCGTCACGCACATGTGCGTGCAGTGCGTGATCAACGACCACTGCCCCGCCGGCAGCGTCTGCCGCGGCTCGACCTGCGCGCCGGGCTGCAGCGCGGCGCGCGCGTGCCCGACGGGCCAGTCGTGCTGCGACGGCGCCTGCATCGACACGCAGAGCAACGTGTCGGCCTGCGGCGCGTGCGGCACCACCTGCCGCGTCCCCAACGGCGCCGCCGCGTGCACGATGGGCACCTGCGGCATCCGCATGTGCACCGCCCCCTACACCGACTGCGACATGAGCGCGACCAACGGCTGCGAGGTGAACCTCCAGACCGACGCGACCAACTGCGGGGCCTGCGGGATGCGCTGCCCCTCGGGCACCAACTCGGTGGGCGCCTGCGTGATGGGGGCCTGCCGCCTCGAGTGCGCCGACGGCTTCGTCGACTGCGACGGCGACGCCACCAACGGCTGCGAGACCGACGCGCGCGCCGACAACATGAACTGCGGCGCCTGCCGCCGCACCTGCGCCATACGCAACGCCACCGCGGCGTGCCGCATGGGCGCCTGCGCGATCGACATGTGCAGCGCGGGCTTCGGCGACTGCGACGGCGACTCGACCACCGGCTGCGAGACCGCCACCTCCACCAGCCCGCTGCACTGCGGCCGCTGCGGCAACGCGTGCGAGCTCGCCAACGTGGCCGAGCACGGCTGCGCCGCCGGCGCCTGCACCATCGTCACCTGCGCCGCCGGCTTCGCCGACTGCGACATGAACCCCATGAACGGCTGCGAGGTGAACACCGACACCAGCGGCACCAACTGCGGCGTCTGCGGGCGCTCCTGCGGCATGGGCATGTGCTCGCGCGGCCTCTGCACCTCCACCTGCGCGGGCGGCCGCGGCGACTGCGACGGCAACGTCACCAACGGCTGCGAGTCCGACCTCAACACCGACACGCTCAACTGCGGCGCCTGCCGCGCCCCCTGCGTCGCCGGCCCGCAGTCGACGCCGCGCTGCACCTCGGGCCGCTGCTCGATCTCTTGCAGCGCGGGCTTCGCCGACTGCAACACCACCCCCGCCGACGGCTGCGAGATCGACACCCGCATCTCGCAGAACCACTGCGGCGCCTGCGGCCGCGCCTGCCCCTCGGGCCAGGTGTGCAACGACAGCATGTGCGTGACGCCCTGCCCCGGCGCCCAGACGCGCTGCTCGGGCACCTGCGTGTCGCTCACGTCGGACAACAGCAACTGCGGCGGCTGCGGCCTCGCCTGCCCCGCTTCGTCCACCTGCACCGACGGCGTCTGCCGCTGCGCGATCGGCAGCGAGCCGCTCGCCGGCGTGCGCTGCGGCGCGGCCTGCGTCGACACGCTGTCCAACAACAGCAACTGCGGCACCTGCGGCACCGTCTGCCCCACCGGCTCGGCCTGCCAGCGCGGCGTGTGCCGCTGCTCCATCGGCGGCGTGCCCATCGGCGTCCTCTGCGGCACCACCTGCGCCGACCCCTTCTCCGACCGCAACAACTGCGGACGCTGCGGCAACGCCTGCCCCTCGGGCCAGTCCTGCGTCACCGGCACCTGCCGCTGCGCCACGGGCGTCACCTGCGGCGGCGTGTGCACCGACACCAACGAAGACCGCAACAACTGCGGCATGTGCGGGACGGTGTGCCCGACGGGCCAGTCGTGCCTCGGCGGCCGCTGCATCAACTTCGGCTCGGGCACCTTCCGCGTCGACTCGCTCACCACCACCGCGTGCCGGCTCATCGAGCACGGTGGCGTCACGGGCGACGACCGCGGCGGCATCGCCGTCTCGTCGACCAGCGTCTTCTACACGGGTGACAGCGCGACGGGCCGCTTCGCGCTCGACGTCTCGGGCGGCGTGAGCGTCGGCCGTCAGTACGACGCGATCGTCTCCGAGCTCACCACGGGGACGGTCTACACCTTCGGCTCCAGCGCCTCGACGCCGATCCCCAACGGCGGCGGCACCGCGACCCACCTCATCCTCATCGACGGGATGACGGGCGCGCTCACCACCACGTCGATCACGCTGAGCGCGCCCATCGTCCTCGGCAACCAGACGGGCTTCTTCGCCGGCGCGGGCCGCCTCGGGGTGCACAACGGCTCGGGCAACCGCGCCTACGTGATCCTCATGCCCTCGGGCACGGTGGTCGACCTCGGCGCGATGCCCTCTCCGACCCACACCTTCTGCGAGAGCTGGGCGTACTGGGGGACGCTGGAGTTCTTCGGCGGCACCACCTACTTCGACATCGTGACCAACAGCACCACCATCTCGCGCGTGCGCGTCCCCGACGGCATGGCGACCACCCTCGGCACCTTCTCCAGCCTCAGCGACATGTGCTCCTTCGTCGTGTCGCCCTCCAACACGCGCTGGTACTGGCACCACGAGGGCGGCTCGCAGTTCGGCGGCTCGGACGAGTCCATCGGCTACTGCAGCGCGACCTTCTCGACGCCCTGAGCGTCCCCTCCCGCTCCGCCTCCCTTCCCCCTCACCACCGCACGACCCCGCCCGCCGCGACCCCCTCCCGGGGCCCGCGGCGCGGTGGTACCGTCGCGCCCATGATCGACCCGAATGACTTCGTCGCGTGCATCGTGGAGGCTGTCCCCGTGCCTTTGCGCGAGGGGCGCCAGGGGGAGGTGCTGCGGGCGCGCGCGGCGGCCCTCGCAGCGGCCGTGGCCGAGGCCGACGCGTGGTACCAGGCCCACGGGGTCTACAACGACCTCCACGTCCGCGCCGTCAACGCCGCCGCCGCGCAGATCACCGCGCTCGACCCCAACTTCTCGTTGAGCGACGTCGACCGGCGCGACGAGGCGCTCCCCACCCTCATCGCCGACGCCGGCAACCTCCTCGCTCGCCTCTCCGGCCGCGCCGAGCACGAGGGCCGCTGGGACGGCCAGCAGTGGACCACCTGGAACGGCGAAGAGACCTGCCACCCCGCGCGCTACGCCGCCCCCGCAGCCCCCGACACCGCCTCCCCCTGGGCCCCCGTGCGCGACGTGGTGACCGCCGCCACGCACGTGCGGGTGGTGGCCGCGGGGCACAGCTTCAACGAGTCGTCATGCACCGGCGGCACCCGCGCGCGGCCCTCCGGCGCGCTCCTCTCGCTCGACCGCTATGACGCGTGGGAGCGCGTGCCCGAAGCGATCGCGCAAGCACGCTACGCGGTGAAGGGCGACGCCGCGCGGCGCGTCGTGCGCGTCCAGGCCGGCAAGCGGCTGCGGGACTTCACCCGGGAGGTGTGGGCCGCGGGGCTCGCGATGCCCATGGCCGGATCCACCGACGCGCAGAGCCTCGGGGGCCTGCTCGCCACCGACCTCCACGGCACCGGCCGCGACCACGGCTTCCTCTCCGAGACGCTCCTCGCGGTGACGACGGTGACCGGCCGCGGCGACGTGGTGACCCTCACACGGGACGCGCAAGGCTGGGTCACCGACGAGGCGCCTCCGCAACGCTTCACATGGCTCCCGGTGGCCGGCGCGCTCGGGATGCTCGGCGTCGTGGTCGAGCTCGTGCTTACCCTCGACGACGCGTATTGCCTGGAGAAGGACAGCACCTTCGTCTCACGCGTCGAGGCCGAGCGCGACCTGGAGGCCAACCTCGCGCGCTACGACCACCTGAGCTTCTACTACCCCGCCGGCGTCCCCGACCTCCGCACCATCCGCATGAACACCTGGCGCCGCACCACGGCGCGCCCCGGGCGCTGGGCGGAGTTCAACCGCCTCGGGCACGAGCTCCTCGACCACGGGCTCTCGGCCTTCACCCCGCGCCTCCTCTTCGACATCGGCACGCGCGACGCCGCCGAGGACTTCATCCTCCGCGAGCTCAACGCCGAACCCCCGCAGGTGCACACCGCCCCGTCGGCCTTCGCGCGTCGCCTCTTCTTCCTCCACGACGAGATCGAGTACGGCGTCCCCATCGCCCGCTACCGCGAGGCCATCCAGGCGGTGCTCGACCTGTGCGTGAAGGAGGAGTTCAAGACCATCATCGAGACGCGCTTCACGCCCGACAGCACGCAGGCGCTCATCGGCCCGGGCACCGCGGGGAGAGGCCGCGGCGGCACCGCGTGGATCGAGCTCGCCACCGCCCTCGGGGCCCACTCCGAGGGGCGCATCGCGCAGGTGTACGAGCGCTTCGACGAGGTGATGCGCGGCCTCGGCGGTCGTCCTCACCTCGGGAAGAAGACCGCCGCGCGCGCGGAGGACATGGCGGCGATGTACGGCCCCGACTGGGAGACCTTCCAGGCGCTCCGTCGGCGCTGGGATCCCAGCGACCGCTTCCTGCCGCCCGACAACGTCTTCCTCCAGAAGCTCTTCAGCGCGCCGAAGCCTTCGCGCTGAGCACACGGGCGGGGCACCCCACCGCCGTCGCGCCCGCGGGGATGTCGCGCACCACCGCGGCCCCGGCCCCCACCGTGGCCCAGTCCCCCACCCGCGCCGTCCCGATCACACACGCGTTCATCCCGAGGAACACCCCGTCCCCGAGGGTCGCCCCGCCCGCCAGGGTCGACGTCACCGAGACGTGGGCGTAGGCCCCGACCCGCGCGTCGTGGCACACCGCCGCACCCGTGTTGACGATCGTGTGCGCCCCGATCACCACGTCGGGCTCCACCACGGCGCGCCACATCACCATCGCCCCGGGGCCGAGCGAGGCGCTCTCGTGGACGAGGGCGCTCGGGTGCACCACCGTCAGCCAGTCGACCGCCGGGTGGGCCTCGGCGATGGCCCGGCGCCGGGCGTTGTGACCCACCGTGATCACCGCGCGCACCTGCGGCCACCCGGCGAGCTCAGCGATCCCCCCGACGATCGGGACGCCGTGAAAGGTCTCCCCCCAACGGGCGGGGTTGTCGTCCAGGACGGCGTCGATGCGCAGCCCCATGGCCCGCAGCGCGGCGATGACCACCTTGGCGTGCCCGCCTGCCCCCACCACCACGTGCGCCCCCGGGGCGCGGCCCACGGCGCTCAACGGCCCCCCAGACCATGAACAGAGGCACGCGAAAATCGGGTCATGGCCAGCGATCAAACCACCGGGGCGGCGACCGGCGCAAGATAGCGTGCGTCTTCGCTTGCGCGCGCCCGCCGGGTTTCCTACGGTTCGCCAACCGTGAGCAAGACTGACGAGCCAGAGTCCGGCCCCCGCGCCGGCGCGATCGAAATCCTTCCGGTGCTCCCGCTGCGCAACGCGGTCCTCTTCCCCGCGGCGGTGGTGCCCATCAACGTCGGACGCGCGCGCTCGGTGCGGCTCGTCGAGGAGCTCGCGCACACCGAGGTGCGCCTCATCGCCGTGGTGACCCAGCGCTCGCCCGAGACCGAAGACCCCGCGGCGGCCGACCTCTACGCCGTCGGCACCATCGCCCGCATCGTGAAGGTCATCAAGCTCGGGGCGTCCAACTACTCGGTGCTCCTCCAGGGCATCGCGCGGATGCACCTCGTCTCGATGGTCAACGACGGCCCCTTCCTCAAGGCGCGCGTCCAGCGGATTCAAGAGCCGCCCGTGCGCAGCCCGGAGATCGAGAAGAGCGGCCGCGAGCTGCGCGAGCTGGCGCGGGCCCTCGGCGAGTACTCCCCGCCCGTCCCCCGCGAGCTCTCCCAGGTGGCCGAGAACGCCGCCGACCCCGGCGCCCTGGCCGACCTGGTGACCCTCCACCTCCCGTCGCCCCCCGTGACCCCCGCCGACCGGCAGCAGGTGCTGGAGGCGATCGATCTGGTCGAGCGGCTCAAGCTCGCCCACCACCTCGCGCGGCGCGTCCACGAGGTGCACCGGGTCCGCAAGGAGATCCAGTCGATCGTGTCGGGCGAGATGGGGCGGAGCGAGCGCGAGGAGATCCTCCGCGCGCAGCTCAAGACCATCAAGGAAGAGCTCGGCGAAACGGACGAGAGCGAGGAGGAGCTCGACCAGCTCCGCGAGCGCATCGCGAAGGCGAAGCTCCCCGAGGAGGCGGCCCGTACGGCGCGCCGTCAGCTCGGTCGGCTCCGCGCGATGCAGGGTCACTCGGCCGAGTACCAGGTGACCCGGCAGTACATCGAGTGGCTGGTCGACATCCCCTGGCACCGGCAGACCGACGACCGCTTCGACGTCGAGGCCGTGCGCCGCGCGCTCGACGAAGACCACTTCGGGCTGAAGCAGCCCAAGCGCCGCATCATCGAGTACGTCGCCGTCCGCAAGCTCCGCAAGGATCGCCGCGGCCCCATCCTCTGCTTCGTCGGCCCGCCCGGCGTGGGCAAGACCTCCCTCGCGAAGTCCATCGCCCGCGCCATCGGGCGTCAGATGGTGCGCATCTCCCTCGGCGGCGTGCGCGACGAGGCGGAGATCCGCGGGCACCGCCGCACGTACGTGGGCGCGCTCCCCGGGCGCATCGTGCAGGCCATGAAGAAGGCCGGGACGATGAACCCGATCATCATCCTCGACGAGGTCGACAAGATGGGCGCGGACGTGCGCGGCGACCCCGCGGCGGCCCTCCTCGAGGTGCTCGACCCCGACCAGAACAACACCTTCGTCGACCACTACATCGACGTGCCCTACGACGTGTCGCACGCGATGTTCATCTGCACGGCGAACAACCGCGACACCATCCCGGCGCCCCTCCTCGACCGCATGGAGGTCATCGAGATCGCGGGCTACACCCGGGTCGAGAAGCTCCACATCGCGCGCGAGTACATCGGCCCGAAGTCCCTCGAAGAGCACGGCCTCACCCCCGAGCGCCTCGAGTGGACCGACGACGGCTACGGCGCCCTCATCGAGAGCTACACGCGCGAGGCCGGCGTGCGCAACCTCACCCGCGAGGTGGCCGCGGTGTGCCGCGCGGTGACCGTGCGCGTCGCCGCTGGCGAAGACGTCCACGAGGTGGCCAACCGGGCCTTCGTCGAGAAGACGCTCGGGCCCCCGAAGCATCAGGACGACGACGCCGAGCGCTCCCCCGCCATCGGCGTGGTCGCCGGCATGGCGTGGACGCCCGTCGGCGGCGTGATCCTCTTCGTGGAGGCGTCACGCTTCCCGGGGAAGAGCAACATCACCATCACGGGCCAGCTCGGCAACGTGATGAAGGAGTCGGCCGCCGCGGCGCTCTCGTGGGTGCGGACGCACGCCACGGACTTCGGGATCAACCCGGAGTTTCTGGAGAAGAGCGACCTCCACGTGCACGTGCCGCAGGGGGGCACGCCCAAGGACGGCCCTTCGGCTGGCGTGGCGATCGTGACGGCCATCGTGTCGCTCCTCACCTCGCGCCCCGTGCGCAGCGACCTCTCGATGACGGGCGAGATCACCCTGCGCGGCGTGGTGCTCCCGATCGGTGGCGTGAAGGAGAAGGTGCTCGCGGCCCACCGCGCGGGCATCAAGCACGTGCTCCTCCCGTGGCGCAACACGAAGGACCTCGAGGAGATCCCCGAGGAGGTGCGCAACGAGCTCCGCATCGACTTCGTCAAGCGCATCGACGAGGTGCTCGTCCACGCGCTCCTCGACCCGGTCGCGTCGCCCTCCATCCCCCCGCCCCCGCCGGCAGACGACGCCCTCGACAGCGACCCGTGAACGACGCCGCGCGCGCCCTCCTCGCCACGTGGCGCGCGCGCGTGTCACTCGCCCTCGCGCTCCCCCTCGGCCTCGCCCTCTGGAGCAACTCGCTCTCCGACCACCTCGGCTACGCCTCCGCGCTCATCGCCGCGCTCTTCGCCTCCGTCGCCGGTGCCCTCGGCGGCGCGGCCCTCGCCGCATCCCTGCGCCGCCGCGCGCTCACCGTCGACGGCCCCACCGCCGTGACGATCGCCGCGCTCTACCCCCTCGCGCTGGTCGCCCTCGTCGGCCTCACGGTGCTCGCCCACGCCCTCTTCGCGCCCGCCTGCGCCCCGAAGGACGGCGCCCTCTGGTGGCTCCTCGTCCCCGCGCCCGGCGCCGTGCTCGCGGGCCTCGCGGGCCTCGCGCTCGGGCGCACCTTCACGCGCCGCGGGCTCGCCACCACCCTGGCCGCCCTGCTCGTCCCCGCCTCCATCGCGTGGAGCCTCGCGCGCTTCTACACCACGCCCACCATCTTCGCGTACGACCCCTTCTACGGCTTCTTCCCGGGCGCCATCTACGACGAGTCGATCCCCCTCGGGCTCCCGCTCGTCACCTACCGCCTCGGCACGCTCGGCGCCATCACCGCGCTCGCCGCCGCCCTCGTCGCCACCTGGAACGGCCACGCGTCGCTGCGATCGCGCGCGCCGTCGTGGGCGGTGGCCGCGCTGGGCCTCGCGGTCGCGGCGGGCGTCTGGCTCGCGGGGCCCGCGCTCGGGCATCGGCACACGGCGCGCGACATCGCCGAGCGGCTCGAAGGGGAGGCGTGGTCGCGGCGCTGCGTGGTGGCCTACGACCGCTCCATCGACGCGCGCCAGGCGAGGCTCACGGCGCGCGACTGCGACGTGCGCATCGCACAGTTGGAGGCGTTCTACGGGGTGCGGGTGCGACGGCGGGTGACGGTGTTCCTCTTCGCGAGCGCGGAGCAGAAGCAGTCGCTGATGGGGGCGGCCGACACGTACATCGCGAAGCCGTGGCGCTACGAGGTGTACCTCCAGTACGCGCCCTTCCCCCACCCGGTGCTGAAGCACGAGCTCGCCCACGTCGTGGCCGCGGAGATGGCGCCGGGGCCGCTCCACGTCACCACGCAGGGGTCGCTGCTGCCCGTGCCGGGGATCATCGAAGGGGCCGCGGTGGCGGCGGCGTGGGAGGGCGAGAGCGAGGCGACGCCGCACCAGTGGTCGCGCGCGATGCTCGAAGCGGGCATGGCCCCGCGGATGCGCGCGCTGGCCAGCCTGAGCTTCTTCACCAGCGCGTCGGTGACGGCGTACACCGCGGCGGGTTCGTTCTGCCGGTGGCTCCACGACTCGTTCGGGGCCGAACGATTTCGACGTCTCTACGCGACGGGGGACTTCGCAGCCGCGTACGGGCGCCCCCTCGCCGCCCTCGAGCGCGACTGGCACACGTTTCTCCGCGCCGTCCCCGTGAGCGACCGGACGCTGGCGCGCGCCCGCACGCGCTTCCGCCGCGCGTCGATCTTCGGGCGACACTGCCCCCACACGCTGGAGGCGCTCTCGGAGGAGGCCGCGCGCCACCTCGCCGCGGGCGACCTCACGCGCGCCGGGGCCGAGTACGCCACCCTCGCCGAGCGCGACCCCACCGACCTCCGCACGCGCGTCCAGCTCGCGGTGGTGCGCGTGCGGCGGGGCGAGCTCGCGGCCGCCGAGGCCGTGGCCCGCGAGGCGACGCGCGACCTCGGTGAAGCCGCGGGCAACCGGGTGCAGACGTCGATCGCCGACGCCGTGTGGCGCTGGCGCGGACCCGCGGAGGCCGTCGCGCGCTACCAACGCCTCGACGCGTCGCTGCTGGAGGAGGACGAGGCGCGCACCCTCTCGCTCAAGCGCGCGATGCTGGAGAGCGGCGGCGAGCGCGAGGCGGCCTTCCGCGACCTGCTCATCGGACGCGAGTCGCGGGAGCCCTCCGCCGTGGTCGCGACCGCCCGCGCCGCGGCGCTGCTGGCCGTCGAGCACGACCCGCTGGCGGCGTACCTCGTGGGCCGACAGTACTTCCTCCACGAGCGCTTCGAAGAGGCCCTCGCGACGCTCGACGAGCTGGAGGTGGCGCGCGCCGGCGACCCGCGCGTGCTCGCCGAGACGCGGCGGATGCGAGCCGTCGCCAACTGGCGCCTCGGGCGCTACGACGACGCGCGGCGCGGCTTCGAAGCGCTCGCCGACGACGCGACGCGACCGCTGGGGCTCCGCGACGCGGCGGCGGACTGGGTCGATCGCATCACGCGCGAAGGGCGTTGAGCGCTGCCCCGCGCGGGTCAGTGCGCGGCGTCGTCGTGACCGAAGCGCTCGGAGTAGCCGTACACGGGGGCGCGCAGGTCGGGGCGCGCGTGCCACTCGCACCAGAGCTTCTCGCCGTGCGACGCGTCGCGGGCCGCGGCGCAGTCGGGGCACAGGGGCTCAGGGCCCTCGGTGCGCGTGAGGCCGGTGAAGTCCCGCGGGCGCGCGATGAGC
This sequence comes from Polyangiales bacterium, assembly GCA_044375895.1. GTDB lineage: Bacteria > Myxococcota_A > Polyangia > Polyangiales > CAISKJ01. Next base: position 9,985 of record JBILLV010000006.1, on the reverse strand, counting down.
ACGGGGCACGGCGCCTCGGCGAGGAGCTTCGTCGCAACCGATCCGAGGGCCGCGCGACCGAGCGCGCCGCGCCCGTGCGTGCCGACGATGATGAGCTCGGCGCCGTAGTCCACCGCCGCCTGCTGGAGCGCCGCCGCCGGTTCGCCCACGCGCACGTGGAGCTTCAGCCCCCGCGCGGTCACCTCGGGGACGTGCGACCAGCGCGCGCGGATGTAGTCCCGCAGACGCGTCGGCACCGCGCGGAGCCGGTCGTTGTACGCCCCCACCCCCGAGGCCGACCAGAACGAGTGCCGCTCGGGGATCGCGTGGACCACGTGGATCACCACGTCGCCGCGCGCCGACGCAAAACGGAGCGCCTCGTGGAAGGCCGTGTCGCCGGTGGCCTCGAAGTCCATCCCCACCACCACGGGGTACGCCGGGCTGCTCGTCGTGCTCATGAGCGCGGACGGAGCACGGCGTGTGCCGCGCGACAAAACGGCCACAATGCAGCGATCCACGACGCGACGCACGCACGTGGTTCTTACGGTGGGCACGGCGTGCACCTCGGCGGGAGGCTCGCCGTGATCACCTCATCGCGTGCGCCCGACCGACCGCGGCGTACGGATCGGCGATCTCCGCGAGGCCGCGCTCCCAATGGGTCCTCAGGAAGTGCAGCCACGCCTCGGCGCCGACGTCGCTCGCCCCCACGTTGGAGTGCGTCGCCCGCACGCTCTGACCCATCGCGCCGCCCACCACGTCAAACTGCAGCATCCCCCCGGTCGCCCGCCCCATCGCGAAGTTGCCCGACACGGGCGTCATCGGCAGCGCCGTCAGCCCCGGGGCGGGGCGCAGCAGCGGCGGGACGATCGACACGCCCATCGCGCGGGCGAGGGTCTCGTTGCAGAGGTTGGGGACGGTGTCGTCGTCGAGCACCTCGCCGAGCAGCGCGCTGGGCGTCGTGCGCGAGCCGCCGGGCGTGAGGCGATCGACGAAGACGTGCGGCCCGTAGCTCGCCGCGTCGCCCCGATCGAGGATGGTCTGGAGCAGCGGGAAGGCGCGCTCGACGTCGCCCGGCGTCGTCCCCGGCGGGCGCACGAGGCGGATGATGGGCGCGAAGGTGGCGCTCTCGGAGATGATGCCCGACACCCGTCCGCCCGGCACCACGAGCACCGCGGCGCCGAACGCGTCGGTGAGCGCGAGGGGCTCGACGCCCATGATGCCGCCGAGCGACACGCCGAGGTACGCGAGCCGCGCCCCGTCGAGGTCGGTGGCGCCGTCGCCGTCGACGTCGAGGCCGCCCTGGAGCAGCCGGACGAGCTGGAGCTTGTCGTAGGTCGACTGGCGGAAGCGGTCGCGCACCGCGCGCCCGTCGAAGGGGCGCGTCGCGTCGAAGTTGAGCGAGAAGAAGTTGAGCACCACCGGGAGCGTCGACGCGCCGGGCATCGGGTTGAGGGGGTGCTCCCCGTGGGCCACCGCGTCGATGGCGATGGTCGCGAACCCTTGCGGCCCGGCAAACTCCGCGAGACGACCGGCCTGCGAGCGGTCGCCGCCGAGGCCGTGACCGTAGACGATCGTGCGGTAGGGCCTCGCCCCGCGGCCCGTCGGCGGGAGCCACACCGTCGCCTTGAGCGTGTACATCGCGCGCGGCGTGAGCCCCATCGCGCCGGCCGCGGGGAGGTGCCCCATCGCGTCGAGGTAGTTGCCCGCGACGAAGTCCACCTCGCAGCGGCGAAAGCGCCCCATCGCGTCGTCGACACACGGCCGGCGCGCGCTCGCGGAGAACATCCTCGGCGCGATGTCGGCGGCGACGGCCTGCGAGTCGCGGGCGATGGTCTGCGTGACGAAGGGGGAGAGGGCGACGAGGTCGCGCGCGGCGGAGATGACGCCGAGCGAGGTGAGCGCGGTGACAGCGGCGGTCGCGTCGGCGGCGGGGGCGGCGAGCGTGCGGGCGAAGGCCTCGGAGGGGTCGAGGCACCCACCGGCCGCGGCCGTGAGCCGACGGCTGACGTAGGCCGCGACGCGCGCCCCCGCGGGCAGCGGATGGAGCGGCGCGAGGACGAGCGTCGCGCCCGCGTCCGCGGTGGTGACGAGGGCGCCTTCGAGGCGGGGCGCGCCGGGCGAGAGGACGACGAAGCCGACGCCCGCGGCGGGGGTGAGCGTGCGCTCCGCGACGGGGAGCTGCGCGACGTCGAACGGACGGTTGAAGCGGAAGAAGGCCTGCGCGTTGACGCCGAAGCCGTCGAGCTCTGCGAGGTCGGTGATGAGCGTCGAGAAGGGCCCCGCGCTGCGGATGGCGCCGCCGAAGCGCGCGGGATCGACGCGCAGTCGAACGCCCGTCGGAGAGGCCGCGTCGGGCGTCATGAGCCGCCCGTCGGGCCACTGGTCGAAGGCCGGGGAGGCGGGGTCCCAGAGCGACACGGTGCACGAAGGGCCCGCGTCGGGAGCGTCCTTGGCGACGTCGGGGAGGGCGTCGGTGGCGGCATCCGCGGGGGCGGGCGCCGGGTCGGAGCCGCAGGCCGAACACAGGAGCACGAAGGGGAGCGCAGCGCGTCGCATGAGCGCGGAGAATACGCGCAGACGAGCGACGAGCGAGAGCGCAAGACGCTACGGGTCGTCGAGCCCGAGGCAGTTGTACTCCAGCACCTCCAGGTAGCGCGGGTACGGCGACGTCGGGTCGAGCGCGCGCATCTCCGCGGCGAGCGCTCGCGCCCCCGCCATGTCACCCGCGAGCGCGCGGTGCCAGGCGCGCAGCCCGAGGGCCTCCACCCGCAACTGGCGCTCGTACAGCGCGACGTCCGTCGTCCCCAGGGGCGCACCGCGAGGCCGCAGCGCGACCATGCTCATCGCGTCGAAGGCCGCCCCGGGGCGCGAGCGATAGAACTCCACCGCGGGCAGGTCGTCGACCATCGGGGCGACGCCCGCGACCCACGCGCGGACGCCCGCCGTGTCGAGCACCCGCGTCGCCGCGAGCGACTCCGGCGTCGCGAAGCCCACGTCGGCGAGGCTCGCGCGCACGGCGGGGGTGTCCCAGCGGGAGCGCCAGCGCGCGAGGTCGGGCGCGAGCGAGCGATCGGACGCGAGGACGACGCCCTCGACGCGGCTCGGGAGGTACACCTCCACGTGGGGAAACTCCGCGAGCATGGCGGAGAGCATCGCCCGGTCGAGGTCGGCGCTCTGCTGGTCGAGGGGGATCCACTGGGCGATGACCCCGCCCGCCCGCAGGTGTCGGCGCGCGGCGACGTAGAACTCCCGCGTGTACAGCGTCGCGGCGCCCTCCGCGGTGGGGGGCGGCGGCTCGAGGGAGACCACGTCCCACCGGGCGCGGGCGGTGGCGAGGTGGTGACGGCCGTCGTCGACCACCGCCCGCACGCGCGGGTCGTCGAGCACCCCGTGGTTGCTGTCGGCGAAGTGCCGCGCGAGGGCGAAGACGTCGCGGTTGATGTCGACGATGGTGAGCGAGCGGAGCGACGGGTGGGTGGTGAAGGCGCCCGCGGTGGTTCCGGTGCCGAAGCACACCTCGACGGCGTCGAGGGGGCGGGCGCTCTCGTGCTGGAGCATCGGGAGGTGCGCGAGGGCTCGCATGTAGCGCTTCGCGAAGGGGATGGTGCTCGCGTACGACACCGTCCCGAAGAGCAGCTGGCGGTAGGAGAAATCGTCAGCGCAGCGGCCGCGGCAGGCGTTGCGCGAGGCCCGGCACACGGTGGCCCGGTCGTACCCGAGGACGGCGGCGGTGCCGTCACGCCCCTCCCGCACCTCGATGACCTGCGCGCGGGGAAAGGTGGTGGACGCGCGGAGCAGGTAGTCGCCCGGGACGAGCGCGAACGCGAGCGCGACCGCGATGGCAACCCGCGCGCTACGACCGGCGTCGCCGCGGAGCGAGAGCGCCCCCTCGGCGCGGGCGCGGGCGAGGAGCGAGGCCGCGAGGGAGAGCGCGATCGCGAGGGCGAACGCGCGCTGCGTGCCGATCGCGGGGATCAGCGCGAGGCCCGTGACGAGCGACCCCAGCGCGCCGCCGAGGGTGTTGGCGGCGGCGAGGCGGCCCATCCCGCGCCCCGGTCCGCGCGCGTCGCGGGCCGCGCCGATGGACGCCACCAGCGGAAACGACACGCCCATGAGGGTCGCCGGGCCGAGGATGATGGCGGCCCCGACGCCGAGGTGGACGAGGTCGGCGTCGGCGTCGGCGTGACGGCCCGTGACCCGCGCGAGGAGGGCCGTGAGCGAGCCCGCGCGGCCGAGCACGGCGACCGAGACGAGCGTCGCGGCGGCGAGGGCCGACTGCACATCGGCGAGGAGCGACCAGGGCTTCGCGTGCGCCGCGAAGCGTCGGGCGTAGAGGACGCCGCCGAGGACGATCCCGAGGAGGTACACCACGAGCAGCAGGGTGAAGGCGTACGTCGACGAGCGGACGAAGGCGTGGAGCACGCGGAACCACAGCACCTCGCACGCGATCGCGGCGAAGCCCGTGGCGGCGGCGATGGCGACGAGGTCGCGGCGCTCGGGCACAGCGGCCGCGTCGGGCGGCGGCGCGGCGGCGGGGGTCGCCTCGGCGTCGAGCGACCACGCGAGGGCGGCGACGAGGAGGTTGGCGCACGACGCGACGACGGCCGTGCGCAGCATCCCGATCGCGCCGAGGAGCGCGAAGCCCGCGAGCCCGCAGCCGAACGCGGCGCCAAGGGTGTTGAGGGCGTAGAGCGCGCCGAGCGGGGCGCGGACATCCCCTGAGCGCGCGAGGTGACGGGTGAGCACGGGGAGCGTCGCGCCCATCGCGGCGGTGGGGACGAGCACCACGAGGAAGCCCAGGGCGACCCGCGCGGGGAGCGCAGACAGCAGCGCGGGGGCCGCGGTCGCGACGAGGGAGGAGAGGTCGGCGGCGTGGGAGAGGAGCAGGCTGACGGCGAGGGCGGTCGCGCCGGTGATGGCTTCGAGGACGGCGTAGGCGCGCACGAGACGGCCGCCGCGGTCGGCGACGCGACCGCCGAGGACGTTGCCGAGCACCATGCCCGCGAGGAAGGCCGCGACGACGAGGCTGACGGCGACGGTGCCGTGACCGGCCCACACGGCGAGCTGACGCACCCAGATGACTTCGAACACGAGGCCGCTCGCGCCCGAGAGCACGAAGAGCGCGGCGATGCGGCGGCGGTGGGTCACGAGGAGGTCGCGACGATACGCGCGACCGGGCGGCGGAGACTACAGCCCGTTGAACGACTCGGCGCGGACGAACACCTGCTCCGCCCGCACCACGCGGCGCCCGACGGCGTCGTAGCCCGTCGTCCCGGCGACGATGAGCCCCTCCTCGCTCGACGCGGCCGTGAGCGCCATCGCGCGCGCCGCGGCCGTCATGTCGCCGAGGCCGCTCACGTCCACGGCGCTCACGTAGGTGGGCTCGGTGGAGGTGTTGACGCGGTGTTGGATGAGCGTCTCACCCGCGCCCATCACCTCGACGACGGTGCCGAGGACGGGGTGCGAGGTCGGGGCGCGCCACGCGTCGCTGGCGAAGAAGCCGTCGGCCGCGATCTGCCCGCGGAGCACCACGGAGGGAGACACAAGCGAAGGCGAAATCGCCGCCCGAAGGGTCAGCGCCTGCGCGTCCGTGAGGCCGACCCCCGCGAGGTCGAGGTTGCCCACCGCGCACGACGACGACACGCGACCGTCGGCGCAGCGCGCGAAGCCCCCGTTGGCGGGAGCCACGGTGTAGCGCTCGCAGACGCCCTGCACCCCCTCGGCGACACAAGCCCGCTCGTCGCGACGGACGAAGAAGAACCCCGAGTTGCGCGCCCCCTCGCTCTCCTCCTCGGCGCCGGTACCGAAACAACCCGTCAGTGCCACCGTCGCCGTCGTGATCACACTTACTGCGCGCATCGTGAAACCTCCGTCCGTGAGGCAGAAGGTCGCATATGTAGGCAAACACCCGCAAGCTGGGCCGTAGTCGATTTGTGCGGCGGGTGTTGGGCGGGAGCGGAGGGAGGCGGGGCGCTTCAGGCGCGGAGGGCGGCTTTGACGGCGTCGAGGTCGGGGAAGACGCCCGGGTGCTCGCCGACCCAGGCGTACTTGATGACGCCGTCGGGGCCGACGACGAAGACCGCGCGCTCGGCGACGTCCTTCATGCCGAAGGCGAAGTCGTGGCGGACGACGCCGTAGTCACGGATGACGGTCTTGTTGAAGTCCGAGGCGAAGGGGAAGGTGGCGTTCGACTCGGCGGCGAACTTCGTCACCACCCACGGGGTGTCGACGCTGATCGAGATGGGCGTGGCGTGGAGGGACTCGTAGGCGGAGAAGTCTTCGGCGATGGTGCACATCTCCTTGGTGCACACGCCCGTGAAGGCCGCGGGGTAGAACAGCAGAACCACCTGCTTGCCGCGGTAGGACGAGAGGGTGACCGTCTCGCCGGGCTTCGACGGGAGGGTGAAATCGGGGGCCTGGGTGCCGACGCTGAGTGCCATGACGTTGAGTGGTCTCCTTGTGGGCGATTGAGATGCTCTCACTCGGTGCGCTGGATCACGTGAAAGCCAAACTGGGTCTCGACGATGTCGGAGATCTGGTTGGGTTCGAGGGCGAAGGCGGCCTCTTCGAAGGCCCGCACCATGCGCCCGCGCCCGAAGGCCCCGAGCGACCCGCCGCGCTCGCGGGCCCCGGGCTCGTCGGAGTACTCCCCGGCGAGGGCGGCGAAATCCTCCCCGGCGCGGGCGCGGCGCAGCACCTCCTCGGCGCGGGTGCGGGCCTCGGCGCGCGAGCGGGTGATGGTCTCCGGGGCGCTGGTGGAGTCGCGGTGCATCACCAGGACGTGGCGGGCCGTCACCTCACGGGGGCGTCGGGCGCCGCCGTCCTCCGGGACCACCACCTCCACCTCACCCACGGCCGCCGTCGCCGCGGGGGTGGTGACGGGCCGCGCCCGGTCGGAGCAGCTCGCGCGGGCGAGGAAGAGAGAGAGCGCCAGGAGGAGGGCTTTCATGGGCGGCGGTATATTGATCCCGTCGCGCGCTGTCCATCGGAGAGAGCGGTTGTGGTATCAGCGCGTCGCCGATGCGAAACATCATGCTGCACGCGGTGGTGCATGGAGAGGCCGCGGCCGGCGGCGCCCTGACGCGGGTGCTGGTGGCCGGGCACGCGTTTGGGCTGGAGCGGCTCGTGGTGCGGGTGGAGGGGCCGCGGGGCACGCTGGAGGCGCTCGCGTTCGTGCACCCGCGGACGCACCAGTGGGTGGCGGAGTTTCAAGACCCGCAGGAGCTCGCGCAGGCCGGCCTCGCCGCCGGGGTGAAGGTGCGCGCGGTGGCCGCCGACGCCACCGACCGCGACGGGTGCTTCTCCACCACGAGCGCCGCGGTCGAAGTGGAGTGAGGGCGCGGGAGCCCGACGGCGAGGCGCGGGTGGAGGCCCTGCTGCGGGAGATGGCCGCGATGCGCCCGCCCGTGCGCGTGGTGTCGAAGGCCGGCCTGTGGCACCAGCGGGTGATCGACCGCCTCCTCCGCGCGCTCACCTTCGGCGGCCAGAGTCGCTACCTGACGGACTACGTCACCACGCTGGGGCGCACCATCCTCGTGCCAGACGGCTGGGGCCGCGTGCCCGCGCTGCGGCGCTACGAGGTGCTGCGGCATGAGCTCGTCCACGTGCGGCAGTTCGAGCGCTGGGGATGGGTGGGGATGGTGCTCATCTACGGGCTCCTCCCGCTGCCCGTCGGGCTCGCGTGGGGGCGGGCGCGGCTGGAGTGGGAGGCCTACGCGGAGACGCTGCGGGTCACCGCGGAGGTCGAAGGGATCGCCGCCGCCCGCGACCCGAAGCTCCACGCGGAGATCGTCGCCCGCTTCACCGGCCCCGACTACGCGTGGATGTGGCCCTTCCCCAAAACCGTGCAGCGGTGGATCGACGCCTGCGTGGCCGACATCGAGCGAGAGGCGACAGAAGCCTCCTCGCGATGATTCTTCCTCTTTCGCCTTCGTGGACACTGGAAACAGGGAGCCTGTGCCCGGTACAGTCCCACGCGAAGCGATATGGCATCCCCCGCAGTAGGCATCGACCTCGGGACCACCAACTCTGTGGTGGCGGTCTCGATCCAGGGCAAGCCCCAGGTGATCATCGACCCCACGACGGGCTCCTCGCTGATCCCCTCGGTGGTGTCATTTCCTGAGGCCGGAGGGCGCATCGTGGGCCGCGCGGCGCGCGCGCGAAAGGCCTTCGATCCGGCGCACACCGTCTCGTCGGTGAAGCGCCTGCTCGGGCGCCCCTTCAAGAGCGAGGAGGTGCGGCGGGCGCGCTCCCGCGTGGCCTTCGACCTCAAGGAGGGGGCCGACAGCGCGGTGCTGGTGCAGACGCGCGCGGGGGCGTTCTCGCTGCCGGAGGTGTCGGCGATGGTGCTCCGCGAGGTGCGCCGCGTCGCCGAGGAGGCCACGGGCCAGCGCGTCGAGCGCTGCGTGGTGACCGTGCCGGCCAACTTCAACGAGCTCCAGCGCTCGAGCACCAAGATCGCCGGCAAGATCGCCGAGCTCGACGTGGTGCGCATCCTCAACGAGCCCACGGCCGCCGCGCTGGCCTACGGCTACGGCCGCAACACGCGCGAGAAGATCTGCATCTACGACTTCGGCGGCGGCACCTTCGACGTGACGCTCCTGGAGCTCAACGGCAACGTCTTCGAGGTGCTCTCCACGTGGGGCGACACCTTCCTCGGCGGCGACGACGTCGACCTCGCGATCACCGACTGGCTCGTCCCGCACCTGCTCCGCGCCACGGGGATCGACGGCACCCAGGACCGCCTCGCGTTCGACATCCTGCGCGACGCCGCCGAGATGGCCAAGTGCTCCCTCTCGCAGCGCGACGCGACGCGGGTGGAGTTCAACTACGCGCAGCCAGGCGCCCCTGGGCCGGTTCGCTTCGAGCACACGCTCACCCGGGGTGACCTCGACCGCCTCGCGACCCCCTTCGTCGAGAAGACCTTCTCCGTCTGCCAGGAGGCCCTCAAGCTCGCGGGGCTCCGTCCCAACGACCTCACCGCGGTGATCCTCGTGGGCGGCAGCACGCGCATCCCCGGCCTCCACGGTCGGGTGGCGCAGTTCTTCGGGCGCGACCCCCTCACGCACCTGCCGCCGGAGGAGGTCGTCGGGCTCGGCGCGGCGATCCTCGCGGAGGCCCTCACCCCGGGCGCGCGGCGCAACCGTCAGACGCCCATGCCGATGACCGCGCCGCCGCAGCCGCCGCCCATCGCGCCGACGAGCGTGCCGCCACCGATTCCCACGGCGGGTCGCGCGCCGACGCTGGGCGGGGCCTTCCCTTCGCCGCCGGTCAGCGCCGTCCCGCCGCCCATCCCGGTGTCCAACCTCCGCGGTCCGACCCTCGCGGGGCCGGGTGGGGGTCCGCCGCCGCCGCCGCCCGTGCGCTCGGCGCCACCGCCGCCGCCGGGGGTGACGCGCCCCTCGCAACTCCCGCCTCCGACCCCGGCGATCCCGAGCATGCGCTCGACGCAGCTCGGCGCGCCGCCGCGGCCTCCGATGCCGCCGCCGATCCCGGGGCCCCCCGCGCTCCCGTCCGCCGCAGCCGCGTCGGTGGTGGCCTTCGACCTCGACGATCCCTTCGTCGAAGACCCCACCGAGTCGCGCACGGTGTCGATCCCGCTGTCGCCGTACAAGCCCACGCCCCTGCCCGGCGCGCTGCCGGGGCTCACCGACCTCGACGAGCCGTCGTTTGTGGGCAACTTCCCCCAGGGAGCGCCGGCGAAGCCCATGTTCGACCAGCCCATCGGGGCCTACAACCTCGACGACGACTCGGTCGCGACGCCGATCCCGACGCCTGCGATGGTGGCCGCCGCCGCCCGCCACGACCCCGACCTCCCGGCGAACCCGGCGTCCCTCCCGGCGAACATCGTCCCGGGGCTGCCCGAGCTCGCCCCCGAACTCCCGATGATGGCCGCCGAGCTCCCGAGCGTGTCGGACCACTCGCCGCTCGGTGCGCCCTCGGATTTCTCGCCTCCGCCGCCGCCGATGAAGCCGATCCTCGGTGCGCCGCCGCGGCCCTCGTCGCC
>JBILLV010000411.1:0-7444 GCA_044375895.1 Polyangiales bacterium | reverse complement strand
CGTGGCCGGGGACGACCGGGCGGCGCCCTCCATCGACGCGCCGGTGGCCCTCTTCTTCGGCGCCGGCACGCTCTACATCCGCGACCGCGCGGAGTGGCTGGTGCGGGGGTTGTTCGTCTCCGTACGAACCATTGGTGAGCGGGTCGAACTGACGGCGCAACACCCGTTGCCCTGTTTACGAAGCGCGCGCGTGTAGATCGTGAGGAGCTCCCCCGAGGTGCACGACTCCGGTGGGAGACTCGTACGGTACCGTACGATGTGACCGCGGGGCGCTGGTCGTACTTCCACGCCACGTACCGCGACCCCACCGACCCCGTGGAGGGCCGCCGGCCGCACGGTCACCTTCGACCCTATCGAAGGGGGCGAGGAGATCGGGCTACGCGGGCGGCGGGTGCGACGGGCGCTCGCGGGCGGCGCGCGGCGGCGGCGGCGGGAGGGCGCCCCGCGTGACGAGCTCGCGCACGTAGCGGGCGAAGAGGGCGTCGTCGACGGCGGCGAGCGCGCGGAGCTCGGCGGGGAGCCGGGCGAGGGTGTCGTCGCAGGCGCAGCGGACCGACGCGGCGTCGAGGGCGGCGAGGTCGACGCCGTGCAGGCGGGCGATGTCGGGGGCGAGCGGTGACGCGGTGCCAGTCGTGCGCTCGACGAGCGGGATCCACTCGCCGGCGGGGACGGAGCGGAGCGCGTAGCCCATCTGGCGGAGGACGTGGACCGCGGACGCCACGGGGTACGCGGCGCGGCTCATGAGGTGGAAGGTGCCGTTGACCTGGCGCGGGTCGAAGGCGACGGCGGCGATCGCGCGGGCGACGAAGTCCACGGGGACGAGGCTGACGCCGCTGTGGAGCTCGGGGACGACGCCGAGCGTGAGGGCCGCGGCGACGAGGCGCCAGAGGACGTCCGTCGCCGGGCTGAGGGCCGCGGCGGCGCTGCCGGTGACCTGCGCGGGGCGGTGGATGCGCACGTCGAGGCCGCGCCCGCGGGCCGCGAAGCAGAGGTGCTCGGCCGCCCACTTGCTGGCGGCGTAGCCCGCGAAGAAGGGCTCCGGCTGCTCGGGCAGCGGGGTCGCCTCGTCGACGCTCTGGCCGGCCATCGTGGCGAGCGGAAACACCACCATGGTGGAGACGTGGTGGACCACCTTGCGGCGACCCTCCGCGGCGAGACGGAGCACCTCCAGCGTTCCCTTCACGTTGGCGTCGCGCAGCCGCGCGTAGGGGAACATGTGGTTCACCCGCGCCCCCGCGTGGACGATGGCGTCGACGTCGCGCGCGAGGACGCCGCGCTGGTCGGCGGAGAGTCCCATCCCGTCGAGGGTGAGGTCGCCGAGGACGGGGACGATGCGCGCCGCGTCGCCGTCGCGCAGGGCCCCGTAGGTGCGCAGCGACGCGAGCACGCGGTCGAGGGCCTTGCGCTCATCAGGGGCGCGGACGAGGCAGCGGAGGGTGGCGCGGCCGTCGTCGAGGAGCGCGCGGACGACGTGGGCGCCGACGAATCCGGTGGCCCCCGTGAGGAGGATGTCGCTGGCCGCGCCGGCGCTGTCGCCGGGGGTGATGCGAAGGTCGTCGGCGAGGGTGAGGTCGTCGGCGGGGACGGCCTCGGTGACCGTGGGGGCGGGCGAGGACGTCGGCGCCGCGAGCTGGGACGCGACGTCGCGGGCGAGGGCCTCGACGGTGGTGGCGGCGAGGATGCGCGAGGGCGCGAGGTCGACGCCGAGGGTGTCGAGGATGCGGGCGCGGAGCTCGACGGTCATCAGCGAGTCGAGTCCGAGCGAGGCCAGCGACTGCGTGGGGGCGAGGCGCGCGGCGGGCACGCGCAGCACCTCGGAGAGCAGGTGGACGACGCTCTCGCCGGCCCGTTCGGCGCGGAGGCCCGCGGGGAGCTCGTCGAGCGAGCGCGCGGTGGCGGCGGCGCGCGGGACGAAGGGGGCGAAGCGCGAGCCGCGGGCGGCGCGGGGGTAGGCGCGGGTCCAGCGCTCCCAGTCGACGGCGAACACGCCCACCTCGCCCTGCACGTCGTGGGTGATGAGCCGGCCGAGCGCGTCGAGGGCCTCCTCGGGGCGCATCACGCCGAGGCCGCGGGCGTCGAGGCGGGCGCCGCGGTTCTCTGCGCGGGCCGCGAGCCCCACCTCACCCCAGACGCCCCACGCGATGGAGAGCGCGGGGAGCCCTTCGGCGCGGCGGGCGAGGGCGAGGGCGTCCATCGCGGCGTTGGCGGCGGCGTAGTTGCCCTGGGCGGCGCTCCCGAGCACGGCGGCCGCGGAGCCGAAGAGGACGAAGTGATCGATCGGGTGGCGGCGCGTGAGCTCGTGCAGGAGGTTGGCGCCGGCGAGCTTCGGGCGCATCACGGCGTCGAAGTGGGCGCGCGTGAGCCCGTCGAGCGTGGCGTCGTGGAGGGTTCCGGCGAGGTGGAAGACGCCACGGAGCGGCGCGGTGGATGCGTCGATGTCGTGGAGGGCAGCGGCGAGGGCGGCCCGGTCGTCGACCGCGGCCCGCGCGCAGGTGATCGTGGCGCCGGCGACGCGCAGGGCCTCGATCTTCACGGCGGCTTCGGGGCTGGGGGCGCCGCGCGCGACGAGGCAGAGGTGCCTGGCCCCGTGGGCGACGAGCCACGCGGCGAGGGCGAGGCCGAGTCCCCCGGTGCCCCCCGTGATGAGGTAGGTGGCGTCGGCGCGCAGGTGCGAGCGGACGCTGGCGGGCAGCGGGATGGGGGCCCGCGGGTGCTCGAAGGTCACCACCACGGGGCCGTTGGCGCGCGCGAGCTCCACGGGGACGTCGGCGAGGGGAGGCGCCGCCGGGAGCGAGGCGCACACGTCGACGGTGCCGCCCGCGAAGGCGTCGAGGAGGGCGCGAAGCTGCTGGCGAATCGCGGCGGGGCGCGTGCGGGCGATGGCGTCGACGTCCACCTCGCCGACGACGGCGTTGCGCGGCCCGTCGCCGCTCGTCGCGGTCGCGGCGGCGGGTCCGAGGCGGACGATGCGGGCGCCGAGCGCCGCGGCCCGCGTGAGCGAGTCGCTGGTGGCTTCGCGGCCCGCGAGGACGATCACGTGGACCCCTTCGGAGGCCGTGAGGTCGAGGACGGCGGCGGGGAGGTCGTCGTCGCTGCTCTGGAGCGCGTGGGCGACGCCGCTCGCCCGCAGGTCGTCGCGGTCGGCGAAGGACGACGCGCTCGCGAGCACGACGGCACCCGTCGCGCGGGCGATCGCGCAGGCGGCGCGTCCGCGGGGACCGTCGGCCTCGTGGACGAGGACGCGCTCGCCGGGGCGCACCGCGGCGATGCGTTCGATGGCGAGGGAGGGTTCGAGGTAGAGGGCGGCGGCGGCGAGCGCCTGGAGGTCGCTCACATCCGCGGGCACCACGACGGCGCCGGCGGGCGGGATCGCCATGCGACACGCGACGACCGCGCTCTCGCTGGCGGGGAGGTGGCGCATCCACGCGAGGACGCGCGCGCCGGCGCGGAATCCGGCCACGGCGTTCTCGCGAAGCACCTCGCCGACGAGGGCCACGAGGGTGTGGCGGTCACCTTCCTTGGTGACGACGGCGACCCGCACCCGCACGTCGAGCTCATCGTGGGGCGCCTCCGGGGGAGCGACCTCCGCGAAGGCCACACGGTCGCCCGCCGCGACGAGCGCGGTGCTCAACCCCGGCGCAGGACTGCGGAGGAAGGTGGCTTCGCCGCCCGGTGCCGAGGGCGTGAGCTCCCGCGCGAACACTCGTCCCTCGCGGATGGCGAGCTCGTCGTCGAGGGCCTCCTGCGCGAGCGCGGCGAAGAAGCACTCGAGGTCGTCTGCAGACGGGGCGTCGGACAGGTCGATCGACTGCACGGTGAGGTCGGGGCGCTCGTTGGCGACGACGCGACACAGCGCGATGACGCCGGCGTGGGCGGGCGACGGGGCCTCGCCCTGAGGCGACGCGCCCGCGGTGGTCACGACCACGACGCGCGGCGCGGCACCCGGCGTGGGGCGGAGGCGGGCGAGCTCGCGGGTGAGGGCGAGCGGCGCTTCGCAGGCGGCGTCGAGCGCGTCGCCGCGGGTCGGGTCGATGACGACGATCGTGGCGCGAGAGGGGCCGCTGGCCGCGCGCGCTGCGAGCGAGCGGGCGAGGGGAGAGTCGCCGACGACGGTGAAGCCGACGGGCGGCGCGGTGCGGGCCTCGCGCTCGCTCCAGCGCCAGGCGTGGAAGAGCTCGTCGCGCTGCGTGTGCAGGCGGGCCACGTCGCGGGACGACACGCGGCGCAGGCGGAGGCGATCGACCTCGGCGACCGTACGCTCGGCGTCGTCGGTGATGACGACGTCGACTTCGAAGGTGGAGTCGTCGAGCGAGTCGGACGGCCGGAGCCAGGCGCGGCAGGTGAGCGACGTGGAGGGCGGGCGGAGCGAGACGACGCGGCCGACGCCGACGGGGAGGAAGGTCGACGGCTCGTTGCCTTCGTTGCGGGCCGCGAGGAAGGGGACGGCGGCGGCCTGGAAGCAGCCGTCGAGCACGGCGGGGTGGAGGGAGTAGCGGCCCATCTCCTTGTGCAGAGACGTCGGCACCTCGAGGCGCGACACCGTGGAGCCCGCGCTCTGCTCCGAGCCGAGGACGGGACGGAAGCTGGGGCCGTAGGTGACCCCGCGGCGCTCCATGGCGTTGTAGAAGGCCTCGGGGCTGAGGGAGATGCGCTCGAGGGGAGGCGGCATGCTGGTCATGCCCGGGCGGGCGCCGCCGACGCGGCCCGCGGTGAGGTCGTCGGCGAGGCGATGGGCGTCGACGCCGGCCTCGACGAGCTGGAGGCGCACCTCGCAGGGCGGCGTGAGGTGGGCGAGGCGCTCGCGGGCCAGCGAGCGGAGGCGAGCCGCGACCTGGGCGCGCGACACGTTCGCCGAGACGCCGCGGAGGAGCAGCGCCCAGCGGCCTTCGACGAGGGTGAACACCTCGTCCTCGCGGCGGACGATCTCGCGGAGCACCCGCGAGACGGCTTCGAGGGCGTCGGGGTCGAGCGGCGTGTCGTGCGTGGCGCAGAGGACGGCGAAGCGATGACCCGGGTTGTGATCCGAGCGGGCCATCTCGACGCGGAGCGCTTCGGCGAAGAGGGCCCGCGGGCTGCGGAAGGGGTCGGCGCGGCGCGAGCTCCGGGCGTGGTCGGCGAGGCGGATCGTCGACTCCGCGTGGAGCCGGGCGCGCTGCCCGCCGCCCTCGTCGAAGGTGTAGAAGCGCACGGCGCACGTGTGGGGCGCGGTGGCGCGGAGCTGCACCTGGAGGGTCGTCGTCGTGACCGAAGGGACCGCGAGGTATTCTTTGAAGGTGGTGTCTTCGAGGGCGAAGGCGCGGTCGGGGAAGGCCTGATGCGCCGCGGCCAGCGCGAGCTCGACGAAGGCCGCGCCGGGGAGGATGGCGCCGCCGCGGACGAGGTGGTCTTCGAGGTACGGGAAGCGCGCGGTGGAGAGCGGGACCGACCACACCCGATCGGTCGCGCTCCCGCCGAGGCGCATGGCGTCGCCGAGGAGGGGGTGCGTGTCCGTGGGGGCCCGCTCGACCGGCTTCACCACGTCACCGCGGCGTGAGCTCCCCTCGCGAAACCAGTGCGTCTCGTGCTGGAAGGGGAAGGTGGGGAGCGACGTGCAGCGGGCCGTCGGCTGCGCGCGCGACCAGTCCGGGTCGGCGCCGTGGGTGTACAGCGCGCCGAGCGACGTGAGGGCCGCGCGGAGTTCGGGCTCCTGGCGTCGTGTGGTGCCGACGGCGAGGGCCGCGTCACCGCGCTCGCGGACGGTCTGGAGCAGCGGCGTCACGAGCACCGGGTGGGGCCCGACCTCGACGAAGCGACGGTAGCCCGCGTCGAGGAGCGCGGACGACGCCTCCCAGAAGCGCACCGCGCGGCGGAGGTTGGCGCACCAGTAGTCGGCGTCGAGCGTCTCGCCCGCGCGCCAGCTCGATTCGACGGTGGAGAAGAAGGGCGTGGCGGCGACGCGCGGGTGAATGCAGGCGAGGGCGTCGCGCATCGCGTCGAGGTAGGGGTCGACGAGCGCGGAGTGGGACGCGGCGTCGACGTCGACGAGCGAGGCGTAGGCGCCCCGGGCCGTGGCGCGGCGGAGCACCTCCACCACGGAAGCGGCCTCGCCGGACACCACGGTGGTGCTGCGGGCGTTGTTCACCGCGACGGAGACGCTGTCGCCGAGGTCGCCGATGAGCGCGCGCGTGGCGTCGGCGTCGAGGCCCAGGACGGCCATGCGCCCGCAGCCCCGGAGCTTCGAGAGGAAGCCGCTCCGCACGCACATCACGCGGGCCGCGTCGGCCACGGAGAGCGCGCCGATCACGCACGCCGCCGCGACCTCGCCCATGCTGTGCCCGATGACGGCGTTGGGGACAACGCCGACGCTCCGCCACCAGGCGGCGAGCGCGACCTCGACGGCGAAGAGGGCGGGCTGGAGGCGGGCGGGGTCGCGCGCCCAGGCGTCGTCGTCGCCGAGGAGATCGTCGCGCACCGAGGCGCGGCCGAGCGAGCGGACGGCGTCGTCGACCTCGGCGATCGCGTCGCGGAAGGCGCTCGACGCGCGGAGGAGCCCGCGCCCCATCCCCACCCACTGACCTCCCTGCCCGGGGAACACCATCGCGAGGGGCGCGTCCGCGGGCTGCGCGGCCGCCGTCGTCGCGGCGCCGGCGCGGAGGTGCTGGACGAGCTCGTCGCGCGTCGAGCCGACGTAGGCCGCGCGCCACGCGAGGTGGGTGCGGCGGGCGCCGGCCGTGTGGCAGACGTCGGCGAGGGGCGGAGACGCGGGGTTGTCGAGGGTGTCGGCGAGGGTGGCGACGCGCGCGCGCAGCGCCTCGGGGGTGTGCGCCGACACCGGGAGGATGTACGTCTCGGGGGCGATCGGGTCGGTCGCGGCGGCGTCGCGGAAGCTCTCGAGCACGAGGTGGGCGTTGGTTCCGCTGAGGCCGAAGGAGCTCACCCCCGCGAGGACGCTGCCGGTGGGGAGGGGGACGTTCTCGGTGGCGACGGCGAGGCGCCCCTCGGCCCACGGGATGTCGGGGTTGGGCGTGCGGAAATGGAGCGAGGCGGGGAGCGTGCGGTGATGGAGCGCGAGCGCGGCCTTCAGCAGACCGGCGACGCCCGCGGCCCCCTCCGTGTGGCCGATGTTGGTCTTGATCGAACCGACGAACAGCGGTGACGTGGCCTGTCGGTTCGCGCCGAGGACGCGGGCGATGGCGGCGCACTCGGTGGGGTCGCCCGCGCGGGTGCCCGTGCCGTGGGCTTCGATGAAGGCGAGGCGGTCTAGGTCGAAGCCGTTCTCGATCCAGGCGCGCTGGAGAAGCTCCATCTGGCCCTCGACGCTCGGGGTCATGAAGAGCCCCTTGCCCATGCGCGCGTCGTTGCTCACCTCCGTCTCGCGGACGAGGGCGTACACCCGGTCGCCGTCGCGCACGGCGTGGTCGAGGCGCTTGAGCACCACCACCGCGACGCCGTCGCTGCGCACGAA
>JBILLV010000446.1:0-6352 GCA_044375895.1 Polyangiales bacterium | reverse complement strand
CAGACGAGGGAGCCCTTGCCCCCGCTCCGCGGGGGTGAGGGCGCGCGGCAGCGCGGAGAGGGGGCCGTGACGAGCGGCACCGTCACACGGTCCGCGATGCGTCAACGGCCAAACCTGAGTCAGAGCGACGTTGACGCCCACCGCCCCGCGGTGTCCCATCGCGGCGATGCTTCCCCGGCTCCGCCCCCTCCTCGCCGCGCTCACGCTCCTCGCGTGCAGCGACCCGCCGCCCCCGGCGCCCACCGACGCAGCCCCAGACCACGCGGTCGACGCCTCGATCGACGCCGCCCCGATGGACGCGGCCGACGGCTCCCCCGACGCCGCGGACGCGCCGATGCGCTGCGACGCTGGCACCACCTTCTGCGGCGAGGGCTGCGTCAACGTCCGCACCGACCCCGCCCACTGCGGCCGCTGCGAGCGGTCGTGCGCGACGGGCGAGGACTGCATGGCCGGTGCGTGTGTGGTGCGCTGCCAGCCCACGGAGACGCGCTGCGCCGATCGCTGCGTCGACGCCCGCACCGACCGCGCGAACTGTGGCGCGTGCGGCCGCGCGTGCCCGATGGGGGAGGTGTGCTCGATGGGGGATTGCACCCCCGACTGCGCCGCGGGCTTCGCCACCTGCACGCGCACCGCCGACGGCGGCGCCGAGCGCTTCTGCGCCGACACCCGCACCGACCGGGCCCACTGCGGCATGTGCAACGCGCCCTGTCCGACGGGCGAGGTGTGCGCGGCGGGGGCGTGTCGGCCCGACTGCCGCGCGGGCGAGACCGTGTGCTCGCCCCCCAGCGGCCCCCGCTACTGCGCGACCCTCCCGACCGACAACAGCAACTGCGGCGCGTGCGGAAACACCTGCACCGCAGGGACTTCGTGCATGGCGGGGCGCTGCCTGCAGGTGTGCACGGCGACCCAGACGCGCTGCGGCGACACCTGCCACGACCTCACCGCCGATCAGGCCCACTGCGGGATGTGCGGGCGCGCCTGCGTGGGCGAGGAGCGTTGCCTGGCGGGGCGTTGCCGGGTCCCTTGTCGACCGGGCTTCGCGGACTGCAACGAGGTGTGCGTGGCCCTCGCCACGGACGCGAATCACTGCGGCGGGTGCGGCGTGCGGTGTCGGCTCCCGCACGTCACCGCGCCCCGGTGCCTCGGCGGCGGCTGCGCCGTGGGCACCTGCGAGCCGGGCTGGTCGGACTGCAACGGCGACGCGGCCGACGGCTGCGAGGTGAACACCGGCGCCTCCGACCCGAGCCACTGCGGCGGCTGCGGGGTGGTGTGCGCCCCGCCCAACGCCGTCGGCGTGTGTGCGGCGGGCCGGTGCACGATGGGCCCCTGCGCGCCCGCCTGGGTCGACTGCGACGGGATGGCGGCCAACGGCTGCGAGGTGAACACCCTCACCGACGACGCCCACTGCGGCGCGTGCAGCCGCGTGGGGGACTCGCGCCAGTGCGCGCGGGGGCTGGTGTGCGCGCAGGGGACGTGCGCCGCGGCCTGCAACCCGGGGACGACCAACTGCGCCAACGACTGCGTGTCGCTCGCCCGCGACCCGCGCAACTGCGGCGCCTGCGGTCGCTTCTGCGCGCTCGCCAACGTCGAGGCGCAGGCGTGCGTGGCGGGCGGGTGCGCCGTGGGGCGCTGCGCGCAGGGATTCGGCGACTGCGACGGCGTCGCCACCAACGGCTGCGAGGTGGCGCTCAGCTCCGACCTCACTCACTGCGGCGCGTGCGGGCGCGCCTGCCGCTTCGCCAACGCCGCCGCCACGTGCGCGATGGGCGCGTGCCGCATGGGGGCCTGCGCGGCGGGCTTCGCCGACTGCGATGGTGATCCGAGCAACGGGTGCGAGGTGAGCACCGCCACCGACCCGGCCCACTGCGGCGCGTGCAGCGTCGCGGGGGCGCCCCGCGCGTGCGCCGCCGGCGAGGTGTGCGCTGCGGGGGTGTGCGGGAGCGCCTGCGCGGCGGGCGCGGTGCGCTGCGGCGAGCGCTGCGTCGACCCGGCGACGGACGCCGCGCACTGCGGCGGCTGCGACCGGGCGTGTCGACTGCCGGGCGCGCAGGTGACGGCGTGCGTCGGGGGGGCGTGCGCGATCGCGCGCTGCGCGACCGGAGCGGGGGACTGCAACGGGGCCGCCTCGGACGGCTGCGAGGAAGACCTCACCCGCAGCCTCACCCACTGCGGCGCCTGCGGGCGCGCGTGCCGCTTCGCCAACGCCGCGGCGAGCTGCGACGGCGGCGCCTGCCGGATGGGGGCGTGCGAGGACGGGTGGGCCGACTGCGACCGCGATCCGACGACGGGCTGCGAGGTGAACCTCCGCCTCGACCCGGCCCACTGCGGCGCGTGCAGCGCGGGGGCGGCGCCGCGCGGGTGCCCGGCCGGTCAGGTGTGCTCGGTCGGCGTGTGCCGCGCGGCCTGCGACATGGGGACGGTCGCGTGCGACGGGCTCTGCATCGACGTCACCAACGACCGGCTGAACTGCGGGGCGTGCCGGGCCGCCTGCAACCTCGCCAACGCGACCTCGTCGTGCGTGGCGCGAACCTGCCGGGTGGACGCGTGCAGGGCGGGCTTCCTCGACTGCGACCGCAGCCCGGCCAACGGCTGCGAGGTGGCGGTGTCGGGCACCGACCGCCTCAACTGCGGCGCGTGCGGCCGCGTGTGCACGCTCCCCAACGCGGCGGGAGCGTGCGTCGCCGGGGCCTGCGTGCCGGGGACGTGCGCGGCCGGCTTCGGCGACTGCGACGGCACGCCCACCAACGGCTGCGAGGCCCGCCTCGCGGTGGACGGCAACCACTGCGGCATGTGCGGGCGGCGCTGCGCGGCGGGCCAGGTGTGCGCCGCGGGGGCGTGCGTGGCGGCGTGCCCGGCGGGCGCGATGAGCTGCAGCGGGTCGTGCCGCGACGTCGCGACCGACATCGCCGCGTGCGGGGCCTGCGGAGCTCCGTGCGCGGGCGCGCCCAACGCCTTCGCGCGGTGCCTCGGGGGCGCCTGCGGGGTCACCTGCGCGACGGGCTGGGGCAACTGCGACGGCGTGGCGGACAACGGCTGCGAGCGCCGCCTCGACGGCGACACCGACTGCGGTGCCTGCGGGCGCGTGTGCGCGCTCCCCCACGCGCTGAGCGCCTGCACGGCGACGGGGGCGTGCGCGGTGGTGGCCTGCGACGCGGGCTGGGCCAACTGCGACGCCAACCCGGCCAACGGCTGCGAGGTCGACCTCAACACCGACTCGGCGCGCTGCGGCGCGTGCACCGGCCGGGCGTGCGCGGCGGGGCAGCTCTGTCAGGCCGGGGCGTGCGTGGCCGCCTGCGCGACCGGGCGCATCCGCTGCGGCAACGGCTGCGTCGACCCGACGACGGACGCGCTCCACTGCGGATCGTGCGGCGCCGAGTGCCCCGCGCGGGCCGGCGGGCAGCCCGCGTGCGCGCGCGGCGTGTGCGGGGTGGCGTGCGTGGCGGGGCGCGGCGACTGCAACGACGACCCCGACGACGGCTGCGAGACGGACGTCACCACGCGAATGGACTGCGGGGCGTGCGGGCGCGCGTGCGCGGCGGGCGAGGTGTGCGTGGGGAGGCGCTGCGTGACGCCGGCGGGGTACCGCGCGGTGGCGCCCCCGAGCGCGGTCGGGTACGTCGACGCGTGCGCGGCGCCGGGAGCGACGCGGGTGATGTTCGGGCGCGCGGAGTCGTCGGTGAGCGCGGTGGCGGCGCCGTTCGCGTTCCCGTTCTGGGGGGAGACGGTGGCGGGCGGTGCGTCGCTCACGGTGAGCACCAACGGGTACCTGCGCGTGGGCAGCGACATGGGGGCGACGCTGTCGGGGGTGATCCCGTCCCTGGCCGCCCCCAACGGGCTCATCGCGCCGCACTGGGGCGATGTCTCGGTGCGGTCGCCGCAGGTGTGCGTGGCCGTGACCGGGAGCGCGCCGACCCGCCAGTGGATCGTGGCGTGGCCCGACGCGACCTACTACGACGGAGCCCCGGGGGCGCACCTCCACTTCGAGGTGATCGTCACCGAAGGGACCGGGGTGATCGACCTGGCGTACGGTGCGATGACCGGCGCCCGCTACCTCACCACCGGCCTCGAGTCCCCGGACGGGCGCAGCGGTGCGCGGCCCCCTGGGACGCTCTTCCGCACCTGCGTGGAAGCCACTGGGAACAACTGCCGCCCCGAGGGGACCAGCGCATACCGTTTCATTCCTTCGATATAAATTTTACAACTAACTTTCAATTCGATGGTTCATCCGTTCAGTGCAGACAGTGCATGACGCGGTGCATGCAACGAAGACGCAGCAGATTCCGATTTGAACAGTAGACAAGAACGTACCCCTGCGCATACCGTTGCACTGCAGCGGGTTCGGAAGCACGTGCTTCCACGGCGCGGAGGGAAACAATGATTCGAACGACACGATGGATGGTTCTCGGTGCGGCAGTGATCGCGGGCGCCCTCACGGGTTGCAACGGCGAGGTCGAAGCGATCGAGGGAGACAACGACGCGGAGGGCCAGCAGGTCCGCATCTCGAGCCGCTTCGAGATCACGGTGCCCACGGCCGACACCTGGAGCGGCCTCCAGGACGTGAACACCAACGTCCCCGGCTCGCAGGTGCGGGTCGAGGTGCACGCCTTCTATCACCCGACTCGCACGTGGGCGAACCACGGCGGCGAGCGGTGGACGCAGTACCAGATCCGCACGACCGGTGAGGAGAACGTCCGCGGCAACCCGCGCGTGCTCGCCACGGTCGGCCAGGGTGTGTTCCGCGGCGTCGACGGCGCCTTCGTGATCGACAACGCGATCTACCTCGTCGGCAACTCGACCGGCGGCAGCCGCCTCGTCTCGGGCACTTCGTACAACACCCGCAATGAGAAGCAGGTGATCGTCGGCGTGCGCTTCAACGGGCGCGCCGCCACCGACTCGCTCATCGCGGCGGCCAACCAGGAGAGCCTCGCGACCTTCACGTTCGCGCCGGGCGCCGGGCAGCGTGTGTTCGACCTCCCGCAGTTCTCGCAGCGCTGGGTCGACGCGGGCAACGAGCCCTTCGCCTGTTACAACATCAACAACACCGGCGGGCAGTTTGTGTCGGGCACGTCGCCCACGGACTTCCGCTCGGCCTCGCGCGGCTTCGTGCTCAACGGCAACCTCTACGCGCTCGGCCAGGCCACCGGCGGCGCCGTGGCGGTCCCCGGCGGCTTCAACGCCGTGGCCCCGCGCCGCGCGCTCGCCAACTACAACAACGGCGGCGGCTCCGTGAGCTACGGCATCACCGTCCGCACCCTCCCCGAGTGATCGCGCGTCCGCGCTGATCGCCAGCCTCCCCTCTCCCCTCCCTGACATCTTCGCCGCCGAGACGACGCGACCACCACGCCGCGTCGTCGTCGTGGCGTCGTACTCAGCGGGGCGTGTAGCGGAAGGCGTTGGCGGGGTCGACGGCGTTGAGGCGGTTGAGCGCCGTCGTGACCCCCTCGCGGCCGTCGAGGCTCTCGATGCCGATCGACGCGGCGGCTCCGAGGGGCAGCGTGCGCGCGGGCATCACCGCGCAGTAGTGGAACTCCAGCACGTTGGTCCCTTCGAAGAGCTTCGCCTGGAAGGTCAGCTGCGACGCGGTGTCGCCCACCACCTGCCAGCGCGTCCACTGCGTCACGAAGCGTCGGCGCGGCGCCACGCCGAGCGTCGCCACCCGGACGTCCGTCGTCTCGTCGTAGGGGATCAGGTCGTCCCAGAAGGGAGCCACCGTGCCGTTGGGCTCGCCCACCGTGGGGAGGGCCACGTTGCGCTCGGTGATCGACGCCTCCCCCGCGGCGGAGGGCCAGAGCTGCATGTACCCGTTGGACGACACCGAGTAGTGCGTCGCCGCCGCGCCGAAGTACGTCACGTTGAACGGCAGCGGCGCCACGTCCGTCGCCGTGTCGTCGTCCCATCCGTCGGCCGGCGCGAGGAGCGTCGTGGTGCCCACCGGGTCGCACGCCACCGGGATCGTCGTCTGCGTGTACGGCGCCGCCGTCGCGGGCCCGAGGGCGGCCGACACGATCACCGCCCCGCCCATCGGCGCGCCGGAGCCCGTCACCGTGTAGATCACGCTGAGGGCCGACGCGCCGTTGTTGTCCACGGAGGCCCGCGCGATCTCGCCGACGCTCGCGGCGGTGATGGCCTGGCGGCAGGTGGCGGCCGAGCAGTTGTCGAGCACGCGGATGAGCGGGCGCCAGAGGGGCGTCCCCGTCGGCATCGCGGTCACGGTGCCGCGCTGCCCCGCGGGGATGGTGAGCTGGTAGAAGAGCTGCGGCCCCGTGGCCGTGGGCTCGCAGAGGTCGGCGCCGGGCCGCGTCCCCGAGAGCGTGTTGCCCATCACCGCGGCCGTGGTGGTGAGGGGGATGGG
>JBILLV010000097.1:0-28170 GCA_044375895.1 Polyangiales bacterium | reverse complement strand
GCCGTTGGGCAGCTCGGCCTCGGGTCCACCGAGCGCTCGTCCCTCCCGCGCGAGAGCGTTGGCGCCATGGGGACCGTCACCCAGCTCCGCGCCACGAGCGACGGCACCTGCGCGCTCAACGCGAACGGGCGGGTCTGGTGCGCCGGCGGCGGCGGGCTCGGCACCTTCGGCGTCTCGGCCGTCGGGCCGTTTCGCTCGTGGACCGAGACGGGCTTTCCCTTCGCCGAGCAGCACGCGCCGGGACCGAACCGCGCCTGCGTGATCACCCCCTCCGCGCAGGTGGTCTGCGCGGGCCTCGGGGTCACCGTAAACGTTTCCGGCCGCCCGCTCTTCACCGACACCGGCTTCGCGCCGCGCCCCCTCGTCGGCCTCACGAACGTCACCCAGGTCGCCGCGAGCGTGAGCTGCGCGCTGCGCGCCGACGGGACCGTGTGGTGCTTCGGCCCCGGCGTTGTCGCCGCTTCGGGAGACCCCACCATGCGCGCCGCCGACCTCACGCCACGCCAGGTGCCGGGCCTCTCCGGGGTGACACAGATCGCGGCCGGCAGCTCGCACGTGTGCGCGCTGCGCAGCGACGGGAGCGTGTGGTGCTGGGGCTCCAACAACTTCGGCGAGCTCGGTGACGGGACCTTCATGACGAGCTATCGCCCGGTGCAGGCCGCGCTCTGACCCCCGGCGACGGCGGCCTCGCCAGTCGAGGGGAGGTGCTCGCCCGACCGGCGGCGATGGGCGCGATCCCCGAGCCGGCGGAGGCGTTTCGGCGTGTCGGCCGACGCTCTCGAGAAGACGCGACATCGCGAGCCTTCGCGCGACCTACCGCCGTCTCCCTCGCAGCGATTTCATCTCCTTCGCGGTGGCCGCCGTCGCGGGCGTCCCCGCGGCGTCGACGAAGAAGTACCGGCGCACCGCGCCCGCCGCCCCGTGCCCCTGGAGCAGCACCACGGCCTCACCCGCCGCGGGCAGCGACACGCGGGCCCCTTCGTAGAGCGGGAGCGCGACCTCCCAGGTGAGCGCCCAGGTGCCCGTCGGCACGTGCAACCAACCGACACGGACGTGGCCCGGCGGCACCCCGCCCGGGGCTTCGTGACGCCGCCCGGTCACCGCCAGCGCGACGTGCTCGCCGTCGGCGCTCGCGCACACCGCGAGGTGCCGCCAGCGCGCCAGCAGGGCGCGGAGCTCGTCACGCGCCGGGCCTGGCGTGACGAGGCCGTGGGCCTCGCGGGCGAGCGTGGCGAAGGGCGCCTGCTCGAGCAACGTGGCGCGCGCGTAGGTGCGCAGCAGCGGGATCGCCGAGCGCGCGAGGGTCTCCATCGCCGACGGTTCGCCGAGCCAGCGCAACGTCGCGGCGGCGTCGAGGCGGGCAAACTGCGTGGCGGCCCGCGCGTGGTAGCGCACCCCGAACGCTCGGAGCCGCTCCCGGACAGCGGGCGTGGCGGCGGGCCACACGTCGCGGATGAGCCGCCCGACCACCGGCGGATCGGCGCCCGCCGCGGGCCACGGCGCGTCCGGGCCACCGAGCTCGGGCCACGCGAGCGGCTCGGGGGCCATGAAGGGCTCGGCCTCGTCGAGGTAGGCCGCGAGGCACTCGGCCCGCTCCGGTCGCGGGCTGTGGTCGAGGCCGGTCTGGGCGATCGCCCAGCGCCGCATGAGGAAGGGGAGCGCCGCGCGGAGCGCCTCGACGGAGTCCACCACCGCGTGGTGGCGAACGCACGCCAGCACGAGGAGCTCGTCGTGGTGAAGCGCAGGGTCGGCGAGCACCGCGGTGGTGAGCGCGGTGCAGGCGGGGGCTGGCCCCTCCGCGGCCATCACGACGACCCAGCCGAGGGCATCGGTGTGGTCGGCGTCGAGCGCGCGGAGCAGGGTGGGCGCGTCGCCGAAGCGCTCGGACACCGGGCGCCCGGCGTAGCGCGTCGCGGCGCGGGCGGTGATCCAGTCGGCGGGGGCGTCGCCCAACACGTCACGGAGCGCGCGGGCGATGGGCGGAGCGAAGGCCATCGGGCGCGACGCTACCGCAGGAGGCGGCGGCGGGGCGATCGTCTCGACGCGGCGGGGCGTGGGAGGCCGCGGTCGCGCGTCGCCGAGACGCTTCTTCGCCGGACGCGACGGGCCCGTCTCGGCCGCTGCGCGCCGCGCCCTGCGGTCAGTGCACCAGCTCGGCGATCGGCCTCCGGCCCTCTTGCAGAAGCACCTCCATGTGTCGATCGGTGAGGCCGAGAAACGCGCGCGCCTCCTTCTCCAGATTGACCATCGGTACCGTCGTGGCGTCGGGCGGGCTCGGGAACGGGACGCCGAGCTTCTCCGCGAGCGTGTGGCTGACCATCACCACGGCGATCATCGGGTGGACCTGCCCGTTGATCACGAGGCGGTGGTGGTTGGCGAGCACCATGGCGGTCTCGGGGGCGAGGTTCCACCGCGCCGCCATGCGGGCCGAGAGCGCCTCGTGGATCTCCATGAGCGACGGCCAGACGAGGGACAGGTCGGGGCGCCGCGCGCCGCGCGTACGCTCGCCGAGCACCATGAGCCCCACCGCGAGCCCCACGTCGGCGAGGAGACCGCAGAGGAAGGCCTCCGCCGACGAGATCTTCGTGTACCGACACACCAGCCCCGAGAGGTACGCCATGGCGACCGAGTGGCGCCGGAGCGCGTCGGCGATCGGCTGGTACCCCTCGGCGCGGAAGATCCGCATCGAGAGCGCGATCTCGAGCGCGAGGTTGCGCACGCCCTGGAGCCCCACCCGCACCGCCGCCTCGCGGACCGTCTGCGCCTTGATCGTCGTCGCGTAGGCGGCGGAGTTGGCGCGCCGGATGAGCTGCGCCGCCAGGGTGGGGTCCTTCGTGAGCGTCCTCGCCACGTCGGCCACGCTGGTGTTGGGGCGGCGGGTCATCTCGACGAGCTCCGCCGCCACGTCGGGCAGCACCGGCGGGCGCCAGTCCGGGTCGTCGAGCACGTCCGCGAGCCGCTGCGCGATCTCCTCGCGCTCCATCGGGACGTCCTCGACGCCGACCCTCACCACGCCCCAGCCGTACTCGTCCCAACCTGCCTTGCTGTTCGGGAGACCCATCGCTCACTCCAACTCTTCGCGCGGCGTGTGTCTCGCAGCCCGCGCTCTCCACTCAACGGCACCACGCGCGCGCCCCTCAACCTGCCGCGCAGCCCTGCGCCTTGCGTCCGCGTTGCGCGCCACGCAGGGGGTATACGGTCGGCGCGTCCGCCCTTCGCACAGCCCTCCGTGTCGACGCCTCGCACAGCGCGCGGAGGTGCTGGACGCGCGGGCCCGAGCTCGGCCATGGTAGCTGCATGAGCGCGGACACGGCGGGCGACGGACGCTCGCCGACGCGCACGGAGCGGAGACACTGCGATGCAACCGATCGCCGACCGGCTGGACATTTCGAAGGACGTAAACGTGCCCGTGATCACGGTGCGGGTGGGCAACGACGCAGCCAACGAGGCCATGCCTCGCGGGGGCTCGCAGGAGACGCTCGACGCGCTCCAGTGCTGGCTCGGCCCGCCGCGCGTGGCCTACCGGCGGATCATCTTCGGGAGCTACGACGCCGCCGAGGGGACCGCCTTCGGGCGCACCGTGGCCACGGCTCGGATCCTGCGGGCGGTGCCGATGTTCACGCAGCGCGTCGAGGTCACCTGGGCCGCGCTCTCCCCCGGGCAGCGCGCGGACGTCACCGGCTACCACCCGGCGATGCTCGCCGTCCTCGTTGACGAGGCGGTGACGCTGCGCGGGATCAACCAGCGCTTCGCCGCCCGCGCCCGCGCCGAGAGCGTCAGCGTCGCCGCCCGCGAGGCCGCCGCCCGGGAGGCCATCGCGCAGGGGAGCGCCGTCCTCAGCCGGACGCTCCGCCTCACCCGCCGCTGGGTGCCCGCGTCGTACCTCGCGCGCGCGCCGCTGCCGGACACGGCGGAGGGCGTCGACGACGCCGACGCGCTCACGATCTCGCTCGACGCGCTCTTCACCTGGATGACGTTGTGGCGCTCGACCTGGCCCGACAGCGACACCCGCGAGGCCTACGAGAGCGTCGGCTTCGACGAGGAGCTCCCTCGGACGCTGCGCGCGACCTCGGCGAACGTTCGCGAGTCGCACGACCGCCTGAGCGTGACCGACGACGTGAGCCAGGCGACAGAGCGGGAGCTCGTCGGGCAGGACGGGCGGGTGCTCCACGTCATGCAGCTCATCCACGCCGCCTTCGCCCAGGCGGCGGAGGGCGACCCGACCATCACCGTGCCCGTGGTCGACGAGGTGGTCGGGGGCATCCGCACGCCGCTAGCCTGGTCCGTGGCCCCCGTGGTGCCTGTGGTCGACGAGGCCCCCGGCGCCGCGCGCTGAACGCTGCGGCACGTTGCCCGTGGCTCCTTGAGCGTGGTCTCGGAAATCGAGGCCCAACTCCCGCCCCCTGGTCACCAACGTCGCCGCGGTGAACGTCTCCTCGAACGATGCGACGCGCGCCCCTGCGCTCGAGAACACGGTGCACTCGCGGCTCCGACTCCCACCGACCCCGAGGCGAAGCTCTCCCGAGGCGACGAGCGCCTCGGCCGCGGCGGGTGCGTTACAATCCCGCCGTGACCCTCCTCGACGTCACCCTCGGCTCCGGTCGCTTCTGGTGCCCGGAGACGCCGCAGTACGTCGTCGGCGTCAGCGCCACCGTGCTCGTCGTGGCGGGCGCCCCCGGGACGTACCTCTGGTCCGTGCCGTCGGGCGAGCTGCTGGCCGTGTGGTCCGGGCGCCCCCTCGCGCGCGACACCGACGCGGTCGCCCGCGAGGCTGACGCCCTCTGCGCGGACGTGGGCGGCGTGCGTCGCTGGTACGACCTCCGCACTGGGGCCCTGCGCGCCGAAGCGCCCGCGCCCCCCGCCGCGCGCATCGCCCTCGACGACGCGCGCACCACCGTCACCGTCACCGCCCCCGACGGGCGCGTCAGCCGCCACCCGGTGCCGTGGAGCGCCGTGGCGGCGGTCGCGCGCGACGGCGCTCGCTTCGCCGTGGCGACCCCCGGGGAGGCCCGCGTGTACGACGCCCGCGACGGTGGGCTGGTGTTCTCCCGCCGTGGCGCTGGCTACCCCACCCTCTCGGCCGACGGAGCGACCGCGGCGTTCTCCCTGCTGGGGCCGCCGCGGATGCAGGTCTACGACGTCGACCGCGGCCTCCGGTGGACGCCCGACGAGCCGCCCTCGCTCGACCAGGTGGTGCTCACCGCGGGCCCCTACGCCCTCGTCGACGCCGCCGTCTGGGACCTCCGCGCGCCAGGCGCCTCCACCGCCCTCGCCGGCGCCCGCTCAGTGCTCTGGAGCGACGCCGCCCGCTGCGTGGCCCACGGCCCCGCGGGGGTCGCT
This sequence comes from Polyangiales bacterium, assembly GCA_044375895.1. Taxonomy (GTDB): domain Bacteria; phylum Myxococcota_A; class Polyangia; order Polyangiales; genus CAISKJ01. Next base: position 22,830 of record JBILLV010000097.1, on the reverse strand, counting down.
CGCTACGACCTGGCCAGCGGCGCCCGCGAGCGCTTCGTCCCCTTCGATGGCTCGCTGGAGAGCGCGTGCGTCGACGCCAACGGACGGACGGTCGTCGCGACCTTCCACCGCTCGCGGGGCTTGCTTCACCTCGGGCTCCCCGGGGTGTGGCGCTTCGACCTGGAGTCCGAGCGGGTCACCGAGCTCGTGGCCACGGACGGGGGCGCGCCGGGTCCCGCGCTGGCCCTGCACCCCACGGGGGGCGAGGTCGCCCTCACCCACGACGGCGTCGTGCGCTTCGTCGACCGCGCGGGGGCTCCCGCGCGCGCGCCGCTCGCCGTGGACGGGGCCGTGCGCTGCGCGTGGTCGCCCGCGGGGGCGTTGCTCGCGGTGTGGAGCGAGGCGCCCGACGCGGTGACCGTCTTCGACGGGGCGACCGTCGTCGCGCGCTTCGACGCCTCGGCGCGGGGGTGCTGCGGGTGGGACGGCGAGGCGCTCGTCTGGGGCGACGGGCGCGCGCGTGAGCGGTGCGACCCGCGCGACGGGCGCGTCCTCGCCCGGTGGAGCGCCCCAGAGCCCGCGCGGCGGCTGTGGGTGGGGGGCGGGCGCTACGCGGTCTCGGTCAACGACGGGACGCTGCGCGTGCGCGACCTCGTGTGGGGTCGATAGGCCATCCGGCTCACGGCGACGAGCGCCCACGCTCTGCCGATGGCCGTGCCTGGCGGTCCCTTCACCGTGGCTTCTCTTCGTCCCTCAATGGACCAACGCCCACCGCGGGATCGCCGCGCACGTCGAAGCCAGCGCACGCTGAGATCGCCGCGAAGTCCAGCCGGTCTTCGAGCGCCGCGTGCTGGGCGGGGTCGTTGACGTGCAGTTGCATACACGCCGCGCCGCCCGGACAACCGATGGATCCCCAGCGCAGCCAGCCGCCGCGGAAGTCCTGCTGTCGGCGGGCATCCCGAGGGACAGGTCGATCGCCGTTCATCTCCGGGGCCCCGAGGACCGTGGGCCCTGATTCGTACGACCGTCGCCCTGAGATGCAGCGGTAGGCGAGCCAGTAGCGCCCCGACACCAGGAAGGCCGCGCGGCGGGTTGGGTTCGCGATGAGCGCCGCCGTCCTGGCCTGGTCTACCGGGCAAGAGAGCGCCTCCGTGAGGTTCTGGACCGTGACACCGTCCCAGTCGTGCGCCGTCATCCCGCCGCCGTCGTCAAACGGAACCCGCGCGGACGAACGGGCCGGCCCGCGGAGGTAGGCGGCGATGAGCGCGGCCTCGGCCGGGCGACCGCAGTCGTGCTCGCGGCAGACGCCACCGCAGGTCGCGCGACGGGCGCGATTGACGTCGTCGTCGACGCAGTCGAAGCCCATCCCCAGGTCGGACTGGCACGCGGGCTCGGCGACGCCTTCGCACCCGCACCAACGGCGCGCGACGCGCACGGGATCCCGCGCAGCAACGACCGGGACGGCCGCGAGCGACAGCGTGACCGGGGGGGGCGCCCCCGCCTCGACCGCGAGCGCGCAGAGCGGCTCCACGCGCTCCCCGCGCGGCCCGCGATACTGGATGTGACGGAAGGCGATCTCCGCGCACAGCTCGCACGCCGCGACCCTCGTGCCCCCGGTCGTCTCGGCCACCCGTCGGCGCAGCGAGGTCAGCGTCTCCATCGTGGTCACGTCGCCTCGGCACCAGGTCGAAGCGCTGCCACGGTGAAAGACCGAGCCAATGGCGTCCGCCTCGGCCCTCTCGCGCGGAGCCCCATCCCCGACGGCCGGCCAGGGAGGCGGGGGGTCCATGTACGACGGAAACCGCGGGCGCGCGGCGGTCCCGGCGTAGTGCCCGTTGGGATGAACGCCCAGGAGGTCGCCCAGGCCGCCGTTGGCGGCGTCGACGCCGTTGGGATCCCGGTCTCGGGCCTCGTTCGCGCGACGAACGATCGCCTGAAAATCGCTGGTCGCGGTGGCCCACATCGCGGTGACCGCGGCCCGCGTGGACGGCGAGGCGCGCTCAAAGAACACAGGGATGAACCAGGAGACTGCCTCCGCGGTCGGTCCGAGGTACTCGGTGCGAACGGGCCCCACCCGGACGTGAAGACCGATGGCCTCTCGCAGCGCGGCGTTCGTGGCGCGGAGGCCAACACAGTCGTCCGATGCCGGGTCGACCCTCGCCACGCCCGTGGGAAAGCGCGCCGCACCGACCCCGAGCGCGCTCGAGACCTCGTAGAGGCTCGAGACCGTGCACGAACCCATCCGCGCGCGCTGCCAGGCGAGTGAGGCGTCGCCCGGAGCGTCGTCCAGGTGGAGATCGCCGAACCCGTTCCAGGGGCCGCCGGTCCCGTCTCGGTTGCGAAACTGCACGGTGCTCCATGGTGCGCACAGCGCGTCCCACGTCTCGGCGAAGGGTACGGCGCCTGAGAACTCGCGCACGTAGGAGTCGGCCCCGTGGATGATGCCGCTGGTGAGGGCGACGGTGAGGGCGCGTGGGAGCGCGTCCTGCTCGCCGAAGTCCGCGAGGTCCGTGGACCCCCAGCGCTCCCACATATGCCCGCTGCTCAGGGAGTCCTGGAGGAAGTGCTGGGCGACCGCCTCGACGGCGAGCGCCTCGCCGACACACGCGTCATAGAACTCCCGCAGCCGCCCGGTACGGAAGGCGTCGCCCCGACCCTGCAGCCTGGCGCACCCCGCGGCCAGAGCGACCGCATCGGCGTGGTACCTTCGGTACCAGTGGCCGGCCTGCGGCGCGAAATGGTTGGAGTTGAGCGCCCCCATGTGCCCGAAGTACTCATGGCACTCGGCGGTGCCCGTCGCCGGGACGAAGGGACAGGTCTCGTTGCCCCGCGACCAGTCCGCGATGCTGTAGGAGAAGTCCGGGAGCTGCGCGAGCTCCCCGGGGGTGAAGATGCGGTCGTGTACCGCGGCGATTTGAGCCGCCTGGTCGCGGAGGTTGACGGGGTTGATCGAGGGCGCCGTGGCGGTCGAGCGGGCGCCTGAGCGGGTGCTGATCGTGTGACCGTCCGTTGCCACCCGCAGGCGCTGCGCGTGCCTGTACCGGGCAGGGATCTCCAGGGCGTCGGCGGCGCGCTCCCAGAGCTGTCGGTGCTCGTCGCCGCGCCCGATCCAGCGGCTTCGCGCGGCCTCCGGGCCGCTCTCGCACGTCGACTCCGAGCGCGTCGGGCTCGGCAGGCCGCGCGGGTGGACGTAGCACGCCGACTCATAGGCCGCGCCCGGGCGACCGACGAGCACGAGCGCGTACAGGCAGGCGGTCGATACGAGGCGCCGACCCCGCGTCACAGCTCGCCTCGGATCATCGCTTCGACGCCGGGATAGCAGCCACGCTGGTCGAAGGCCGCGACGTTGGCGCGCCTGGCGTCGACCCCGCCGCGCCGCGCGCGGAAGTAGGCGTCGACGCAGGGCCCCGGACAACAGGCCGCGCGCTCGTCCCAGGGGCGCGTCGTCTGGCACCGCCGAAGCTGTTGGACGCAGCGGTCGTGGCCCGCGTCGGTGGCGCTGTGACACGCGATGATCAGGTCGAGGCACCGGCCCCGCGCGGTGAGCGGTGTCTTGCGGCGTCGATCGATCCCCCTGCCGATGGGACCGCTTCGAGCGACCACGCCGACGTCGGCGGCGGGCTCAACCCCGCGAGGTTCGTACGGGGTGGACGCGTCGAGCGCGCAGCCCGCTGTGAGCCCGAGGCAACCAGCCGCGGCGAGGAGCCCGCGAAGCACAAGTCGGCCGAGGCAGACCGGCGCAGGTCCCCCTCGGAGGATCGCAGCGCTCGCCGGGCAGACGATCGGATGCTCAGCCGCGAAGCTCATGCGTCCGAGCATGACCAACGGCGCCTGGCCGCGCGACGAACAAGACCTGACACGAAATGACAGGAGCGCCCCTCCGTCCGGGGACCACCGCCCGCGGAGCTCAGACCTCGACCCGGACTCGATCGCAGGAGTATCCGTCGCCCGTCGTCGCGATCGGGAGGCCGAACGCGCGGAGACGGCGCACGGTCGAGTAGACCCGGAACAGCGCGGACTCGTGGCTCGCCGTTTCGCCAGGCCAGGCGCGGGCGAAGAGCTCGGTCGCGGAGGTCGGCGCCTTCGCGGCGCCCAGGGCTTCGAGCATGCGCAGCAGCGAGCCTCGGCGCGTGAGGTCGTGCTCGGCGCCATCGGGCGAGACGAGCACGCGACGCGCGCCCGTGCGTCGCAACGTCCAGGCGGGAGGCTCCTCGGCGGTGGCGGCCGGCGCCGCTTCGCCCATCGAGGGCAACGACTCCCACGCGAGGCCCCCGAGGTCCGCGAGGACGCGCGCGCGCTCGATCGCGCGAGGGTCGCCGGTGGTGCGGAGGGTCAGGGCGGCGCGCCAGTACTGACCGCGCGACAGAAGCTCGTCGACGCTCACCTCCGACAGGGGCACGCGCTCGTCGGCCATGCCGAGGGCGGCGCGGAGGTCTCCGAGCATGGCGAGGCGCGCGGTGTCCCCCAACGATCGGTAGATCGCCTCCGCCCGATACAAGAGGCGCTCCGCCTCGGGGCGATCGGCGGACAGCACGCGCGCCACGCTCTGGGCCATGCAGGCGTCGGCGATCCCCCGGGCGCACCGCGTCGACTCGTGCGTCGCGCGCGCCTCGGCCAGGAGCCGCTCGGCGCTCGCGACGTCGCCCCCCGCGAGGGCCACCCACCCGAGGCCGCGCACCGCGTCTCCCTCGAGGTCGCGAAGGCCCGCCGCGCGCGCGACCTCCGCGGCCCGCTCGAAGAGAGCGCCCGCTTCGTGTCTCGGGCGCACCTCCAACGCAGCCCTCGCCGCGCAGATCAACGCCCGGACGCGCAGCTCCGCGCCGCCGCCCTCTGCCCACGCCACGGCGAGCGCGAACTCCGGCGCGTCGAAGGGGAGGAGGCGCCGGTAGTACACGGCTTCGGACACGGCGCACCAGAGCTCGGCCGCGAGGACGGGTCCCGACGCAGCCAACCCTGACAGGCGGGCGACCGCGGCCCGCACGTCGGGCAACGCGCGCTCCATCCTCTCAAGGGCGGCGCTGGTGTTCCCTGGGTGGCGTGTCGTGTCGAGCTGTTCGAGCAGCCATCGGCCGTGCGCAACGGCGGCGGCGTAGAGCTGCTTCGGCGGGAGCGGGAGGCTCTCGGCGAAGGTGCGTACCTCCGGGTGAAGGCAGAAGCCCCCGCTCGACGGAACCAGCGCTCCCGACACCAGGAAGCGCTCCCGCTCGGCCTGCCCGACGCCCGACAGCGCCACGACGGCGTCCGCGGGAATGACGCCGGGAAACAGGCTGAGGCGCTGGGCGGCCCTGCGCTCCGCCTCGTTGAGGGCCAACCAGACGGCGCTTGACGCCGCACGCTCATCCACTGGCCGCCGCTTCACGAGGCCAGATCATACACATGAAATGACGGAGGAGGATGGGGGCAGATCCGATCGAGGGGCGGCGACAAAGTGCTGCCAGGCGTTGTGTGCGGCGGATACTGCTTCCAACGCCCGTTGCGCCTCGGGCGCGCGCTCGCCCCGCGCGGTGCGCGCGAGCACGTCCCGGGCGAGTGCACGACGCCGCCAACGCTCGCTGCTCCCGGGCCGCGGGCAGGCGTGTTTCGTTCGCGCGACGGACGGGCAGGTGCTGACCCGCGCGCTGGCGCGGGTCAGGCGGGTCACGTCTACGGGGCCTCGGCGACGACCTCGCCGAGGTACTCGTCCTGGAGCGGGACCAGGAACACGACGCTCGCCGTGGACATATCGCTGTACGGCCAGGTCAGCCCGTTGCGCGCGGCGTAGGCCCGGTCGTTCGACTGAAAGCTCGCGTGCGTGCCTCCGAGGTTCACGCGCAGGTCGTGGATGTCGCTGATCCCATCGACGGCGACGCGCGCGACGTGGCGTCGCACGTCGTACACCACGAGGTTCGAGAGCCCGTCTTCCCTGGGGTCGACGTAGATCAGCACCGTCTCGTTCAGGAGGAACACAGGCGGGGAGTTCGAGGGGTCCGCGCACCGGGTCGAGAGCTGCCGGAGCACGTTGAGCTCCCTGTCGTAGAGCCAGCGCGCACCATCCACGCCACGGCACGCAGCCACGGGGGCGTCGGCGTAGCCGAGGGGGGTGTCTGCGCAGAAGGTGATCTGATAGCCGCTCGTCGTCGCGACCTGAACCGGCTGCCTGAGAAACCCGACGCAGGAGGTCGCCGAGAACTCGGCCGGCCGAGCAGGCCACGACAGGAGCACGGGATCGTTCCCCGTGGCGCGTTCCCACTCTCGGAGCTCGTAGTGATTGGTGCCGAGGAGCAGGTCCGGGGTTTCAGCATGCTCCAGGAAGAGCGCGCGCGAGCCATCGCCGACGGGCACTGCGCCTCCCGGCGCCAACGAGCGACCCGACGCACCGAGATAGCGGTCGGGCCTCAGGAACTGCTCCGTGGCGTCCGCTCCCTCCAGCGCGTAGACCGCGTGACCGGTCAAGCGAAGACCGTCTTCCTCGTACGTGAAGTCGTAGTACGGGTACACCACGCTCCCATTGAACGAGAGCCTGGCCAGACGTCGGTAGTCGCGGAGGCTGGGGTTGTAGGTATAGGTCTCCAGGTGCGACGTGATCGCCGAGCGGCGCGTGAGGTCGATGAGATAGTCGGCGTAGGTCTCCGTGGTGCTCGTGTGGTCGTAGACCCGAGAGTACAAGCGACGTCCCCAGGGATTGAGCGCGCTCGTCTCGACCCGGGCGTTCGGCCCGAACGTCAGTCCGTCGATGCGCTCGCGCAGGGTGACGCCGTCGCGCCGATCGTAGCGGCCGGCCGAGACGGATCCGTCGGGCTCTCGCGCGAGCGGATTCACGTTCGTGAGGTACCGGCCGCCGCTCGAGACGGAGTACGTGAAGGACTGCGGAACGGGCGGCATGCTCACCCGCGCCCGGCTGACCTGAAAATCTTCCCATGTCCGGCACACGCCGACGCCGTCGCCCCCGTTGAAGTTCTGCACGGTGATCACCGGGTGCCGCCCGAGCGGCAGGCGCGGCGCGACCTCCGCGGAGCCGACATCACCCGAGACCGGGACCTGGGTGGAGTACCCGGTCACGGGCTCCCACACGAAGGCCACGCGCGCGTTGAAGGGCGAGAAGCCGCCCCACTCCACCCGCATGGGCTCGTACTCCCAGCGGTCACCCGCGACGGCCCGCGCGCTGCCAGGGATCGCCTCGTTCGGGAACAGGTATCGCCGGACCACGCGCGCCGACGGCGTGGCCGTGCCCCCGTACTCGCCCGCGAAGACAAAGCCACCGCTCCCCGTGATCACCGGGAACACCCCCGTCACGTCGCCGAACACCGGCGAGACCCCCGCCGTGTACAGCGGGCTCGACGAGGCGGCGCGCAGCCAGCGCGCGCGCACCTTCATCTCCACGGTGGCCCCGTCGAGCGCCCCGAAGATGAAGCGCGTGCCGTCGTTGGACATCGACCACTGCGCGGACGGCCACATCGTCCCGTCCGCGTCGCGGCTGACCTCGGCGCGCACGTCCGTGGCGCGGTCCCACACCCAGAGGTGATCGTTCTCCTCGTCGTCGACGATCGGCACGCGCCACGCCACGAAGCGACCGCTGCGCGAGATGGACGCGCCGCTGCTGCGCACCGACCCCCTCGGCGCGACCAGCGTCGTCTCCCCCGTCTGCAGGTCGCGGAGATAGACCCCGCCCGGGCTCGCGAACGACGGCACGACATCGGTCGCGTCGGTCACGAAGGACAGCCATCGGCCGTTGGCGGAGAGGGCGATCTCGCGCACCGAGCCGTTGATCGCGAGCGAGCCCCCGCGGCCGTCGTCCGAGGTGAGCGGGCGGATGCCGGTGCTGGACTCCCACTGGAAGATGTCCGAGCGAAGGCTGACGGGCTCCTGCGCGATGAACACCATGCGACGGCCGTCCCACGACAGCGCCAGGGCCTCGTACTGCCACGGGCCCTCGGGCCCTTCGGGCATGGCCACCGTGGTGAACTCGAGGGAGTCATCGCCAGGGTGCAGCGTGGAGACATCGTACCGACGGATGCCGTTGCGGACGTACGCCAGCCACACGCCGTTGCCGCTCATCCGAACCGAGTCTTCGTCCGCCGAGCGGGGGCCTTCTTCGACGAACAGGTCGGCGCTGCCCACGTGGACGTAGACGCCCTGCGTGAGCCAGGCCCAGGTGCCGCCGCTCTCCGACGCGACGATCGGTGACTGGGGCGCCCACTCCTGGGGGTCACCCACCTCCAACCCCGTCGAGAATGCGCCGGTGGTGGAGTCGCACCCGGGCATCCGCACCAGCGCGTGCTGACCGAGCCGGGCGAGCTGGGCGACGGTGTGGGTTCCGTCGGTCGTGACGCGCGCCACGGACTCCACCTGCCACACGCCGCCGACGAGGCCGACCACGGCGTAGAGGGTGCCCGCGGGTCCGCGGACGGGGAGGCGTACGGACACCGGCGACGCGAGCGGCCCCGCCGGCGAGAACTCCCAGCCCGTGGCGAAGCCCGGGAGCTCGCCGGGCGGCGGACCGAAGCCCGCCGCGCTGAAGCTGCCCGACGGCACCACGCCCGCGGGGTCGATGAGCGCGACGCCCGCGGACTCCTGCGTGGCGGCGGCCGTGTCGACGGGAGGGTTCGGCGGCGGCAGGATGCCCGCGCCCGGCGAGCCGCAGCCGGGGATGGCCGTGTGCACGCACGGCACGCCGCACGCGTCGGCGGTGCAGGGGTTGCCGTCGTCGCAGTTCATGGGATCGGCGCCGACGCACGCGCTGGCGGAGCATCGATCGGTGGTCGTGCAGGGGTTGCCGTCGTCGCACGCGACGCCGTCACGCAGCGTCGCGTTGGGGCATGCGGGAGACGTCCCCGAGCAGGTCGCTCCGACCGCGCAGGGCGCGACGGCGGTGCGGCAGATGGTGGTTCGAGGTGCCAATCGATCCACGGGGCAGGCGGTGGAGGTGCCCGAGCAGACCTCGACGAGGTCGCACGGTCCGGTCGCCTCGTGGCAGATCGTGCCAGCCGGTCGCCGCGCGTCGCTCGGGCAGGACTTCGCCGAGCCGTTGCAGGACTCGGCCACGTCGCAGCCGCCTGCGACCGCGGGACGACACACCACGCCGCTCGCCCGGACGGCGTCAGCCGGGCACGACGCCGAGGCTCCGTCGCACAGCTCCGCCACGTCGCACACCCCGCCGACGCCCCGGCACGAAGTGCCCGCCGGGCGAACCACGTTGGCGGGGCACACGTTGGAGACGCCGTCGCAGACCTCCGCCACGTCACAGCCGCCTGCGACCGCCGTACGGCAGACGGTGCCCGCGAGCCGTACGACGTCGTCCGGACACGTCGCCGCGCCGCCCGTGCAGAGCTCGGCGACGTCGCAGCCGCCCGCGACGGCCGCGCGGCACACCACGGTCGACGGTTGCAGCGCGTCGGCCGGGCAGGCGCTCGAGTTGCCGCGGCAGGTCTCGGCGCGGTCGCACGGCCCCGCGGCGCCGCGGCACACCGTGGTCGACGGCAGGAACCGATCCGTCGGGCACGCCTTCGCGGCGCCGGTGCACGCCTCCGCGACGTCGCATCCGCCCGCGGCCGCGGGTCGGCACTCGCTCCCCGCCGGGCTCAAGGCATCCACCGGGCACGCGTTGGACACACCCGTGCAGACCTCCGCGACGTCGCACACGCCGCCCGCCCCGCGGCACACGGTGCCCGCCGCCTGCACCACGTCGGTCGGACACTCCGCGCCCACGCCGTCGCACGACTCCGCGACGTCGCACCCGCCCGCGACGGCCGCGCGGCACACGGTGCCCGCGGCGCGCAGCGCGTCGACCACGCAGAGCGTCGCGAAGCCCGGCCCCGCGCCGCACGCTCGATGCCCGCGCGTCGCGCACGCGCCGGGGATGCACGCCGTCGGCGCGACGTCGTCGACCACGCCGTTGCAGTCGTTGTCCGCGCCGTCGCACACCTCCACGGACGGAGCGCCCGCGGCCACCGAGCAGGTGGTCCCCGCGTCGAGGCCGACGACCGCGAGGGGCGTCGTGCGCGGGGTGTTGGTGCCGTCGCCGAGCTGGCCGGACGTGTTGTCGCCCCAGCACTGCGCCGCGCCGCCGACCTGGAGCGCGCAGGTGCTGCGATCGCCGGCGACCAGCTTCACCGCGCCCGCGAGCGCTGCGGTGGGGGTGGCCGTCACGCGTTGGGTGACGGTCCCGTCGCCGAGCTGTCCGTTCGCGTTGGCGCCCCAGCAGCGGGCGGTGCCATCGCCCAACGTCGCGCACGCGTGGGAGGCGCCCGCGGCGAGCTGCGTGGCCCCGGTGAGACCCGCGACGGTGACGGGCAGCGGGCGCCGGGTGGTGCTCCCGTCGCCGAGCTGACCGTTGCTGTTCTGACCCCAGCACCGCGCCGTGCCATCCCCGCGCAGCGCGCACGTGAACGCCGCGCCCGCGATGACCGCGGTGGCGCCCGTGAGGCCCGCGACGGGGGCCGGCGCGCCGCGCGTGACGAGGGTGCCGTCGCCGAGCTGACCGTTGGAGTTGAGCCCCCAGCACTGCGCCGTGCCGTCGCCGAGCACCGCGCACGCGTGGCTCGTCCCCGCCGCGAGGCTGGTGACTCCCGCGAGGCCCGCCACGGGGACGGGCGTGAGGCGCCGCGTGACGGTGCCGTCGCCGAGCTGGCCGCTGGCGTTGTAGCCCCAGCACCGCGCGGTTCCATCGGTCAGCCGCGCGCAGGTGAACTCCCCGTGGGCGACGAGCGCGGTCGCGCCGGCGAGCCCGACGACGGCGACGGGCGCGAGGCGCTGCGTGGTGGTGCCGTCACCGAGCTGGCCCTGGGCGTTGCGTCCCCAGCAGCGCACGGTGGCGTCCGCGAGCAGGGCGCAGGCGTGGCCGGATCCGACCGCGACCGCGGTGGCGTTGCGCAGCCCGCGCACGCTCACCGGCGCGGTGCGCGTCACGGTGGTGCCGTCGCCCAGCGCGCCGTAGGTGTTGCTGCCCCAGCACTGCACCGTCCCGCCCGCGCCGAGCGCACACGCCGCGCTCCCGCGCGCCGCGAGGTCGGGCGCGCCCGCGCCGCAGACGACGGTGCCGGTGTTCGCGCAGGCGCCGACGCCCACGGTGCAGGCCGCGCCGGTCGCCTGACACGCGCCGCCGCAGTCGCTCTGCCCCGCCGAGCACGTCTCGACGGCCGCGCGCGCCGTGGCGACGGGCTCGGCCGCGGGGCTCCCCGCGGGGCTCCCCGCGGGATCCGCACAGCCGGTGAGCACGAGCAGGCCGCCGATCGCAGCCAGCAACCACGAACGGCGCACGGCCGTCGACTCCCCACCCATCGTATTCATCGCGGTCTTCTCCGGCCGTGCCGCGTTTCACAGAGCGTGCTGCGCGGACGCAACGAACCTACTTGCGCGGGACGCGCGCGGTCCATAGTCATTTCTTCAGCAGAACTGCGCTCCTTGCCGGAAGAAATGGCCATGCCCATCGGCGGATGTGCCACGGGTCGGAGCCGACGGCGGCGTCCTCGCAGGCGCGCGTGACGACGAGGTCGGGTCGCTGGTCGGCGTTCATGTCGTAGAACGTGTAGCCCGGCTGGCCGGAGGCTCCGGTGCACGAGATCGACCTGCCCGCGGCGCCGAACGAGCTCGCCAGATAGCCGCCCGGTCCGTGGTGCGCGTAGGTTTTCTCCCTGCGCTCTTCGACGCGGCCCGTGAAGCCGCACCGGACGTAGCCCGACTCGTCCCATGCCTCGATCGTCATCGCGCGACCTCCGCCCGTCGGTTGCGGCCGGGGCCTGTGCCCGCCGAGACCGGACGATTCGATGTGACAGTCGATGACATCCGATGTATGTGTCGATGACTTTGGAGGTCCGGATGCAGATCGTACCGAAGCGGAAGCGGGCGAGCGCGTACCATCACGGCGACCTGCGTCGCGCGCTCATGGACGCGGCGCTGCGCGTGCTGGCGAAGGAGGGGGTCGCCGGGGTGAAGGTCGCGGCGCTCGCGAAGCGGCTGGGGGTCACGGCCGCGGCGCCGTTCCGGCACTTCGCGAGTCGTGAGGCGCTGCTGGTCGCCGTCGCGGAAGAGGGCGTGGGTCGCATGGTCGCGCGCATGGACGCGGCCTCGGTGGACGCCGCCGATCCGCTCGACCGCGAACGACGGCGGGCGGTCGCGTACGTCCGGTTCGCGGTGGAGGAGGCGGGCTACTTCCGCGCCATCGTCGCCCCCGAGTCGCTGGCCGGGTCGCCGCTGTTGCAGTCGATCTCGGCTTCGAACGCGCAGGCGATCGAGGCGGTGCTGGGTCGTGCCCACCCGGGCGTGCGCTCGAAGGAACTCGCCGCCCGCAGCGCCGGCATGCTCGCCGGGCAGGCGCTCACGTTCGGGCTCGCGCGCATGCTCACCGAAGGGCTGCTCGGCACGGTCGATGGCGCTGCGGCCGAGGCGCTCGCGTGGGAGGTAACGGGCGTCCTCGGCACCGGCGTGGGGGCGGCGTCATGAGCCCCGGATCGAGGCGGGTCGCGAGGGTGGTCGGTGTCGTCGTCGGCGTGCTCGTTCTCGCGGTGGTGGCCCTGTCGCTGCTGCAGCCGGCGCGTCCCGCCGCGGCCGTGACCTCGCCGCGCGTCGCCATGCCCGACGGTGTGCGCCTCGCGGTCGACGTGATCCTGCCGTCGCCAATGCCGGCCGCGCGCGTGCCGGTGGTGCTCGTGCAGACGCGCTACTGGCGCAGCCTCCGCCTCGTGTTCCCCGACCAGCCCGGAGTTCCGCCCGTCGGTCCGCGCGACGGCACGGTCGATGCGCTCGTGGCGGCCGGCTACGGCGTGGTGATCGCGGATGCCCGTGGCACGGGCGCGTCCGAGGGCACGTGGCCCCGGCCCTGGTCCGACGCCGAGGTGGCCGATGGCCGTGCCCTCGTCGACTGGATCGCGTCGCAGCCGTTCTGCGATGGGCGCATCGGGACGCTCGGGCTGTCGTACGAAGGCACCACCGCGATGCTGGCTGCGACGTCCACGAACCCGGCGCTGAAGGTGGCCGTGGTCCGCGAGATCGAGTGGGACCTCGTGGACGAGCTGCTCGCCCCGGGTGGCGTCCGGAACCTCACGTTCGTCGAGGCGTGGGGACGCGCGGTCGCCGACCTCGACTCCGGACGCGCCCCCGAGTTCTTTCCCGCATCCCTCCGCGCTGTGATCCGCGGCGTGCGGCCGTTCGATGGCGACGACGATGGCGTCGCGCTCGCGGCGCTCCGGAAGGGCCGACGCATCGCCGACGTCGCACGGGCGGTGGCCGGGGTCCGTGCGGGATCCGATGATTTCGCAGGCGTCCCGGCGGCGCGGGTGGGTCCGTCGGCGCATGCGGAGGCGCTCTCCCGCACCGGTGCGAAGGTCGTGCTCTGGGGCGGCTGGTGGGACGGCGCGACCGCCGACGCGGTGTTCCGTGCGGATGACACGATCGGCTTGACCGAGGCGGTGGTCGGTCCGTGGACGCACGAAGGCGATGCGAGCGCGAGCCCGTTCGAAGGCGGTCGGGACGCGACGGTGAAGATCGCGGACCTCGTGGCGGTGTTCGATCGACACCTGAGGGGCACGTCGGCACCCGCACCGAAGAAGCGCTTCTGGGTGGCCGGAACCGAGCAGTGGCGCACGTCGGAGCGCTGGCCCGAGACGTCGATGCGGGCGTTCTCGCTCATCGATGGCGGCCGTCTCGCAACGACCCCGGGACCGCTCTCGCTCGACTTCGAGGTCGACTTCGCGGCGACCACCGGCACGACGAACCGTTGGATGACGGGGCTGCTCCACCCGGTGGACACGGGCGATCGCGCGAAGGTCGCGGGGCTCGTCCGCTTCGATCTCGCGCCCGAGCCGATGCGGGTCTTCGGGCCCGCGCACCTGCGCTGTGCCGTGCGCACCGACGGTGAGGCGGCGCTGTTCGCATACCTCGAAGTGGTACTGCCCGACGGCACGGCCCGGCTCGTGACCGAAGGCGTCTCGCGTGTCACCGGGCCCGACGTCGATGTGCGCCTGCGTCCGATCGCGCTGGAACTGCCGGCCGGTGCGCACCTTCGTCTCGCGCTGTCCGGCGCCGACGGCCCGACCTTCGAGCGTGTCCCCGCCTCGGGCCCGCGTCGCCTCTCGCTGCGCGAGTCCTGCTCGCTCGAGCTCCCGATGGCCGCGGCGTTCTGAGAGGCGGCGCGCTCGCGCCAGCATGGGGATAAGGCGTTTGCACCGCGCGCAGTGTTGCTGGATTGGTCCCCGTCACCGAGGCCCAGACGCTTCAGGATGCCTGCACCTCGGGCGACGTCCAGGCCGGGCAGCGGCGCGAGCCCGGCCCCTACCCGGCGCGCTCGTCCGAGGTGATCCGTGCGCGGCGGGGCGATGCCGTCGAGCCGCGGTGCGCCTCGAGCGCGCTCACCGCCTCGACCAGAGCGCCGCGTCGGTGAGCACCCGCCCCGCGGCGGCGAGACCTGCGAGCGCGGCCCCCTCGACGCGACCGCCCGCCGCGTCGAACGCGTCGCCCGCGAGCACCAGCGTCGCCCGACCCTCGCGGTGGACGACCGGCCCCACGAGGGTGACGGTCGGCCGCGCGTAGCGCCAGCGCTTGAGCGCCACGGGGACCGCGTCCGCCCCGGTCGCCTGCGCCACCGCTGCGGCCAGGGCGGCGAGGGCGGCGTCGTCGTCGTCGCCCCAGTGCGACGCGCTCCACGCCGCGGTGGCGTGCGCGGTGAGGGTCGGCGCGGCGCTCACGCCCTTGGCCTGGTTGCTCGCCAGCCACCCGATGACGTCGCCCTCTACCCGCGCGACGCCGTGGGACGGGAGGTGCGACGACCACCGCCCCACGAACATCCCCGCGAGGCAGCGCTCGTAGGTCACCGCGTCGAGCGCGGCGCGCGCGGCGGGGTCGAGCGCGACGCCGCCCGCGTCGACGAGGGCGAGCGACTGCGGGACGGGCGCGGTGAGCACCACCCGATCGGCCTCGTACGCGCGCCCGGCGGCGTCCCGCACGCGCCAACCGTCGCCCGCCCGCTCGACGGCGGTGACCGTCACCTCGCAGCGGACGTCCGTGCCCTCGGCGAGGTGACGCGCCAGCGACGACATCCCCGCCTCCCCGCGCAGCGCCTCGTCGAACCACGGCCGGAGCGCGCCCGCGTCCACCCAGCGGTCGCGGTGCGGGGCGACGCGCGGGTCGCGCACCGTCACGAACTGGGCGCCGTGGTCGAAGGTGCCCGCGGGCGTCCGGCGCGTGGCGAGGCGGCCGCCGGGGGCGCGGCCCTTGTCCAGGACGATCACCTCGGCCCCCTGCGCGCGGAGGGCCCCCGCGGCGACGAGGCCCGCGACGCCCGCTCCCACCACGATAACGCGCGGACGGGCGGGCGCGTCGATCCACGCGCGGTAGCGGCCGACGTCGAGGCGGCGGAGGTGCTGCGCCCCGGAGCGCGCGAGCACCGCGCCCAGCGGGCCGTCGCCGCCCTGGGGCCGATCGAACTGGCCGTAGCACCACAAGATGCCGCCGTAGGAGGCCGGGTCGCGGCCGTCGAGGGCGAAGCGGTGGTTGAGGTCGGTGATCACCGCGAGCCCCTCGGCGGGGTCTTCGAACCACGCCGCGAGGGTGCGCCCCCAGGTCATCCGCGCGTTGTTGTGCAGCACGCCGCGCCGCAGGAGGGACTGCTGCGCGAGGTCGAAGAGCGCGTCGCCGGTCTCGCCCCGCGCGATCGCGGCGAGCGGGGGGCGCGCGCGGCGGCGGTGGCGGGTGTCGTCGAGCGTCGCCCGCGCCCACGCGGGGAGGGCCGCGACGGTGGCGTGGTCGGGGCGGTGCGCGCAGAAGCACCACGCGAGCTCGCGCCACGTGAGGAGCTCGTCGAGGTACTTGTCCGCGCCCCGCGCCGCGGCCTCGGCGGCGACGCGCCACGGCGCGATCATCCCGAAGTGGAGCCACGGGGAGAGGGAGCTGGCGCCGTCGGCGTCGGCCGCGTCGGTGCGGCGCGCGGGGTAGGTGGCGAGGTGGCCATCGCGCCACGCGTCCCAGCGAGCTCGAGCGGCCGCGCTCCCGCCGACCAGGCCGGGCACGGGGGAGACGCCGTGGTCGATGCGCATCGAGGCCAGCACCGCGGGGACGTCGCACGCGGCGGCGTCGGTCGCCTCGAAGGGGAGCGCCTCCGCCCAGGCGCTCACCGCGGGGGTCGGCGTGAGGAGCGGACGGAGCCGCGCGAGGCGCGAGGCGTGGGTGGCCTCGCGGAAGGCGAAGGCCCGCTCCCACGCGCGCCCGACGACCCGCATCGGGAGCAAACACGCGGCGTCGACGGCGTACACCGGCCGCCCGGTGGCGCGCGCGAGGGCCGCTCGCCAGCGCGGGAAGGGGCCCACCGGGAGGTCGTCGGTGAAGACGGCGTGGGCGTCGCGGGCGAGCGCGACGAGGCCGCGGCTGGTCCCGTCGCGGTCGACGTGGAGGACGTGGCGGAGCCCCGCCAAGGCGAGGTCGCTCGCGAGGTCGGCGGCTCCCTGGAGGAGGAAGGCGTGCGTCCGGTCGGAGGCGTACCAGGCGCGCGCCGTGAGCCCCTGGTACACGAGCAGCGGCAGGGCCCGCGCGGCGGCGTGGCGGCGCGCGGCGTCGAGGACGGGGTTGTCGTCCGCGCGGAGGGCCGCGACGAGCCAGCAGAGGACGAAGCGACCGCCCTCGGTGGACCCAGGGTGCTCGAGCCAGACGCGCTCGCGGAGCCAGGCGTCGTCGTCGGGGCCCAGGGGGAAGCGGATCGGAGCGGCGTGGGGCATTGGGTGGGACTTGCGGGGGTAACGGGGTCGGGCGCGGGTGGAGACCGTTGGGATGCTCGGCCCGCCCCCCCGGTGGTGGCGGCGCAGCCATCGTCGCGCGGGGGCACCGCCGGGGCCACGGCGTCCGTCGGGTGTCCAACCGCGATGGCAGGCCGGGGCGCCTGTGCTTCGGCACCACGGGCATGAACAGCTTCTGCGCGAACACGCGCACCGCCCGCATCTTCACGGTCGACTACGCCATGCTGTGGGGGCGAGGCGGTGCAGGCGGCAACGAGGGGAGCGCGCGTCAGGGCAGGTAGCGCAGGATCACGCCGCCGCCAGCGACCCAGAGCGCGCCGTCGGCCCCGCGGTGGAGCGCGGTGACGGCGTTGGTCGGGATGCGCGGGCCGAGCGGGGTGACGGCGCCTCCGCCGGGTGCGACCTCGAACGCGGCGGCGTCGCGGGCGCCGCGCAGGAGCACGTCGAGGGAGCCCGATGCGCGCGCGCGGAGGCTCACGAGCGAGCCGGGGAGCGGATCGGTCATCGACCAGGCGAGGTCCCCGCGGCGTCGGAAGTACAGCCGGTCCTCGCGGGCGAGGTAGAGGGTGCCGTCGGGGGTGCGCTCGAAGGTGCTGGAGGTGACGCCGGAGAGGAGATCCGTCGTCCAGGTGGCGCCGTCGAAGCGGTAGAGCATGGTGACGAAGCGGCCGCCCGCGGGGTCGTTGCCGAGGATGACGACCTCGTCGCCGAGGACGTCGACGTCCGTGAGCGTCGGCGCCGGGAGCCGCAGCCCCATCACCTCGGTGGGCAGCGGCGGCGACGGCGGCGCCCACCGACCGTCGCGGAGCCGGAGCACCTTGCCGGCCTCCCCCACCGCCCACACCTGGTTCGGGCCCGAACCATCCACCGCCAGGAGCGCGCGCTCGTCGAAGCCGCCGTCGATGCCCGCGGGCGAGAGCGAGGTGCCGCCCGCGTCCGTCGCGAAGAGCGCCATCGCGCCGCCCGCGCCCACGATCCACGACTGCCGCTCGGTGACCTGCCACAGGCCGTTGACGCGCAGGGGCATCCCCTGCGTGATGGCGGGGAGGGGCGTGAAGGTCCAGCGGTCGCCGCTGCGGACGGCGAAGGCCCCAGACCCCAGGAACGCCACCGGGTCGGCGCCGTCCACGCCGTGGGCGACCGTGAGGGCGCTCGCTTCGAGGGGAGGCGGGTGGAGCCACGCGCTGCCCGACCATCGGGAGGGGACCGGGACGCCGTGCGTGAGCCAGCCGGCCCGCCCGTCGAGGGTGAGGTCGAACTTGAGCCCGAAGGGAGAGCGCGACCCGTCGAGCATGAAGCGGGTCTCCCAGCCCTGCGGGGTCCACCGCCGCGCCTGCTGCCCGTTGACGTAGTACACCTCACCGTGCGGCGTCTGCATCAGGAGCGGGCTGGACGGGAGCGCGGGGTCGTCGAACTCGACGCCCGCTTCGCTCGCGATGAGCGTGCGCCACTGGCCGCGGTTGAAGTTGAAATAGCGCGCGAGCGCGACGCCGTCCGCGGGGCAGGTGACCTCGGATTCGAATCGCTCGCTCGTCGCGGCGGTGTGGACGCGGCCCCAGCTCGCCCCGTCCCAGCGGTAGAGGTTGGTCGGGAAGCTGGTGCCGGTGTTGGCGGTGGTCGCCCACACCTCGCGCGCCGATCGCACGCAGAGCGACGCCGCGCGTTGGCCGTCGGGCAGCGCGGGCGCGGGGACGAAGGCCGTGCCGTTCCACTGTTGGAGCTCGACGACGTCGGTGTCGCGCGCGCCGGTCGTCGCGAGCCACGCGGTCGTGTCGGCGGCGACGCTGAAGCTGCGCAGCACCGGCCGCGCGCCGGTCGGCACGCTCGCCCAGCGCGACCCGTCCCAGCGCACGAGGGCGTAGCGGACGGACGCGCCCTCCCCGACGTTGCCCCAGGCCCACACATTGTCGGGCTGCGAGCCCCACATCCGCCGCAGGTCGACGTCCACCGGCGATCGCACCGGCGCCCACGCGCCCGCCACGTAGCGCAGGATGGTGCCCCCGTCGCCCACCGCCCACGCCTCCCGCTCGCTCACCGCGTACACCGCGTGGAGGGGCGTCCCTTGCGGCAGCGGGTGTTGCCAGCACCAGCGCCCGCGGCCGCACGGGGCGGACGGATCGGGGGGCGTCACGACGTCGGGCGGCGTCACGACGTCGGGGACGTCGGGGCGCGGCGCGGCGCCGTCGGGCGAGGCGCCGACGACCACCGAGGCGCAGCCGAGCGAGCGGAGGGCAAGGAGCGCGAAGAGAGCGTGCGGGGCGCGGTTCACGGCGTCGTTGTCGGGACGATCCCGCGCCGCGTCAAGCGCTTCGCTCCCCCGTGCTCCCCGCCGCGCGGTAGATTCAGCGCGATGACGCCCCCGCGCCCGTGGATGGTTCTGACGTTCGCCGCGCTCACGGCGTGCGCCGCCTCCCCCGACGACCTCCCGACCGCGGCCCCCCAGGCGGTCGCCATCCCCGGCCCGTGGGTGATCCCCGCGGCGGTCAACGCCATCGGCGATCGGCAGTACGTCGCGTACAACGGCTCACCGCTCATCGCCGCGGGCGGCCGCTGCACCAGCAGCTACGCCTTCGACTGCAGCTGCATGCACCCGGCGTGCAGCGCGGGGCTCCCGGGGACGCTCGAGCTCGCGGCCTTCCTGCGCCGCCGCTTCCCGCAGATCCGCGGCGCGGGCGGCTTCGACTGCTGCCGGCAGAACACCGGCGACCCCCGCTACCTCAGCGTCCACAGCATCGGCCGCGCGCTCGACCTCAGCATCCCACAGGTGGGCTCCGACGCCGACAACACCGCGGGCGACGCGGTGGCCCACTGGCTCGTCGAGCACGCGCAGGAGATCGGCGTCCAGATCGTCATCTGGGACCGTAGCTCCTGGCGCGCGGAGCGCCCCGCGGGCAGCAAGCTCCAGCCCTACACGGGCCCCATCGCGCACACCGACCACATTCACATGGAGCTGAACCTCGCCGGCGCCAACCGACAGACGCCCTTCTTCACCTCGGGCGCCTCGCAGGGGGGCGCCACCTGCACCCCACGCTGCGATGGGACGCGCCTCGTGTCGGCCACCTGCGGCGTCGGCGACTGCGCGGCCTTCGGCACCGCCTGCCTCGCCGACCCGACGCCCCGCTGCGGCACGCCCGGCTGCCCCCGCACCGGGACGGCCTTCCTCTGCCTCGACCGGACGCGCCGGATGGAGTGCCGCGACGGCGTGATGGCGGGCGTCGGTGACTGCGGGGCCTTCGGGTCGTACTGCTCCACCGCGGGGGTGGCGGCGACGGCGGCGCGCTGCGTCCTGTCGCTGTGCGTGTCGGGGCCCGACATGGTGCCCGAGCGCCGCACGCAATGCAGCATCACCCCCGGCCGCCAGCTCGAGTGCCTCGCCGACGGCGGCGCGCGTGAGGTCGCCTGCCCCGCGGGCCAGGTCTGCTCCATGGTCACGGGCGCCGCGCGCTGCGAGCCCCCGTCCGCCGCGTGCCCGGTGCCCGCGGCCGGTGGCCCCGTCGTCGACCGGGCGGTCTGCTACGACGCCCGCACCGTCGCCCGGTGCTTCAACG
The DNA here is from genome assembly GCA_044375895.1 of Polyangiales bacterium. GTDB lineage: Bacteria > Myxococcota_A > Polyangia > Polyangiales > CAISKJ01. Next base: position 2,606 of record JBILLV010000097.1, on the reverse strand, counting down.
GCAACCTCTACAGCGCCACCACCTGCGGGGCCAACGGGGCCTGCTCGACGCTCGGCGGCGTCGCCCACTGCGCCCAGCGCGCCTGCATCGACGCCCGCGGCCAGCGGCGGTCGGGCGACGTGTGCACCCCCGCCGGCCTCCTCGCCCGCTGCGACGCCGAGGCGACCTTCACCAACGTGCGCCGCTGCCCCGCGGGCCAGGCGTGCACGGAGGCGTCCGGCGTCGCCCGCTGCGTGGTCGGCACCGGCGGGGACGACGACGACGACCTGCCCGGCGGCGTGATCGACGGCGGCGCCGCGCCCGACGTCGCCGTCGCCGCCGACGCGATGGCCACCGACGCGTCGCCCGCGGACGCGATCGCAGCCGACGACGCCGCGCCCGACCTGCGGCCCGCGCCCGGCTGCGCGTGCTCGGCGCCGCCCCGCCGCGACGCCCGCGGCGCGCTCGCGCTCGTCGGCATCGCCCTCGCCCTGGTTGCGCGGCGGCGGCGGGACACCCATCATCGACGCCATGTCGTTCTGGGCAGAGCGGGTGGTCCCGCTCCTCATCGAGAAGGCGTGCCGGAGCCACGAGATCCTCGAGGACCGGCGGCGCATCGTGCCGCGCGCCCACGGTGACGTGCTGGAGGTGGGGGTCGGTTCGGGCCTCAACCTCGCCTTCTACGACCCCGCGCGGGTCACGCGCGTGACGGGCGTCGACCCCTCCGCCGCCCTGCTCGCGCGCGCCCTCCCCCGGGCCAAGGCCGCGCGCGTCGCGGTGGAGCTCGTGCGCGGGCGCGGCGAGGCGCTCCCCTTCGACGCGGCCCGCTTCGACGCCGCGGTCGTCACCTACTCGCTCTGCAGCGTGGACGACCCCGCGGCCGTCGCGCACGAGCTCCGACGCGTGCTCCGCCCGGGCGCCCCGCTCTACTTCGTCGAGCACGGGCGCGCGCCCGACGCGGGGCCGCGGCGTTGGCAGGCGCGCATCAACCCCCTCTGGCGGCGCGCGGCGGGGGGCTGCACGCTCGACCGCGACGTCACCGAGCCGCTGCGGGCCGCAGGCTTCGTCGTCGACGAGCTCGCCACGGGCTACGACCCGGGGCCACGCTGGCTCAGCTTCACCTACCGGGGGGTCGCGCGCGGGCCCTGACGCCCGACCGCCGTCGTGGTGGTGCGCCACGGCCTCAACTGCGGGCGGTGTTTGAGGTCGACGCGCGCGGGGGGATGCGCCGGGAGGATCGGCGGCCGTTCTCAGTGGCGTGGCGGCGCGCAACGGGCTGAGGAGACACCGGGCGCGGGGAGCTGCCGACGCCTGCACCTGGAGCTGCCGTCGTCGGCACCTGGGCTGCCGTCGTCTGCACCTGGAGCTGCCGACGCCTGCACCTCAGCGCCCGACGAGGCCGCGGAGCCAGCGCGCGGTGTCGGCGGGCGCGCCGTGGCGCTCGACGCGAAGGTGCGCGGGTCGAGCCTCGCCACCGAGGAGCGCGGCGTAGGTAGCGCGCCGCTCGTCGAAGGTGCTCCAGGCCCAGCGGATGATGGAGTCGGGGCCGAGCGCGCGGACGATGGACTCGCGGTTGCCCGACCAGAGCACCTCGCGTCGGAGCGAGCGGACCAGCGTGCGCCACACCACGCGCCCCATCACCACGCGGCGCGAGTAGTCGAGCCACACCAGCGTGTCGGCGAGCGGCCACACGAGGTCGCGCAGGTGGAGGTAGTTGCCGTCGACCACCCAGCGCTCCGCCCGGAGCGCGTCGCTCACCCGGCCACGCAGCACCTCCGGCGCCGCCTCCGTCCACCCAGCGCCCCAGTGGAGCGCGTCGAGCTCGACGAAGGACGCGCCGAGGGCGTGCGCCGCGGCCCGGGCGAGCGTCGTCTTGCCCGCGCCTGAGGTGCCGACGATCACCAGGCGGCGAGGTGTCGAGGGGCTCATGGCGGCCTGAGGGTGCGACGCCCGCCAACCCGTCGCAAGCGCGGACGGTGCGCCGCGCGCTCGACGCGCAGGCCACGCCACACAACGTGAGGAGCAGGAGCGGGCGACGGCCCCATGCCCCGACGGTACCGCGGTCGGTCCCGCCGCGGCTGGTCGGAGAGGGTCGCGAGCGCGTCGTCGCTGAGGTCGTCGCGCAATATGGTGCCCGTCGTGGGGCTGTGATCAGCGCTCGCCGACAACCCCTGGTCGAACAAGAGCGCTGTGCGGTGTATCCACAGGGACTCCGAGCCGCGTCGCGACGAGCGCATGGAGCGATGGGGCACGAAGGGGCAGACGGGTGTCAATGCGGGCGTCGCGGTCGACGCGCCGATGGAGTCCCCATTGCGCTCTTTGGGCGTGAAACCAGCCCGCGAGGCGCTCAGACTCGACGCGCGATTGCTCGATGCCTCCCGCTGACCAGCACCATCCCCCGCGCACGTCGGCGCCGCTCGTCGCGATCGGCCTCCTGGTGTCCGCCTGCGGCAACCCGGGCGTGCGCGTGGTCGCGCCGCCTCGCGCCGCGGCGCCGATCGTCCCGGCGGCACCGCACGCTTCGCCCGTGACGCCCGCTCCACGGCTGCCGATTCGTGCCCTCAGCGGCAGCAACTCGCACGCCTGCGCGCTCTTCGCGTCGGGCCGGGTCGGGTGCTGGGGCGTGA
>JBILLV010000410.1:0-7491 GCA_044375895.1 Polyangiales bacterium | reverse complement strand
GGTCGGGGGCCGCGCGGGCGGGGTGGCGACCGGGGGGAGGGAGATGTCGAGGGGTGATTTGCGCGGGAAATGATGGGGGAGGACGTCGGTGCGAGCGGGGTCGACGTGCGTGTGGCGGTTGACCCTCCACCACGCAACCTGGCACCGTCCCGACGATGCAACGAGGGGAAGCTGTCGCCCACCACGTCCTCAACCTCCCGTCGAGCGCGCGCATGGTGGAGGTGCTCTCGGTTGCGCTCCGTGAGGCCACGGACGTGGCGGTGGCGGTGGCCTTCGTGCACATGTCGGGGCTCCATCTGCTCCTCCACGAACTGGCAAGGCTGCGAGAGCGCGGGCATCGCGTGCGGGTCCTCACGTCGACGTACCTGCTCTCGACGGAGCCACAGGCGCTCTCGTCCTTGCGAGAGCGGTTGGGGGAGGGGCTCCGCGTGCAGGAGGGGCCGCAGGGCTTCCACGCGAAGTGTCACCTGCTCGTTCGCGGCGACGAGCGCGTCGCCTGGGTGGGCTCCTCCAACTGGACGCTGCCCGGCCTGCGCGACAACCTCGAATGGAACGCGCGGGTCACCGACCCGGCTTCCCTCGACGCGGCCTGGGCCTCCTTCGAGGCGCTCTGGGGTCGAGAGGACGTTCGTCCCATCGAGGACGCGTGGCTCGCGCTCTACACGGCGCGATGGCGCGCGCAGAAGCTCGCCGAACTCGTGCGGCCCGCGCCGACCGGCGTCGCGGAGACCTACGAACCCGCGCTCCGGCCGACGGCGCTCCAGCAGCGCGCGCTGGCCGCGCTCGACGCGTCGCGCAAGAACAAGAAGATGCGCGCCCTCGTCGTGGCCGCGACGGGGACGGGCAAGACGCTCCTGGCGGCCTTCGATGTCGAACAGGCGGGGGCGAAGACGCTCCTCTTCGTTGCCCACCGCAAGGACATCGTCCTGCAGGCGGCGAAGGAGTTCGCGCGCGTCCATGGCGACGTCGTGATGGAGGTGCTGGTCGAGGGGAAGAAGCCCGCGGCGGCCACAGCGGAGCCCCGCTTCGTGTTCGTCACGATCCAGGCGCTCCTCAGCGCGTCGGGTGCCCCGCTGCTCGCGCGCACCTACGACTATGTCGTGGCGGACGAGTTTCACCACGCCGACGCACCTGGCTGGCAACGCGCGCTCCGGCGCGTCGCGGCGGGCTTCCTCCTCGGGCTCACCGCCACGCCCGAGCGGGCGGACGGGCGCGACGTCGCGGCCCTGTGCGACCACAACGTCGTCTTCGAGATCCGCCTGCCCGACGCGATCCGGGAGGGCTTCCTCCTCCCGTTTCACTACTTCGGCGTGCGCGACGACGAGAGGGTGAACCATGACAGCCTCCGCCACGCCGACGAGGAGACCCTGGGCGCCGCGCTGAGCCTCACCACGCGCGCCGACCTCGTCCTCGCCCACGCGATCGAGAAGGGCTTCGATGGGCCGCGACGCGTTGCGATCGGGTTCTGCGCGGGCGTGAAGCACGCCACCTTCATGAGCGCGCGCTTCACGGAGCGAGGGCACGCCGCGGAGGCCGTGTCGGCGGCGACGTCGCTCGACGAGCGGCGGAAGCACTACGCCAACCTGCAAGACCCCGCGCACCCGCTGGAGTGGCTCTTCGTCGCCGACGTGCTCAACGAAGGGGTCGACCTGCCCGCCGTGAACACGGTCGTCTTCCTCCGGCCCACGGAGTCGGGGGTGGTCTTCCTCCAGCAGCTCGGGCGGGGGCTGCGCAAGCACGCGAGCACGCGGGTGCTCACCGTGATCGACCTCGTGGGCCACCACCGGAGCGCGTTCGAACCGCTCCGCGCGCTGCACGACCCGCACGCCCTCCCGACGCAGCGGAGCCGCGAGCTCTCCGCCGCGCTGCGCGAGTCCATCACGCCGCCTGAGGGCTGCGAGGTGATCCTCGACGACAAGACGCTGGAGGTGCTGGCGAAGGTGCGGGCGATGACCACACCTCGCCGCAAGCGGGTTGAGGAAGTGTATCGGTCGCTCCGTGCCGCGCGCGGTGAGCCTCCGTCGCCGCTGGCCTTCATCGGGGAGTCGGAGCTCACGCTGAAGGACGTCCGCGACACCCACGGCGGCTGGCGCCAGCTCCGCGACGCGATGGGCGACGCCGCGGCGTGGGAACGCGCCCTGACCGCGGGTGACCCGATCGAGTCGCTGCTGCAGATGGCCGAGCGAGACCATCAGCGGCAGGTGGTCACGGACTACGCGGCGTTCTGGGCGGCGCTGGAGGTCGGGAGCGATCCGCTGGAGGCGTACGAGCGATTTTTCGAGGCGCACCCCGAGTGGGACATCAAGGAGGAGAGGAAGGGGAAGATGACCCTCGGCCGCTGGCAGACCGCCGTGCAACAGATCTTCAAGCAAGCGTTCTCCAAGAGGGAACATTTACTGCCGACTGTGTGGACCGCCGGGACGTGGTCCCCTGCATGTGCGGCCGCGCTCGCAGCGACAGAAGTTCGAGAAGCAGTCCGCGAGCGCCTCGACGTCGTCCTCGCCAAGGACCACCGGGAGCGCCACGAGGGGGTCCTCAGCACCCCAGGGGACGCGCGGCGCTTCGCGGCCTACACCCGCCGCGAGATCGTGAATCTGTGGGGGGAACAGTACACGCCGACGCGTCACCGCGAGGGCGTGATCGAGTCGCGCGAGTATCGCAAGCATTACCTGCTCCTCGCGAGCCTCGACATGAAGAGCGCCAAGAAGGACTACCAGAATCTGCTGGCTGACCGAACTCACGTCCGCTGGTCGAGCCAGGACCGAATGACCGACACCAATCAGGAGGGAGCGATTGTCACGCGAACGAAGGAGGTCGGCGCGCACTTGCACCTCTTCCTCGCCCGCCATGCCAAATCGCCCTACCGCTACCTCGGCGAGGTCGAGGTCGAGTCCTACACCGGGAGCGCGCCGATGAGCGTCCTCCTTCGCCTCGCCGAACCCATCCCCGACGCGCTCTGGGACGAACTCCACGGCGACACAACCGCGTAGCGAGCTTGGAATCGAGGGCCGAAGCCATCACCGCCTGGGCGGATGCGACCGCTCCCTTGCCGCGTCGGCGACGCCCCGACGCGTCAGATGAACGTCCTCGCCACCGCGCGACGGCTACGCAGGCCCCGTGCGCGCGAGGAGCTCGCGCAGCCTGGCGAGCTCGGCCTCGGCGTCGGCGCGTGCCTTCGCTTCCGCGTCTGCGCGTGCCTCGGCGTCTGCGCGTGCCTTCGCTTCGGCGTCTGCGCGTGCCTCGGCGTCGGCGCGCGCCTTCGCTTCGGTTGCGACTTGTGCCTCGGCGTCGGCGCGGGCCTTCGCTTCGGTGGCGGCGCGCTCCAGGGTGTCCTGGTGTCGCATCTGCTCGTCGTTGAGCTCGTCGCGGAGGCGTTCGGCGATCTCCTCGGGCTCGAGCAGCGGGGCGTTGCCGTGGTAGAGGCGCACCCGCTCCCCCTCGAGCTTGACGTCGAGGCCCAGCACGGCAGAGCGGATGCGCCCGAGCTGCGGCACGAGCGCGGTGTAGATGCGGACGCCGGGGTCGTGGAGCCGCCACCCATACAGCCGTCGGTGGCGCAGGTCGGCGAGGAAGTACTCGCGGATGCCGAGCTGCGCGTAGCGGGTGACGTTGCTCTTCAAATCCTTCTCGCGGTGCCCCTGGGCGAGAATCTCCAGCACGAACTCCGGCGCGCGCCCCTCCTGCGTGACCACCCAGCTCTCCCGCACCCCCTGCGCGAGGCCCGTCACCACGAAGACGTCGGGCTGGATGCGCCGCTCCCCGGGGAAGTACACCGCCAGCAGGCCGCCGACGAACATCGGCTGCTCGGTGCCTTCGCTGTACGCCCGCAGGGCCCCTTCGAAGCCGTCGCGTGCCCGCTGGTGGGTCTGCCCGTCCATCGTACCGAGCTCCTCGTTGGGGATGTAGGTCGGCAGCGCCGCGGCGGCGCGCTGGCGTGCGGCGGGGGTCATCGCGTCCCACTCGGCCTGGGTCGGTGCGCGGGGGGCGGGCTCCGGCTCTTCGCTCAGGGGTGGCGTCGAGATCGTCATGGCGAGGCGCGAGGCTATCACGCCCCCAGTGGCTTTGCGTCGGAGTGACAACACCGTCGCCGCCGCCCCATTTCCGCGGTAATAGCGCCCATCCCCGTGGCCGAACCCCTCCTCCTGACGACCCGCGACGAGCTCCTCGCCGCGCTCCCGCGCTTCGCCGCCGCGCCGCGCCTCGCGCTCGACTGCGAGAGCAACGGGATGCACGCCTGGCGCGGCCGGCTCTGCCTGCTCCAGCTCGCGATTGCCTACGACGACGTCCCCTCCGACGCCGTGGCCCTCGTCGACACGCTGGCCCTCGTCGACCTCGCACCCCTCGTCGAATTGCTCGGTCCGGCGGGGCCGGTGAAGATCCTCCACGACTCGGGCTTCGACGCGCGGCTCCTGCGCGACGCGGGGATCACCCTCGGCAACGTGGTCGACACGTCTGTGATGGCGCGCTTCCTCGGGTGCCGCGAGACGGGGCTCGGGTCGCTCCTGGGGCAGCGCTTCGGGGTCGCCCTCGACAAGTCGCTCCAGCAGCACGACTGGGCGCGGCGGCCGCTGGGGGCGCGTGAGGTGGCGTACCTCGCGGGCGACGTCGTCGACCTGGGACGGCTCGCCGCCGCGCTGGAGGCGGAGGTTCGCGCGAAGGACATCGTCGACGAGGTGGCCGAGGAGTCGGCCTACGCGCTCCGCTGCGCCCTCGCCGACGAGGGGACGATGGGCTACTGGCGCGTGAAGGGCGTCCGCGAGCTCGGGGCCATCGGGCGGGCGGTGGCGCGGGCGCTGTGGCACGTCCGCGAGCGGGTCGCGGAGGCGAAGGACGTCCCGCCGGGGCGCGTGCTTTCGAACGCGTCGCTCGTGCAGCTCGCGAAGTCGCGGCCCCGGTCGGCGGCGGACGTGCGGGCGAGCGGGCTCCTCGGGGCGGCGTCGGGGGGCGGCATCGCGGAGGCCGTGGTCGAGGCCGTGATGGCTGGGGTGGCGGCGGGCGACATCCCCGCCGACGAGCAGCGGTGGTTCGTGAGCGAACGGGTGCCCGGCGACCTCGCGCTGCGGCGGGTGCGGGAGACGGTGCTCCAGCACTGGCGCGCCGAAGAAGCCGTGCGTCGTGGCGTCGACCTGCAGGTGGTTCTCCCCGGGCACTGCCTCGCCGACCTCGCGGCGTCAGGGGCGCGGACGAAGGCCGACCTCGCGCGGATCGAGGGCTTCGGCGCGTCACGCCTCGCCCGCTACGGCGCGACCCTCGTGGAGAAGATCAACTCCGTGGCGTGACGGGCGTCCGCTCGGGGGCGTACACGGTCACGACGTCGTCCTGGACGTCGCCGACGATGTACCCCTGGCGCCAGATTTCGAGGAGCACCTCCGCGGGGTCGAGGAGCTCGCGAAACCGCCGCCCCTCGAGCGAGACGCTCTTGTGCGGCGGGATCACCAGATCAAGGGCGACGCTGGTCTCCCAGTAGACGCGGTTCTTCACGTGGTAGAGGCACTGCTGCCCGGCGCTGACGCGGTCCCAGAGGCGCGCCATCCAGCGCGGGTCGTCGGCGTGGACGGGGGGATTCCCATCGATGACCGTGCCCGAAGGCCGTCCGGACACGGGCCGAAACGCGCGCTCGACGCTGCGGGAGAGCGCCCCGTCCTCCTTCGAACCCCACGGGCCCGACCCGTACAGGAGCTCCATCGCGACGAAGGCCGGTCGCGCCGCGAAGCCTTCCACGTGGGGAAACCGCGCCTCCGTCCACGGCACCGTCTGCCACCGCACGCGCGTCGCGGCCTCTCCCTCACGCCACGGGGCGAGCCGGCGGGCGAGCTCCAGGGCGAGCGCGTCGACCCGCGCGACCCCCGCGGGATCGCACGCGATCGTGACCACCGACTCCAGCGTGCGAGGGCCGTCGTCCTCGGCGCCACGCGGAGGCAGGGCCGTCACGTCGCGCGGGCCGCGGGTGACCCACGTGTCGTCCACCAGATCGCGCGTGGCGAGCACCTCCCAGGCCTCGCGAGGATCCATGGGGCGCTCGGCGAGGGCGCTTCGAACGGCCGCGAGCTGCGGGGAGGCGGGGCGAGCGACCGCGCGGGCGAGCTCCAGCCAGCGCGCTTCGGTGGGGGTGAGGTCCTTCGATCGACCCATCGTGCGCGGGGACGTAGCACAACGATCGACCGGTGAGGCGACCGCGCGAACCGCTCGCGTCCCGAGCCGAACCGCCCGACGCGCACCCCCGTGCGAACCGTCGCCCATCTTCGATAGGGTGCGCGTCGTGAACCGCCTCCTGCCCGTGCTCCCGCTCCTCCTCCTGGCCTGCGCCTCCACCGTCGGCGGCGCGAGCCTCCAGCGCGCCGACGCGACCGCCGACACCCCAGCGCCCCTCGATGCTGCGGACGCCGCCACGGACGTCACCGCCGACACCGCCGACACCGCCGATGCATCCGATGGCGCCTGCGTCCCGTCGCCCGCGATCGACGGCGACGGACGGGCGATGCGCAACGGCTCGGAGGCTCGCTACGTGGTGCGGGCGGCGGAGATGCGGCCGGGGCGCGCCGAGCTCGACGCCGATGGGTGCGGCCCGCGGGGCGGCGCGACGCACACGTTCTCCCTGCGGGTCACGGTGCAGCGGCGCGCGTGGCTCCGCGTCTCCCTCGAAGGCCCCGGGCTGCAACCGAGGGACGTCGATCGCCTCGTCGTGCTGCGCGGCTGCGGGGCGCAGCGGGCCCGCCTCGCGTGCGGCGCGGGCGACGTGCCCTTCGTGCGGGCGCGGGAGCCCGTCGTCCCCGGTGAGGCGGTGACGATCGCCGTGGGGATGCTCCCGCGCGACGTCGCTGTGCGCGTGGTGGAGGTGACGGCGGTGCATGCGGCGGGCGAGGCGTGCGACCGCGACGAGGGCCACGATGTGTGCGCCGCCGGGGCTCACTGCCTCCGCGACGTGTGCGTGCCAGACGGGGTGCTGGAGGGCGCGTGTCGACGCGCCGCGCGGCCGTGCGACGACGGGCTCACGTGCGTGGGCGGGACGACCGAGGGGCCGCCGGGGGTGTGCTTGCGCGCGATCCGGCCGGGGGATCCGTGCGTCCTCGGCGTCACCTGCGTGGGCGGAGCCTGCCCGGCGATCGGCAACCCGCCCGTGTGCGTCGCCGCCGGCACCCTCGGCGGACCGTGCCGCAACGACGGTGCGCGCTGTGATGCGGGGCTCCACTGCGCGCGCCAGGGCTTCTCCGAGGGCTTCGCCTGTCAGCGGGCGTTCGTGCTGGGAGGCGCCTGCGTCGACGACTACGGTCGCTCCGGGGTGTGCCCCGACGGATCCGCCTGCCGACGCCTCGGCGACGCGTGGCGTTGCACGAGCGACGGCGCCGAGGGCGGACGATGTCGTAGCGCTTCCCCCGCCTGCGACAGCGGGCTCGTGTGCACCGGGGTGGGCGGCGTGATCGGGTGCTTTCGTGATGCCTCGATCGGGGTGCGCGGCGGCCGCTGCGCGGCGTCCTCCGTCGATGCCTGCAT
>JBILLV010000408.1:0-7505 GCA_044375895.1 Polyangiales bacterium | reverse complement strand
GGAGCAGCACGTCGTCGAGGAGCCCCGGCGCCGGTCCGTCGTCGTTGGAGGGGCGGGTGTACGTCGCTCCGCTCGCCCGATCACCGGGGAGCGTGATCTCGTCGGCGAGCAGCGCGTCGTCGTCGAGGAGGGGGCGCGCGCTCTCCGCGGCCCGCGACGACGGTCGGGGCGTCTCCCACGAGCCCGTCGGCGAAGGCCCCGTGGTGCGGACGCCGTGCGACGGCGTCGCGGTGGACGGGACGCGCGCGGTGGCGGCCGCGTAGGCGCTCGTCCCCGACACCACGAGGGGCGACGCCACCGAGGGGTTGGGGGCAGCCGCCCAGCTCGACGAGCCGTTGCGCGCCACCGACGCCATCGGGCGCGACGCGCGGATCGACTCGGTGTGAAACGACGCCGCGGCGAAGCGCCCGGTCGGCGACTGCGGCGGCGCGCCACCCGGCGCGGGAAAGGTCGGGGCCCGCATCGCGCCCGTGGCCGCGCGTCGCCCCGAGGCGGCCGCGGTTGAGAGGTGTTCGAGGGCGGCGGAGAGGTCTTCCGCGAAGGCCCCCGCGCTCGCCGGGCGACGGGCGGGGTCGGTCTGCCACGCGGTCTGGAGCACGGCCTCCACCTCGTCAGAGCCCTCCGAGGCGGCGAGCCGCGTCCACGCCGCGCGGTAGATGGCGGCGAGGATCGTGTGCGCGTTGCCGTTGAACGCCACCTGCCCCGTGAGCAGCTCGTAGGCGAGCGACGCGAGCGAGAAGATGTCGGACTGCGGCGAGAGCTGCGCCTCGTTGCCGAGCTCTTCGGGCGAGAGGTACGACGGCTTCGCGGCCGGGTGATGCGGCCGATCGGCGTGGCCCACCGACAGGAGCTTCACCGCGCCCGACGGCGACGAAATGAGCACCGACTCGGGCATGACCACGCGGTGCATCACGGGCGGCGTGCGACGGTGCAGATAGTCGAGCGCCGACGCGACCTCGCGCACCATGCGGCCCACCTCCGCGGGCGAGAACGTGCGCCCGGCCGCCAGCTCATTGCGGGCCGTCTTGCCGTCCACCCACTCGGTCACCACCACGGGGAGCTCGTTGGCGGTGTACCCGAGCGCGTAGACCTCCACGAGGTGCGGGTGTCGCAGGCTCCGGCCGAGCACCGCCATCTTCTCGAACCAGTCGCGGAGCTCCTCGACGTGGAGGGGGTGGAGCACCAGCGCCGAGGCGGGGCGCCCATCCTTGTTCTCCGCGTGGTGCGCCCGATAGACGAGCCCCACGCGATCGGCGTGGCTCAGCCTTCCGAGGACAAAGCCGCCGGGGAGAAGCGAACCGGGTGTCGCCATCCTGCTCATGAGAGGGTTGTTTCAGACACTACCCCACCGGGCGCGCGGAGGACAACGTTCTGACCATCACTCTGGCGATGCGCTCGACTGAATTCCACCGTCGCAGCGAGCGGCGGGGGTTCGTGCTAGGCACCGCCCTCCAACCCGTGAACGACCCTGCACACCGCGCGTGGGCGACGCACCCACGCATCGACCGGGCGCGCTCGCTGGAGTTCGGCGTGGCGACGTCGGGCTTCCAGAGCGAGGGCGACCTGAATGAACCCTCCCACCCCTCGACCCATTGGCACCCGTGGGAGCGCGCGGGTCGCATCGAGCCCTCGGCGGGCGGCTCCGGGCTCTGGCGCCGCTTCCCCGAAGCCGCGCGGCGCGCGCAGGCGATGGGCCTCACGCGCTTTCGCATGGGCGTCGAGTGGGCCCGCCTCGCCCCGCACGGCGACGCGCTCGACCCCGCCGTCGTCGACGCCTACGCCGATCGCATCGTCACGCTCCGCGCGCACGGCCTCGAGCCCATCGTCACGCTCCTTCACTTCACGCACCCCGAGCGCCTCGGCCTCGACCTCTGGCTCGAACCCGACGCCCCCGCCCGCTTCGCTCGCTACGCCGGCGACGCCGCGGTCGCCCTCGGCGAAGCCCTCCGCCGCCGCGAGAGCCGCCCCCTCGACCGGCTCATCACCCTCAACGAGCCCAACATGCTCGCCCTCGCGAGCTACGGCGCGGGGGTGTTTCCCCACGGCGCCCCCGCGATGACCCACGCGCCGGTGGAGGGATTCGACCGGGTGGTGCGCTGCCTCGACGCGCTCCTCGCGGGTCACGCGCTCGCCTGGGCCGCCCTCCACGACGCGTACGAAGCGCGCGGCTGGGACGCGCCCGACGTGAGCACCAACGTCAACGTGCTCGACCTCTACGCCGCCAGCAAGGCCTGCTTCGACCTGCTCACCCCGGGCCTCGACGAGCGCTCGCTCGGCCACCGTCTCGCCGAGGGCCGTCACCGCCACCACGTGGCCCTCTTCCACGGCGAGCCCCGCTCGCGCCGCGCCCTCGTCGCCCGCTCCCTCGACGCCGCCCTCGCCCGCGCGCTGCGCCCCGAGCGCTTCGAACGTACCCGCCGCGCGCTCGACGCGTCCGCGCTCCGCGGTCGCCGCCCCCTCGACCACCTCGCGATCGACGTCTACGACCCCTTCACCGCGCAGCAGATCTCCCTCAAGCCCCTTCGCCTCGCGGAGCCCTGGGAGTGGCGCGCCGAGCCCGACGCCCTCGTCCGCGCGCTGCGCGCCTACGCCTGGCCCGACCCGTCGCTCCCCATCGACATCGACGAGAACGGCATGAGCCACCGTCGCGACCGCGGCGCCCCGCCCACCCCGCGGCGCGACGGCGGCGGACGCGTGGCCTTCGTGCGGGGCTACACCGCGGCGCTCCTCCACGCGCGCGTCTGCGAAGACCTCCCGGCGCGCGCCTACTGCCACTGGACCCTCGTGGACAACTACGAGCTCGGTCGCTGGGCGCCCCGCTTCGGGATCTTCTCCCTGCGCGACGACGGCACCTGGTGCGAGCGCGACGCCGCGGGGGAAGACGTCGCCGGGGCCTACGGGCGCATCGCGCGGGCCGTGCGCGAGCCGGGCGACGAAACGATGCGCGCCGCCCTGATCCGCGCCTTCGACAGCGTATGACCGGCGCGACCCACGGGGGTGATGACCACCGCGCCCCCGGCGTGTACCATCCCGCGCCGACGGGACATTGGTGCGGTCGTCGAGGCCCCGCTCCGTCGAGCGGGACAGCGCATCAGGTCGATACCTGCGTGCCACAGAGGAGCGAGTGCAGATGATCGAATCGAACACGAACAGCATGGGTCCGCAGCAGATGGCGGGCTACGGTCCGCCTCCCGGCGGCGGCTACGGCGGCCCGCCCGGCGGCGGCGGCTACGGCGGCCCGCCCGGCGGCGGCGGCTACGGCGGTCCTCCCGGCGGTGGTGGCTTCGGCGGCCCCCCGGGTGGCGGATTCGGCGCTCCGCCCGGCGGCGGTGGCTTCGGCGCTCCGCCCGGCGGTGGCTTCGGCGCTCCGCCCGGTGGTGGCTTCGGCGGCCCTCCCGGCGGTGGCTTCGGTCCTCCCCAGGGCGGCGGCTTCGGTCCTCCGCCGGGTGGTGGCTTCGGCCCTCCGCAGGGAGGCGGCTTCGGCCCGCCGGGCAGCCGCGTGGTGTACCAGGGCACGGGCGGCGGCCTCGCCGTCGGGATGCTCGTGAGCGTGCTCCTGCCGGTGTTCGGCGCGTACGCCATCCTCGGGACGGGCGCGGCCATCAGCGGCAACATGCGCGGTGACGCCGGTCAGGCCATCGGCGGTCTCTTCGCCGTCGTCGGGTTCATCGCGTTCATCTTCGCGGGGCTCTTCGCCGCCAACAAGATGATCGGCTTCTACTGGGACAACCTCGTCATCGAGGGCCGCCGCTGCCAGTACCGCGGCACGATGGGCGCGCTCTTCAAGGCGATGATCCTGCCGTACTTCCTCACGATCATCACGGTGGGCATCTACACCCCGTGGCTCATCAAGCGCATGCGCGAGTACGTCTACGAGAACGTCGACGTCGGCGGCGAGCGGCTCCAGTTCAGCGGCAACCCCGGCGACCTGTTCGTCAAGGTGCTCATCTTCCTCGCGATCTACATCGTCGGGTCCTTCGTCATCGTCGGCCCCTTCATCGCGCTCCCGTGGTTCATCAACGAGATGCACAAGTGGAACTGGGACAACACCTCCCTCGGCGGCCGCCCCTTCCGCTTCGAAGCCACGCTGGTCGACACCCTCGTCAACCTCCTCCTCTCGGGCCTCATGATGGCCTGCACCCTCTACATCGGCATGCCCTGGGGCATGGTGATGCAGTGGGACTACGAGGCGAAGCACATCTCCTGACCGCCCGATGACCCGCCCCACCGCCCGACGCCTCCTGCGGCTCCGCGCCGTCGCCGAGGTCGGAGCGGTGTGCGGCCTCCTCGCCTTTCTCCCCTTCACCACCTGCGTCTCCCAGCTCGTCTTCCACCGGCCGTGCCCCGGCTGCGGGATGACCCGCGCCACGCTCCGGCTGCTCCACGGCGACCTCGCGGGCGCGATGCGCTACCACCCCGTCGCGCTCCCAGGCGCCCTCGGCCTCGCGTGCGCCGTCGCCCTGGCCCTCGCGCTCCCCGAAGGCCACCCCCTCTGGGACCGCTTCGTCCGCGCGTCGCTCACCGCGCTCGCCCTGGGGCTCGCCGTCGTGTGGGTGCTCCGCCTCCGGGGCCTGCTCCCGCCTGTGTGACACCACCCGCCCGATGAATTCGTGGCCGAGGCGCTTCCGCTCGCTGCGCGAATGCGCCACAAACGCGCGCGAGGTCTCCGCCCCCGAATGCCCACCAGCCTCTTCGCCCTCCTCGACGACATCACCGTCCTCCTCGACGACGTCGCCGTCCTCACCAAGATCGCCGCGAAGAAGACCGCGGGTGTTCTGGGCGACGACCTCGCGCTCAACGCCCAGCAGGTGGCGGGCGTCGACGCGTCGCGCGAGCTCCCCGTGGTCTGGGCCGTGGCGAAGGGATCGGCGCTCAACAAGGCCGTCCTCGTCCCCGCGGCGCTCGCCGTCAGCACCTTCGCGCCGTGGGCCGTGACCCCGCTGCTCATGCTCGGCGGGCTCTACCTCTGCTTCGAGGGCTGCGAGAAGCTCGCCCACCCGTGGCTCCACCGCGACGAGGCGGCCACCGAGGAGGCCTCCACGCGCCGCGCGGCCTCCGACCCGGCGATCGACCTCGTCGCCTACGAGCGGGAGAAGATCCGCGGCGCCATCCGTACGGACTTCATCCTCTCGGCAGAGATCATCACCATCACCCTCGGGAGCGTCGCGCAGGTCGCCTTCGGGACGCGGGTGATGGTGCTCGTCGCGGTCTCCGTGCTCATGACCGTCGGCGTGTACGGGCTCGTCGCGGGCATCGTGAAGCTCGACGACCTCGGCCTCGCGCTCTCCCGCCGCCAGGGCCGCGGCGCCCGCGCGATCGGCCGGGCGATCCTCGCGGCGGCACCGTGGCTGATGAAGGCGCTGTCGTTCCTCGGCACGACGGCGATGTTCCTGGTCGGCGGCGGCATCCTCTCGCACGGCGTCCCCCTGCTGGAGCGCGGGATCAAGGCCGTGATGGGCACCACGGAGGGCCTCTCGACGGGCGGGCGCATCCTGCACGGCCTCGCGATGACGGCCCTCGACGGCGTCGTGGGGCTCGTCGCGGGCGCCGTCGCCCTGGTCCTGGTGCTCGCGGTGAAGCGGCTGCGGGGCAAGAAGCCCTGACGGCTACGGCGACCCGGTCCGCGCGGCGCTGGCCTGCACCACGTCGTTGACGGGGGTGACGGTGCACGCCGTGGGCGACGTGAAGCGCACCCGCGCGACGCGCCAGAAGTCGTTGGTCATCCCGTCGCCGCCCTGCATCGAGCGAACAAACGCGGGCGCCGCCAGCCGGTCGCCGCAGTACACCCGCACGGTGACGTTGCTCGGAGCCATCCCGCTCCAGTAGTGAACGCCCACCGAGTACGTCTGCGTCGTGGGGGGCTCGTCGACGCGGATGTTCTCCGGGCCGCGCCCGTTGGTGTCGTCGGTGTCGAGGGCGGGGTTGTCCACCGGCCCCACGGCGTCCCACTCGGGACGGCGGTTGCGGAAGTAGCAGTCGTTGACCGCGTCGAACCACATGGTCGCGGCGCTGTTGTGCACGTGGAGGTCGACGTCGTTGCCGTCGGTGTCCCAGGTCATCTCCACGCGGAGCCCGTGGCCCTGCATCGTGACGCTCGTCATGCACGACGCCGCCCGGCCCATCGCGTCGGTGGCCGTAAACCGCAGCGTGTACGTCCCCACGATGACCGACGTGAACGTCGTGCTCAGCGCCGCCGCCCCACCGAGCGTGTAGAGCGCCCCCGGCGGCGACACCACCTCCCAGAGGTACGCGGCCGGCGTCGAGCTCGTGGCCGTGAGCGTGACGGTGCTCCCCGCGGGCGCCGTCTGCGGCGGCGGACACATCACCGTCGGACCGCTGCACGAGAGCCCCTCATCGGCCATCCCGTCGCAGTCGTCGTCGGCCCGATTGCACACCTCCACGCCCGGCAGCGCCTGCCCCGCGCACGACGACCACGCCGCGCCGACGCCCCGCGGCCCCGCGAGGCACGTCTGCGTCCCCGCGAGGCAGGTGCCCCGCCCGGCCGTCCCCGCGGGCCCGGTGTAGCAGCTCTGCGTCGTCCCCGGTCGGCACGCGCAGCCCTCGTCGGTGGCCCGGTTGCAGTCGTTGTCGGTGTTGTCGCAGACCTCCGCGGTGGGGCCCATCCAGCCTCGGCAGATGTCCCAGGTGGTGCCGCCGCTCGGCCCCGCGATGCAGGTCTGGCGCCCGTCGCGACAGGCGCCGACGTTCTGCGTCCCGGCGGGGCCGGCGTAGCACGGGCGGGAGGCGCCCAGCGTGCACTCGCAGCCGTCGTCGACGCGCCCGTTGCAGTCGTTGTCCACCCCGTCGCCGCACACCTCGGCGCGCGGGAGCGTCTGGCCCGCGCACGTTCCCCAGGCCGGCGTGGTGGTGGTCATCGCGCACGACTGGCGGCCGCCGCGGCAGGCGCCGACGTTCATCGTCCCGGCGGGGCCGCCGTAGCAGGCGCGCGAGGCGCCGGGCGTGCAGGCGCAGCCGTCGTCGACGGTGCCGTTGCAGTCGTTGTCGACGCCGTCGCACACGTCGCGCGCGGGCCGCGTCTCACCGGTGCACAGCGACCACACCGAGCCGTAGCCCGACACCCACGGCGAGCACGTGCGCATCCCCGAGCGACACGCCCCGACGCCGCCCGTGCCGATGGGGCCGGTGTAGCAGCTCTGGCGCGCGCCGATGGGGCAGAGGCAGTTGTTGTCGATGCGACCGTCACAGTCGTTGTCGACGCCGTCGCAGGCGTCGCCCACCGGGAGCCGCGACCCCTGACAGAGGCTCCAGACACCGAACTCCCCCGTCCCAGTGCAGCGCATGGTGCCGAGGGCGCAGAGGCCGACGCCGGCGTGGACGGGCCGCCCTGCATAACAGCGCTGGGTGGAGCCTGGGACGCAGGGGCAGCCCTCATCGACGCGGCCGTCGCCGTCGTCGTCGAGGGCGTTGTTGCAGAGCTCGGCGCCCGGCGTGGGCTGCGACCCGTCGACGCGGGCGACGTCCGAACCGACGAGACCGCCGTCGAA
>JBILLV010000409.1:0-7505 GCA_044375895.1 Polyangiales bacterium | reverse complement strand
TGTGGCGGACTCTGCAACGGAACCTGCCCCACAGGCCAGACGTGCTCCGGTGGCCGCTGCGTGTGCGTCCCCTCGTGCTCCGCCACGGGCATGTGCGGAGCCTCCAACGGCTGCGGCGGCACCTGCGGCATCGGCCAGTGCCCCGCGGGTCAGCGCTGTGCCGGCGGGCGCTGCGTGTGCAACCCCACCTGCCCCACGACCGGGATGTGCGGCGGCCCCAACGGCTGCGGCGGCACCTGCGCCACCGGGCAGTGCCCCGCCGGACAGACGTGCTCGCTCGGTCGATGCGTGTGCGCGCCCAACTGCGCGGTGACGCGCCCGTGCGGCACCTCCGACGGCTGCGGCGGCACCTGCAACGGCACCTGCGCCACACCCGCTCGCTGCATCAGCAACACCGGCCGCTATGCCTGCTGCACGCCGACGTGCCGCGCGGGCGTCGCGTGCGGCACCCCCGACGGCTGCGGCGGCACCTGCACCGGCACCTGCCCCACCGGACAGACCTGCCTCGGCGGTCGTTGCCTCTGCCTCCCCTCGTGCCCCGCGGGGCGTCCCTGCGGCTCCCCCAACGGCTGCGGCGGCATCTGCCCGACCGGCACCTGCCCGACAGGACGGACCTGCACCTCGGGCGTCTGCATGGCCACCACCGTCGGCTGTACGCCCCCCTGCGCGTGCGGACAGACGTGCGCCGGGAGCACGTGCGTGTCGATCTGCCGCGTCGGCGAGCGCCTCTGCGGCTGCTCGGTGTGCTGCGGCAACACGGGGACGTGCATGCTCACCCCCACCCCCCACTGCGCGTGATCGCCCACGCTTGACGTCCGCCCCGCGTTGCGCCCCCATCCGCGCGATGCACCCCGCCGTCGTGATCCCTTCGGGCACGGAGCTCCCGAGCGTCCGCACCGCCCTCCCTGGCCCCCTCGGGCGCGCGCTCGTCGACGCGCTCGCCGACCACGAGTGCCCCGGTCTCACCGCGCGCCGCCGCCGCCGCGCCGAGGCCACCGGCGCGTCGCACGACCCGGTGGTGTGGTCGGCCGCGCGCGGCGCCAACGTCACCGACGTCGACGGCAACGTCTACGTCGACCTCACCGCGGGCTTCGGGGCGGCGCTCATCGGGCACACGCACCCGCGCGTGGTGGCGGCGGTGCGCGCGCAGTCCGAACGCATGCTCCACGCCCTCGGGGACGTGTACCCCTCCGACGTCAAGATCGCCCTCGAGCAGCGGCTCGCGGCGATGGCGCCGTGGCCCGCGCGCGTCATCCTCGGGCTCTCCGGCGCCGACGCGGTGGAGGCCGGGCTCAAGACCGCGCGGCTCCACACCGGGCGCGCTGGCGTCCTCGCGTTCGAAGGCGCGTACCACGGGCTCTCCTATGGGACGGTGGCGGCGTGCGGGTACCGCGAGGCCTTCCGCGTCCCCTTCGCGGGGCAGCTCAACCCGGCGGTGCGGTTCGCGCCCTACCCCGCGCGTGTGGAAGACGCCGCCGCCTCGTTGCGCGCGGTGGACGAAGCCCTCGCGTCGGGAGCCATCGGCGCGGTGCTGGTCGAGCCCATGCTTGGACGCGGCGGGGTCGTCGTGCCGCCGCCGGGCTTCCTCACCGCCCTCGCCGAGCGCGCGAAGCAGGCGGGAGCGGCGCTCGTCGTCGACGAGATCTACACCGGGCTCCATCGCACCGGCGCGCGGTTTCGCGCGGTGGCGGAGGGCTGCACGCCCGACGTGATCTGCCTCGGCAAGGCGCTCGGGGGCGGCCTCCCCGTGAGCGCGTGCCTCATCCGCGAGGACGTGGCGCGGGCGTGGGGAGCGAGCGTCGGCGAGGCGATCCACACCTCCACCTTCCTCGGCAACCCGCTGGCGTGCGCGGCGGCGATGGCGGCGCTCGACGTGCTCGACGCGCCCGAGACGCATGCGGAGATCACCCGGGCCGCGGCGACGCTCGCGCGGGTCCTCCACTCGACCGGGCTCCCGGTGACCGCGGTGGGGCTCCTCGCGGCGGTTCGATTCGGCGCACCGGGGCGTGCGATCGGCGTGATGCGCGCGCTGCTCGAACGGGGCTACGTGGTGCTCCCCGGCGGCGCCGACGCCGACGCGCTGACGCTCACGCCCCCCTGCGGCGTGACGGACGCGCAGCTCGAAGGCTTCGGGACGGCGCTGCGGGACGTGCTCGCGGGGTAGCCGCGGGGCCGGTGTCAGATTGTCAACGCGAGGGCGCCGCGCCCGGACGCGATGACAGGAAGGCGCGCGTCGAGCCCCCGCAAACACCGCGATTTCACCGCATTGCCGCGTCGAGGGGGCGTTGGCCCGGCTCTTGATGAAGGTCTCTCCGTGGAGACCACCATGAACAAGCACACGAAGCGCGACACCTTCCTCCGCGAGACCACGCCGCTGATCAACGGGCTCTACGCAGCGGCGATCCGCCTCGCGGGGTCGCGGGCCGAGGCCGACGACATCGTGCAGGAGGCGATGCTCCACGCGTGGCAGTCGTGGGAGCGCTTCGAGCCCGGCACCAACCTCCGCGCGTGGCTCCACCGCATCCTCGTCAACGGCTACATCTCGCAGTACCGCCGCCGCAAGCGCGAGCGCCGGGCCTTCGACATCGAGGCCGACCCGGGCCGCCGCGAGCTCTTCCTCACCTCGGCGCAGCGCACGCTCGAAGAGGTCGACGGCGGCGTGCAGTACGGCGGCCTCGGCCGCGGCCTGCGCGAGGCGCTCGACGCCCTGCCCGAGGAGTTTCGCGCGGTGATCGTGATGGCCGACCTCTGCGAGCTCTCCTACCGCGAGATCGCCGACGCCCTCGGGTGCCCGATGGGGACGGTGATGTCCCGGCTCCACCGCGCCCGCCGCGCCGTCGCCGCCCACGTCGACGCCGCGCACCCCGTCGAGGCCGCCGAGCTCCGCGCGGTGGCGTAGCTTCCCCCCCGCCCACCTCCTGCCGCGGGCGCCTGTGGCAGAGCCTGTTGCCGCGCCGCTCCTCCCGCGCGTCGTGCATCCTACGGGGGCCATGCGCCCCACGCTCCTCCTCCTGGCGCCCTCGCTGGTGCTCGCCTGCTCCGACAACCCGCCGGCTCCCGGCACCGACGCATCGCCCGCGGACGTCGCCGCCGCCGACCTCGCCGCGCCTGACGTCACCACACCCGACGTCACCACACCCGACGTCACCACACCCGACGTCGCCGCGCCCGACGCGACGCCTGCGCTCGACGTCCCTTCCGCCGACGCCACCCCCGACGCCCCCTCCCCCGTCGTCGCCCCGGTCGGACGCACCGTCGTCACGTACGCCGGCGCCACCCGCCTCCGCGCGATCGTTCGGCTCTCCGACGGCACCTGGGTCGTCGGCGGCTCGGCCCGCTCGCTCGACTGGATCGAGGCCGCTGTGCCGCGCGCCGTGCTCGCTCCGGGCGCCATCAACTCTCGCGCCGTCGGCGGCGTCGCCTTCCTCCTGCACCTCGCCGCCGACCTCTCGCGTCCGTTGGCGGTGGCGCACTTCCCGCCCGACACCGTGCGCGACATCGTTCGCATCCGAACCACCGAGGTGCCCGGCGCCCCCACCGGCGCGATGTACATCTCGGGGACGCGCGACACCGCCGACCGCAGCCGCGAGGGCTATTTCATCGCTCGCCTCGACGCCAACTTCGTCTCCGCCGCGCCGCGCGCGCTGCGCTGGAGCCACGACGTCGCCGCCCCCGCCCGCGGCACGAGCGACTCGGCCTACCGCGTGATCCAGCCGTGGGACGTCGGCGGAGACGGCAAGGTGGTGTACGGCGGGGGCCTGGAGTACGACTACAACTGGGCCTTCCTCGGTCGTCTCACGGCCGATGGCGCGCCCGACGTGGTGCCGATGTGGCGGGCGCACTATCCCACAGGGGGCGGCGAGTTCAATGGGCTCGCGTCGGAGTACCGCGGGACGGCGCCCCTCGCGTCGAGCGTCATCCCGCTCAAGGCGGGCCGCAAGGGATCGCTCCGCTCGGCGACCGCGGCGGACTACATGGCCGCGCTGCCCAACGGCAACGGGCGCACCGACCGGCGCGGTCGCTGGCCCGACGACTACTACTTCTCGGGCTCGTGCGCGCTCGACCCGGCGGCGCGCTGCCCGGGCGGCCCCGGCTACACGGGCTATCGCACCTCCGATCGCCCCACGCAGCGCCTCGGCGGCGTGACCGTCGACCGACGCACCAACGCCTTCTTCTTCGGGTACAGCACGCAGACCGTCCTCCCCGACGGACAGCCCGACTTCGAACCCGCGGTGGTCGCGATGGCCTCCGACGGCGCGCTCCGCTGGTGGTCCCGGCTCTACACCGAGACCGCTATGAACTCGACCCCCGACCAGTACGTCGACGGCATCGCCTACGACGCGTCGAGCGACTCCGTCGTGGTGCTCGCCCGCGCGCACGGCAACAACGTGCAGAACCTCTGGCCCGGCAACGCCATCGCCGCGACGCCCGGCGCCAACGGCTTCCAGAACCGCTTCACCGGCAACAACGGCAACATCCACATCTCGTGGCTCGGGCGCCTGCGCGCTGCGGACGGCGCCCTCACGCGCGCCACCTGGGAGGCTCAGTACGTCGACGGCAGCACGCGCTTCGGCGCTCCGCTGAGCGACCCCAACCTCGCGCCGTGGCCCGACCCCAACCAGGGCTGGCCCGACCTCAACACCACCCGATGCAGCGATGTCACTGTCGGCCCCGATGGCCGCGTCGCCGTCGCCTGCACCGGTCGCCGCACCATCACCACCCAGGACGCCGCCCAACGCATGACGCTCCCCGGGATGGGCTCCTCCACCTGGAACGAGTACGTCCGCGTCTACACCCCCGACCTCGCGCGCGTGGTGTACAGCACCCTCGTCACCGGCCGCTGGGACGCGATGACCGGCGCGGGCGGCGGCAACACCAGCCTCTCCGCCGTCTGGCTCACGCCGGGCGGTGTGGCCGCCGTCGGCGCGCACACCGTCGACGCGATGGGAGCCCCCGCGGGCAACGCCGTCCCCACCATGGCGGTTCCCACGTGGGGCCGCGCGGCGCCGATGGGTGCCACCGCCATCGTCGCGCACTTCACCACCCGCTGATCGCCGCGCGAAAATTCCTTCGACAGCGCCGGTCAACGCGCCGGAGCGAAAGTTGACACTGCCGAGAGGCGCCGGTTACCGTCTTTCCCATGTCGCGCGCTGGCTCATCGCCCTTGCGGGAAGAGCCGGTCGCTGCGGCCACCTCATGACCCGCCGTCCTGCCTCTCTCCCGGGATCGTCTGACGCCCTGCGCGTCGCCTCGCTCCTCGTCCCGCTGCTCCTCATCGCTCCAGCCACCGCGCACGCGCAGGAGGCGGTGTCGCCTGAGCCGCAGACCGGCGTCGAGGGAGCGAGGGTGCGCTACGCGCTCGGGGCGGCCTTCTTCCGGGCGGGTCGATTCGAAGAGTCGATCGAGGAGTTTGGCGCCGCCTACGCGCTCTGGCGTCACCCGACGGTGCTCTACAGTTTGGGGCAGGCCCACGAGCGGCTCCTGCACGTGGGGGAGGCGATGCGGTACTACGAGCGCTACCTCGCGGAGTCGCCGCCCGACGCGCCGCACCGCGCCGAGGTCGCCGACACGATGCGCGGGCTGCAGATGCTCCTCGCCGAGGTCGAGGTCGTGAGCGACGTCCCGGCGCGGGTGTTCGTGCACAACGAAGACATCGGCGCGGCGCCGGGGACGCTCCAGCTCGCCGCGGGGCGCTACCCCCTGGAGCTCCGCGCCGACGGCTACACCTCGGAGCGCCAGCTGGTGACGCTCGCCGGACACACCCGACGGAGCGTGGTGTTTCGTCTGACGCGAAGGCCCGCGCCGACGCCGCCAGCGGGGCTGCACCCGGGGTGGTTCTGGACGAGCGTGGGCCTCGCGGGCGCCAGCGCCATCGCCGCCGCGACGCTCGGGGGCCTCACGCTCCGCGCGTCGAGCGCGTTCGACGCCGCGCAAGACCGCACCCTCGCGATGCGGGAGGACGGCCAGCGCCTCGCCCTCGGCACCGACCTCGCCCTCGGCGCGACGGCCCTCTTCGGCGTCGCAGCGATCGTCCTCGGCGTCCACACCGCGTGGCATCCGACTCCGCAGGTGTCGGTCGCGCTCGCGCCCGGCGGCCTCACGGGGAGCTTCTGATGCCCCGCATCGCCCCGCTGGCCCTCGTCGCGTTCACGGCCTGCTCGGCCCTCGACCTCTTCGACGCCGAGGTGATCGACGACCCCCGCTGCGCCCAACCGCGCGTCTTCTATCGCGACGTCGACGGCGACGGCTTCGGGGAGAGCGCGAGCGCCGTCCGCACGTGCCTGCCGCCGCCGGGCTACACCGCGCGGGGCGGCGACTGCGACGACCGACCCGGCGCGATCGCCATCCACCCGGGTGCACCGGAGCCCTGCGACGGCGTCGACAACAACTGCTCGGGCGACGACGTGCCGCCCGAGGACGGCGACGGCGACGGCCATGCGCCGATCGCCGCCGCGTGTACGGGCGGCCCGCTGCCCAAGGACGACTGCGACGACGCGCGCGCCGACGTGCACGCTGGCTCCGCCGAGGTGTGCGACGGGCGCGACAACAACTGCGCGGGCGGCGTCGACGAGGCGCCCGCCGCCGACTCGGCCTGCGGCGGCCCCGACGTGCGCGCGTCCGTGTGCCGCGCGGGCGTGTGCGTCACCACCTGCGCGCCCGACCACGGCGACTGCGACCGCGACCCTGGCAACGGCTGCGAGGTCGATCTTGCGACCTCGGCCGCGCACTGCGGCGCCTGCGGGATGGCCTGCGGCGCCGGGAGCGTCTGCGTGGATGGCGTGTGTCAGCTCGGGATCACCAGCCTCGCCACGGGGCGCGCGGCGGGCACCGACAGCGCGGGGCGGGTGAGCTCGCACACCTGCGTGGTCCGCGGGGAGGCGAGCGGCGCGATCGCCCCGCGCGTTCTGTGCTGGGGCTCCAACCGCTATGGCCAGCTCGGCGTCTCCCCGAAGCAGTTCACGGCGAGCCGAACGCCCGTGGTCTTCGAACTCCCCGTCGGGTTTCACGACGCGCAGCTCGCGGCGGGTGGGCGCGGCACCTGCGTCCGCGCCGCCGAAGGCTTCGGGGCGCTGTGGTGCTGGGGCGCCGCGCGGCGTGACGGCGTCGTCGAGGCGCCGCACCGAGTGCTCGACACGAGCGACGTCACGCAGGTGGCGATGGAGCTCGCGCTCGACGGGCGTGACTCCCTCTGCGCGGTGACCGCGGACGATCGTCGGCTGCGCTGCTGGGGCTCCAACATCTCGGGCAACCTCGGGCCCGGCGCCGCGTTCATCGACGAGCCGACGGAGGTCCCGCTGGTGGGGCCGGTGACGATGGTGGCGATGGGTCCGGCGCACACCTGCGCGGCCAGCGAGGAGGCCGTGTACTGCTGGGGCCGCAACGACGTCGGTCAGCTCGGTGACGGCAGCCGCGCCACGCACGCGCGCCCCTCCGCGACGCCTTCGTTTCAAGCCCCGGCGGGCGAGCGCGTCCTCTCGCTGGTCGCCGGGCGCGACTTCTCCTGC
>JBILLV010000095.1:0-28336 GCA_044375895.1 Polyangiales bacterium | reverse complement strand
ACGTCCGTCACGACGTACTCCGCCGGGTCGCGCTCCATCTGGACGAGCGCCTCGTCGACGCTCCCCACCGCCGTCACCTCCCAGGACTGCTTGCGAAGGTAGGTGCGAAGCGCGAGGCGGAGGTTCTCCTCGTCGTCCACGAGGAGGACGCGACCGACGGGGTCTTCGCGGACGGGTGCCTGATTCATCGAGGAGTTCTCCAGAACGGGGGTCGCGACGGCGCCACCGGGTGCCCACCAGCGTTGCCAACCCGAGTTGCCAACGGCCCGCACGGGACGGAGGGCCTACGGGGGTACAGACGGGGAATCTACGGGACTTTCTCGCTGGCGTCATCGTTGCAGCGCATCGACCCATGCGACGGCGATTCCGTCGTTGCCCCGCGCGCCGGGGTGACGGTATTGTCCGCCCGCTGGCGATCCCAGAGTCTGCATTCAACAGGAGCTTTGAAGTCATGCATTTGCGGAACACCTTCCGCGGGTCGGTGATGGGTCTGGTGGGCGTGCTGGCGCTCGGAGCGGGCGCCGCGGGCTGCCTCGACCGCCCCGTGGCGAAGCCGAACACGAACCTCCAGTCGGGCGTCCGCATCCCCGTGACGAACGACGCGATCGAGAACGTCGACATGCTCTTCGAGATCGACAACTCGAACTCCATGTCGGAGAACCAGGCCAACCTGGCGCGCAACTTCGGGACGCTGATCGACCAGCTGGTCAACCCCCCCGTCAACCCGATGACGATGCGCCCGCTCTACCCCCCGGTGAAGAGCCTGCACCTCGGGGTGATCTCTTCCGACCTCGGGACGCCTGGCAGCGTGGTGCCCTCCTGCGCCAACACCGACCAGGGCGACGACGGCCTGCTCAACCCCGTGCGCAACGGCGCCGCGCTCCGCCAGCACTACCCCTGGACCACCGCGCCGCCCGGCCGCCGCCCGGCGCGCTGCACCAACGACCCCAACCAGTTTCCGAGCTTCCTGCGCTTCGACCGGATGACCTCCGACGCGACGCAGTTTCGCGAGGAGTTCGTGTGCAACGCGTACCTGTCGATCGGCGGCTGCGGCCTGGAGCAGCAGCTCGAGTCGATGTACCGCGCGCTGGTGGTGCGCAACCCGCGGATGATGGCCGGCAACACCGACCCCAACGCGGGCTTCGTGCGTGACAACGCCGTGCTCGCGCTCGTGATGGTGACCGACGAGGAAGACGGCTCGACGCGCGACTGTCGCTACGCCGAGCGGGGCGTGCCCTGCACCGACGCGGTGACCGTCTTCGACATCATGTCCCCGCAGTGGTCGTCCAACGACCTCAACCTCCGCTTCTACATGTACACCCCGGGCTCCGCGCAGGATCCCACCTGGAACATCGATCGCTACATCAGCCCGACGCAGCCCAACCGCGGCTTCACCTCGCTCAAGCCCGGCCGCCCCGACCTCGTCATCTTCTCGGCCATCGCCGGCGTGCCCATCAACCTGCCCACGCGCGGCACGGGGATGACGCAAGAGATCGACTGGAACATGCTGCTCGGCACCAACCCCGACGGCTCGGACGGGTACACCGGCATGAGCGCCGAGGGCCCCATCTCGATGCGTCAGCGCAACATGGACCCGGCGTGCTCCACGCGCGTCGTGCCCGCCTGCCGCCGTGAGGGGTCGACCATGGCCACCACGTGTGACCCGGCCGCGCAGTACTTCGCCTGGCCCTCGCGCCGCGTGGTGCAGGTCGCCCGCCGCTTCGCGGAGCGCTACCAGAACGGCACCGTCAGCTCGATCTGCAAGAACGACTACAGCAGCGCGCTCACCCAGATCGTCGAGCGCATCCAGTCGCGCCTGCAGGGCCGCTGCCTGCCGCGCCCGATCGAGACCGTCCCCTCGGCCTGCGAGCGGGGTGACACGCGCGGCAACTGCGTCCGCACCAACTGCATCGTCCGCGAGATTCTCCCCGCGGGCATGAGCAGCGCCACGGCCTGCGTCATGGCGCGGGGGCGTACGCGCGGTGAGCGCGACCCGATGGCGATGCGCGACACCTGCGTCATCGACCAGCTCGCGCTCCCGCTCGGCATGGCGCCGCCGAGCGGCCGCGAGGGCTTCTACTACGACACGCGCCCCGACCCGGCCGCGCCCGACTGCCGTCAGCACATCGAGTTCACCTCGGGCGCTGGCCTCGTCGCGGGCGCCACGGCGGTGATCGAGTGCGTGCAGGCCCAGGGCGCGCCCATGACGCCCGGCGGCTCGTGATCGCGTAGCCCGCTACGCCCTGTCTCTCCGAGGCGCCCCGCTCGCATCCGCGACGGGGCGCTTCGCCATTTCCCAACCCGGGCGCGCGATGGTAGTCGTCCGCGCATGCCCGCGGCCCCACTGCCTCCACCGACCAGCGAGCAGGCTGAGACCGTGCTGCGCTTCCTCGAGAGCGTGGGGCGGCGCGCGGAGGCGGAGTTCTACGTCCAGCTCTTCCGCGCGGGGCCGAAGGAGCAGTTTGGCGCCATCTTCGTCGACGCCTCGGTCGCGCGGCACGCCACCGAGGCGGTGGTGCTCCACCTGAAGTTTCTCGCCGGCCTGGGGCTCGCGCCGCTCACCGTCCTCGGCGCCTTCGAACCCGGCGACGCGTCCGACCACGCCGCCCGCATCGTCCGCCGCCTCGAGCGTCAGGGCATCGCCGCGGCCCTCGTCCCTGCGGGCGACGTCGCCACGATGAGCGCGGAGGTGGTGCGCCTCTGCCGCGCCGCGGTGCTCCCTGTCCTCGCGCTCACCACGGCCGACGGCGAGACGGTCGACGCGCGCTTCGCGACGCTCGGCGCGGTGCTCGCGGCCATCGCCTCGCGCAAGCTCATCGTGCTCCACCGCCGCGGCGGCCTCCAGCAGAACGGCGCGCTCCTCCCGCTCGTCAACCTCAGCGCCGACGTCCCTGCGCTCCTCGCGTCGCGCGAGCTCACCCGCAAGGAGCGAGCGATCGTGGCGCAAGCCGCCCGCCTCGTCGCGTCGTCGCCCGCGTCGCGCCTGGCGGTCACCATCACCTCGCCGCTCAACCTCCTGCGCGAGCTCTTCACCGTGAAGGGCGCCGGCACGCTGCTGCGACGCGGGGCCGCGATCCTGCGCTTCGACGGCTACGCGGGGGTCGACCTCGCCCGGCTCCGCGCGCTGGTGGTGAGCTCCTTCGGCCGTGAGCCCGTGGCGGATTTCTTCGAGCGCCCGGTGCTGCGCGTCTACGTCGAGGAGCAGTACCGCGGCTGCGCGATCCTCACGGACTCGCCGCACGGGCCGTACCTCACGAAGTTTGCCACCGACCGGGAGGCGCGCGGCGAGGGCATCGCGCGCGACCTCTGGGACGCCTTCAGCGCGGACTTCGGGTCGGTGTACTGGCGCGCCCGGAGCGCCAACCCGATCAACGAGTGGTACACGCGCCTCGCCGACGGGATCGTGAAGACCCCGGAGTGGTGGGTGTTCTGGAAGGGCCTCGACCTCGCGAGCGTCCCCGAGCTGGTGGGGTGGGCGCTGGCGCGTCCCATCGACCTGCCAGCTCCCGCGTCGGGCGCTCCGGCCGCGCTGCCGTGAGCCGCTCGTTGATCAGGCCCGCGACCGCGCCGTCAGCGCAGGGCTGACGAGCGCTCGATCGCCCTGCATCATCGCCGCGATGCCGCTGCGCGCGTTGGCCTCGGCCGCGAGGGCGCGCTCGCCATCGGTGGCGTAGTCGCGGTCCCACGCGAGCACCTTCGGGGTCATGAGGAGGTGCCAGAGCGGCGGGATCATCGCCACGACGAGGGTGGTGAGGTAGCCGTTGAGCATCATCGGCGCCTCGGGGTAGGGGCGGAGGTCCTGGTAGGCGACCTCCCCGTGCGCGTGGTGGTGCGAGTGCCGCGAGAGGTTGAACATGCTCCACGAGGTGATGCGGCGGTTGGTGTTCCACGAGTGCCGCGGCTGCACGGGGGTCGAGGGGTCGCGCACCATGCCGTAGTGCTCCATGTAGTTCACGATCTCGAGGAGGCTCTTGCCCCAGAGCGCGCACGCGCAGAAGAAGGCCGCGGCCGTGAAGCCGCCCATCGCGTACGCGACGCCGACGAGGCCGAGGCTCATGAGGTGCCCGCGCAGGAAGGCGTTGTGCGCCGAGAGCACCGGGAGGCGCTTCTTCGCGAGGCGCTCGGCCTCGATGCGATACGCGCTCACGTTGCCCCGCACCGTCGACGACAGGACGTGCTGGTACACGCTGCGCCCGCGCGGCGCCGTCGCCGGATCGGCCGTCGTCGACACGTACCGATGGTGCCCGTAGACGTGCTCGATCGCGAAGCTCGTGTCGAAGCTGAACGCGAGGAGCCACCGCCCGATGAACATCGACGTGCGGTCCCACGTGCGGTGCGTGAGCTCGTGCGCGGGGATCGTGCCCACCATGCCGATCATGAGGCCCGTGAGCACGAAGCTCGCGGCGTGCTGGCCGAAGGTCGTCGCCGCCCGCGCCGCGAGGAGGTCATACCCCGTCCACCGCGTGAGCG
This sequence comes from Polyangiales bacterium, assembly GCA_044375895.1. Lineage (GTDB taxonomy): Bacteria > Myxococcota_A > Polyangia > Polyangiales > CAISKJ01. The sequence goes on along the minus strand of JBILLV010000095.1, from coordinate 23,866 downwards.
TCGCACCGAAGCCGAGGGGATCGCCCGGGCACACGCTCCACACCGCGGCGAACACGATCGACGCGAGGAGCGGCAGGGCGAGCCAGAGCTGCGCGGTGAGCACCTGCGGGTACTTGAAGCGCGGCGTCGAGGTGTCGTCGCCCGCGACCGCGTCGCCGACCATGTAGAGCGCCAGCACCGCCGCGAGGGCCACGGGGACGTGCGCGCCGCCGAACAGCGTGGCCGCGAGCGCGAGGAGCCCCACCGCGTGAAACATGAAGAACTTGAGGTAGTGGAGCGCGTCGACGACGGCCCCGCCCGAGCTCGTGTCCTCGACCGCGGGGGAGGCCGCCGCGCGCGCGAGGTCGGCCAGCGTGGTGAAGCGGTCGGAGAAGATGTCGCCGCGCGCCACGCCCTTGCCTTCGAGGACCTTCACCGCCGCGTCGATCATGGCGGGAGGGCCGCAGAGGTAGGCCTGCGCGCCCGCCACGTCGAGCGACGAGAGCGCGTCGGTGACGAGGCCCCGCGCGCCGCCCCAGACGGCGTCACCCGCCGCCGCCGAGAGCACGGGCACGAAGCGAAACGCGCCCCTCCACCGGCGGGCGAGGCCGTCGATCGTGTCGAGCCCGTAGAGGTCGCGCGCCTCGCGGGCGCCGAACAGGAGCGTCACGTCGCGGGTGCATCCCGCGGCGAGCGCCTCCTCGAGCATCGCGAGGATGGGCGCGAGGCCGCTGCCGCCCGCCACGCAGACGAGCGGCGCATCGCCCGCGCGGAGGTAGAAGTCACCGAGCGGCCCGTCGACGCGCACGCCGCGGCCCGCGAGGTCTTCGTCGTTCACCACCGTCGAGAGACGGCCGCCGGGCACCCTGCGCACGAAGAAGCTCACGCGGCCGTCGTCACGGGCGGGCGTCGCGAACGAGTAGCTCCGCGACACCTCGACCCCATCGACGCCGAGCACTGCGTACTGACCCGCGGCGTAGCGCAGCGGCGCCTCGAGCTGCACGGTGAGCCGCGTGATGTCGTGGGTGACCTTCTCCTGCGAGACGACGCGACCGGGGACGCCGCGGGGGGCGGGCTTCGCGGCGAGGTCGACCTCGAGGCGGAGGTCACCGCGAGGCACGCTCTGACAGGCGAGGATGTAGCCCTGGTCGAGCTCCTCGGCGCTGAGGAGGTAGCCGGTCTCGGTGAGCTCGCGCACGGCCCCGTCGGTGAGCTTGCACTTGCACGCGCCGCAGCCGCCGACGCGGCAGCTGTTGGGGAAGTCGATCCCGCTGCGCAGCGCCGCCGAGAGAATGGTCTCGCGCGCCTCGACCGTGATCGTCTGCTCGTTGATCTGCACGGTCGGAAGCCGCTTCTTCGTGGGTGAGGTCGCCATACGCGCTCCGTCGGTTGGAGAGTCCTTCGCTACGGTGTGAACAGTACGGTCGGCGCGCGAGCGAGGAGAGGTTCGCCGTTGACAACGAGGGGTCATTTATTGACATTGAGACACCCGCGAAGGACGAGTTGGCGATGCGCGACCCGGGCTCCACGCTGTCGGCCCTCTACGTGCGACAGATCGCCGAACAGGTGCGCTCGCTCGGGGCCGACGTGGCCGCCTGGCTCAACGAGAGCGGGCTCACCGAGGCGCAGCTCGCCGACCCGATGCTCGCGATCCCGTACGAGGTCTTCGAGCGGCTCCTGCTCAGCGCGCTGCGGGTGACGAACGAGCCGGCGCTCGGGCTCCTCGTCGGCGAGCGGCTCCTCGCGAGCACGCACGGGATGGTGGGCTACGCGGCGCTCAACAGCGGCACGATCCGTCAGGCCATCGACCTCGTCGAGCGCTTCGCGCGGCTGCGCATCTCGCTCCTCGCGGTCACCCACGAGGAGCTCCCCGACGAGGTGCGCGCGTGCTTTCGCTCGACGCAGCCCATCGGGGCCATCGAGCGGCCGTTGCTCGAGGCCGTGGTGCTCAGCACGAAGCGCGTGCTCGACGCGATCTCGATGGGGGCGTGCCAGGTGCAGCGCGTGTCGTTTGCCTTCGAGGCGCCCGACTACACCGCCCTCGCGCGCGACCTCTTCGGCTGCGAGGTGCGCTACGGCCAGGCGTGGACGGGCTTCACCGTTCCGCCCGAGGTGCTCGACGTCCCGCTGCGCCTCGCCGATCCGCAGGCCTTCGACGACGCCGCGCGCATCTGCCAGCGCGAGCTCGAGAAGCTCACGGCCAACGAGTCGCTCGCGGCCCGCGTGCGGCGCCTCCTGCTCGAGAAGCAGAGCGGGTTTCCGTCGCTGCAGGTCACGGCGAGGCTCTTTCACATGACACCACGCACGCTCCATCGGCGCCTCCTCGACGAGGGCACGTCGTTCCGCGAGATCCTCGAGTCGGTGCGTCACACGCTCGCGGTCGAGCACCTGAAGGCCGGGCGTTTCGCCATCGAGGAGATCGCGTACGCGCTGGGCTACTCCGACCTCGCGAACTTTCGCCGGGCCTTCAAGCGCTGGGAGTCGGTGCCCCCCTCGGAGTACCGCGCGCGACATCCACGGAGCGCAGGCTGAACGGGCGGGGCACCCGCGGAGAGACCTTCAGTCGACGAAGTCGTTGACGGGCGTGACGGGGGCCGGCAGGTCGGTCTCGCCGAGGCGCTGGCGGAGGTTGATCTCGATGGTGCGCGAGATGGCGCGGAGCGGGAGGTCGTTGTAGTCCGTCCCGAAGGGCATCTCGATCTCCTCGCCGACGCCGTCGAGGCCGAAGAAGGCGTACGCCACGATCGCGCACACGAAGGGGGTGAAGCCCTTCACCGTGTCGACGATGCCGAAGGGGAGCGCGAAGCAGTACACCGCGGTGATGCGGTGGATGAGCGTGGTGTACGAGTAGGGGATGGGCGTCCCCTTGATGCGCTCGCAGGCGCCCTGGACGTCCGTGAGCGAAACGAGGGAGGCCTCGAGGATGGGGAGGTGCATCGGGTGGATCAGCCCGTCGCGCCAGGCCTGACGGAGCCGTTCGCCGGTGCCTTGCGTGATGGCGAAGGGGCGGTTGCGCTCGCCCTGCAACCGCTCGAGCTCCTCGGCGGGGAGGAAGGGCGCGAGCTCGTCGAGCGTGGCGTCGTCGCGCAAGGCGAGGCGGAGCGCATGGACGAAGGCGATGACGCGGTACACCAGCTCGCGGCGCAGCGCGCGGACGGCGCCGTCGTCGTGGCGCGTCGGCACGTCGGGCTGCGGACCCACGAGCGTGAGGACCTGCCGACACAGGGAGCGTGAGGTGTTGACGAGCGTACCCCAGAGTTTGCGCCCCTCCCACCACCGGTCGTACGCGGCGTTGTTGCGGAAGCCGAAGAAGATGCCGAGGGCCACGCTGACGAAGGTGAATGGGAGCGGCGAGAGTCCCGTATCCCACCCGTGGATGCGCTCGAGGACGGTCACGACGGTGCCGACCAGCACCACGCTCAGGATCCGGTAGCGCGTCCGCGGAAGCTCGCTCCCGCGATAGCGGAAGACCGTTCGCCACCAGGTGATCTTCGAAGGAATCAGCATGGACCTCGGCCTCCGCGCCCAGTGGCCCTTCGTGTACACGCACCGCCCGGGCGGCCGCAACGCGATCCTTGCGGGGCCGCTGCGTACGCGGCGCGCACACCGGGGCGAATTTGTGCCGTTGCGCCCAGAGGGGGGCGTGACTATTGTCCGCCGATCCAGTCGCTCCGCCGAGGAGCGTCGAATCCCTGAGGTACCCAATGCCGGAGCGCAAGCGCGGGGCGCAGCCCCCCGACGAGAATGATCTGAAGTTCGGCGACGAACTCCCGGTGCTGCCGATCCGCAACGCCGTGCTCTTCCCCGGTGCCGTCGCGCCCTTCGACGTGGGCCGCGAGAAGTCCGTCGCCCTCGTCGAAGACCTGGAGAACCTCTCCCAGCCTGTCATCGCGATCTTCGCGCAGCGCGACCCCAACATCGACGACCCCGGCGAGGGCGACCTGTACCCCGTCGGGGCCGCGGCGCGCGTGCTCAAGAGCCTCAAGCACTCCACTGGCAACTACTCGCTCATCCTCCAGGGCCTCACGCGCATCCAGCTCGCGGGGGTGACGCAGCACGCGCCCTACCTCCGCGCGAAGATCAAGCGCCTGGAGGAGACGCCCGTGGCGGACGACGTGGAGGCCGAGGCCCTCGCGATGTCGCTGCGTGACGTGGCCAAGCAGGTGATCCAGCTGATGCCCGAGCTGCCCCGCGAGGCCCAGTCGCTCATCGACTCGATCCAGGAGCCGGGGTCGCTCGCCGACCTCGTGGCGGCCAACCTCGACGCGCCCGTCGACGAGAAGTCGCAGCTCATGTCGACGCTCGACGTCAAAGACCGCATCCGCCAGGTGCTCAAGCTGCTCACGCGGCAGCTCGAGATCCTCAAGATGCGCGAGCGCATCAACTCCCAGATCAAGGAGGAGATGGGCAAGAACCAGCGCGAGTACGTGCTCCGCCAGCAGCTCAAGGCCATCAAGGAAGAGCTCGGCGAGGACGAAGGCGACCAGGGCGACCTCGACGGCCTGGAGGAGCGCATCGCGAAGGCCAACCTGCCCAACGACGCCGAGCAGGTGGCGCGCAAGCAGCTCCGTCGGCTCCGCTCGATGCAGGTGGGCTCGGCCGAGTACACGGTGGTGCGCACCTACCTCGACTGGATCCTCGACCTGCCGTGGACGCAGCAGACGCCCGACAACCTGGACATCGCCAAGGTGCGCCAGGTGCTCGACGAGGACCACTACGGCCTCGAGAAGGTGAAGAAGCGCATCCTCGAGTACCTCGCCGTCCGCAAGCTCAAGCAGGACAAGAAGGGCCCCATCCTCTGCCTGCTCGGCCCGCCCGGCGTGGGCAAGACCTCCCTCGGGCGCTCCATCGCCCGCGCGCTCGGACGGAAGTTTGTCCGCGTGTCGCTCGGCGGCGTGCACGACGAGGCGGCCATCCGCGGTCACCGCCGCACGTACGTGGGCGCGCTCCCCGGTCAGGTGATCCAGGGGATGAAGAAGGCGGCGACGATCAACCCCGTCTTCATGCTCGACGAGGTGGACAAGATCGGCCACGACTTCCGCGGCGACCCCGCGGCGGCGCTGCTCGAGGTGCTCGACCCGGAGCAGAACAACACCTTCAGCGACCACTACCTGGAGATCCCGTACGACCTGTCGCACGTGATGTTCGTCGCGACGGCCAACATCGCCGACCCGATCCCGCCGCCGCTCCGCGACCGCATGGAGATCCTGGAGATCCCCGGCTACACGCGCAACGAGAAGAAGGCCATCGCGCGGCAGCACCTCCTCCCGAAGCAGCTCGACGAGCACGGCATCAAGGAGGCGCAGCTCGTGATCACCGACACCGCGGTGGAGGAGATCATCGATCACTACACGCGCGAGGCCGGCGTGCGCAACATGGAGCGCCAGGTGGCGGCGGCGATCCGCGGCGTCGCGGTGAAGATCGCCGAGGGCGAGGCGGGCCCGTACCGCCTCGACACGGCGGACGACCTGCGGCCCTACCTCGGCCCGCAGAAGCACACCTCCGAGGTGGCCGAGCGCACCGACGAGTCGGGCGTGGCGACGGGCCTCGCGTGGACGGCCGTCGGCGGCGAGATCCTCTTCATCGAGGCGACGCGGATGCACGGCACCGGCAAGCTCCAGCTCACGGGCCAGCTCGGCGACGTGATGAAGGAGTCGGCGCAGGCGGCCCTCTCGTACGTGCGCGCGAAGTCGAAGCTCTACGGGCTCCCGGAGGACTTCCTGGAGAAGTCCGACATCCACATCCACATCCCCGCGGGGGCGATGCCGAAGGACGGCCCCTCGGCGGGCGTGACGATGTTCACCGCGCTCGTCTCGATGCTCAAGGGCGTGCGCATCCGGCACGACGTGGCGATGACGGGCGAGATCACCCTCCGCGGGCGCGTGCTCCCGGTGGGCGGCATCAAGGAGAAGGTGCTCGCGGCGCACCGCGCGGGCATCAAGCGCATCGTGATGCCCGAGCGCAACCGGCCCGACCTCGAGGAGGTGCCGCAGGAGATCCGCGACACGCTGGAGTTCATCTGCGTGAGCAAGATGGACGAGGTGCTCGAGGCGGCCTTCGAAGCGCCCGTGCTCGCGACCGTGACGCCCGACGTCGTGGTCACTCCCACCAACTGACCCCTCACCCACCCCCGTGCTCCCCCCGTCCGACCGGCGATGGTTCGTGAGCGAACGATGGCTCGCCGCCGCGCTCGCCCTCGCGGCCGGCGTGGCGTGCAAGCGCAAATCGCCGCCCATCCTCTTCCACAGCGACGCGCCCGGCCCGACGCGCCCTGACGCCGCGGCGCTCGCCGACGCAGCCTCCGACGCCTCGGTGCCCGCGGTGGTCGAGGGCGCACCCGTCGACGGTGACGGGAGCACACTCACCGTCGACGGCGTCACCGTTCGCGCGGCGGAGGGTGAGCGCTTCGTGCGCTTCGCCGCGGTCGACCTCGACGGCGACGGCACCGCGGCCGACCTCGCCGTCGCGCGCACGGGCATCGACGGACGCGCCCGTCCGCCCGCGCTCTACCGCCGCGTGGGGGCGGCCTTCGAACCCGTCCCGCTGCCCCACGCCGAGCCGAGCGATCCGCGCTGCGCCGAGGCCACGGTGCGCATCACGTCCCCACGCTCGGCGGCGTTCGGGTGGCGCTGTCCGCCGCGTCCCTACGACGGGCAGGCGCTCGCGGAGGAGCAGTGCCTCGTGGCGCTCTCCGCGACGCCGGGCGTCCGCGAGCGGGCCTCGGTGCTCGCGGGCTCGCTCCCCGACACCGAGCTCGCGCTGCGCCTGGAGGGTCGCGACCTCGACGGGGACGGCCGCGACGAGGTGCTCGTGGGCCTCGCCGCGGGTCGCCCCGGGGTGAGCCCGCGGGCGTCGGCGCGGGCGGTTCTCTTCGAGCGAGCCGGCGCGTTTGCGCGCGACACCAGCGAGCCGGCGCAGAGCCTCGACGCCAACCTCACGGCGGCCCGTCAGGCGCTCTCGCGGGGACGCGCCGGGGCGGCCGAGGCGCGCGAGACGCTCGACCACCTGCTTCGTCTGCGACGGGCGTTCTGTCGGGCGAGCGGGATGGCGCGGGTGCGCTTCCAGGGCGCGCAGGGCTTCGACTGCCCAACCCCGAGCGGCGCGGCCGACCTCTACACCCGCGTGCTCATCAACCTCGGCGAGCTCCCCGCGGCGGAGGCCCAGCTCTCGGCCGACACCGCCACGGACTTCGGCCCCGTCACCAGCGAGCGGGTGCTCGGCGACCTGGAGCGCGCGTCGATCACCGAGCGGGGAATCCTGGCGCGGCCGGGTCCCTTCGTCGGCGCGGCCCTCGACGACCTCTGCCCCGCGCGGCTGCGCGCCCTGTCGTTCGAGGGGCGAACCATCGCCCTGCGCGGCCCCGCGGGAGGCACTGTCGACGTCGCCACCCTCACCGTCACGCAAGGCGCCGCCGGAGCCCTCACCGACCTCTTCCCCCGCTCTCCGGACGGCGCCGAGGCCGTGGTGGGCTTCGCCGAGACCTGCGCCGGCGTGGCGATCGTTCGGTGCCGTACGAACGACCCCGCGTGCGCCAGCGCCCCCCTCCGCGCGGAGGCGACGGGGCTCCCTCCCGGCGCGCAGCGGACGGTGCTCCCTGCCCTGCCGTCGCTCACGCTGTCCTCCCGCTGCGGCGCGACGCCCGACGTGGTGCGCGGGATGTCCGCCCGCCAGGCCCACGTGCTCTCGTGGGGTCCCGAAGCTCTGGTGGTCGCCGTGCACCGCTCGCTCTACCGGGTGACGCCCGCGGGTGAGGTGACCCCCGTACTCCTCGGCGAGCCCATCGGCGCGCAGAACCCCGCGGGCGGCGCGCTGAGCCCCAACGGGTCGATGGCCGTCCTCGCCGGCCTCGGCGGGCTCTGGGTGCGCGAGCGAAACGCGTGGCGCCGCTGGTCCCCAGAGGCCCTCACCGGCCGCTTCGCCCAGCTCACGGACGTGACCGTCTCGGCCGACGGGCGCTCGGTGGCGGGCCTCGTCGGGACGCAGCTCTGGCTCCTCGATCGACCGCAGCGCGCGCGGCGGTGATGGTGATAGAGTCCCGCGCCATGCGTCACGTGCTCGTGCTGTGGATGCTCTGCGTGCTGGGCAGTGCCTGCGTGACGCCGACGGTGAGCCTCCACCAGGGGCCGCGCACGTACACCGCTGGGGCCTACGAGGAGGTGCTCACGCGGTGGACGCGGGCGGGGCGCGGCTTCACCCTCACGGGCTTCCTCGACGACCAGCTCATGGCGACGGCCACCTACGAGAGCTGGGATTTCCGCTGGGCCTACGTGGTCCGTTACGCCTCGGACTTCCACCTCACCACCGACGAGCGCTCGCGGCTGCTGCGCACGTCACTCGAAGCGTCGCAGCGGGAGCACGAGTTCTACGTGACCATCGCGATGCCCAACCGGCGCTGGGCCGACCTCGCGGCCCCGACGAGCGCGTGGCGCGTGGTGATGGTCAACGACCGCAACCTCGCCGTGCTGCCCACCGCCATCGAGCGCGTGCGCCAGCCCGGGGTGATCGAGCGGACGTACTTCCCCTACACCACCGTGTGGCGCCAGGTGTTTCGCGTGCGCTTCCCGACGCACAGCACCGAGCACGGCCCCGACCCCGCCGCGCTCATCGACGCCCACACCCGCCATTTCTCCCTCCGCTTCACCGGCCCGGTCGGTCAGCTCGACCTCACGTGGAACCTCACGGCGTCGTAGGCCCCCGCGACGGAAATCCATCGCGGACGCCGTGGGCGTTGATACCATCATGCGCACCGTGACCCTCGAGCACCCCGTCCCCGCCGTCGATGCCTCCGTGTGGGAGGGACGCAGCGTGGCCGTGCTGAAGCTCTTCGGCCCCGTCCTCATCGTCGTCGGCGTGCTCGGCTTCGTGCTCCCGCCGGCGGCCGCCCTTACGAGCGGCGCGGCGCCGTACAACGTCTTTCACATCGCGTTCGGCCTCCTGGGGAGCGCGCTCGCGTACAAGTCCGCGCCCCGTCACGCCGCGTGGTTCAACGTCGGCTTCGGCGCGATCGATCTCTACCAGGCCGTGGCGAGCTTCGCGAAGCTCCCGCCGGCGCAACTCTTCGCCTACAAGCCCGCCGACGACGTGCTGCACGTCGTGATCGGCGCCGCCCTCGTCGCGGTGGGCTTCCTCGGGCTCCGGAGCACCTCCAAGACGTGAGTCGATCGCATCGTGTCGTCGATGATTTCGCGCCCGAAGCGGAGGCGCTGCGCGGCGTCTACGACGAGCGCTTCCGCGACCCGCGCGTCGCCCACGGCCACCGCTTCGTGTGGGACTGGTGGCACGTGCCCGGGCAGTACACCGCCCTGCGCACGCCCGCGTGGGAGTACTTCCCCAAGGGCATCTACGAGAAGCTCCACCGGCGCATCGTGGAGTTCGGCCGCACCACGCTCGGGTGCCACGACATCTCGCCGCCGTGGATGTCCTGCTACATCGAGGGCTGCGGGCAGCAGCTGCACGGCGACCTCCCGCACGGCCCGTGGGCCTTCGTCTACTCGCTCACCCGCTGGAAGGGGCGCGTGTTTCGCGGCGGCGAGACGCTGCTGATGCGCGACGACGTGCTGGATTTCTGGAGCGACTTCGTCTCCGAGCGCTCGGTGGAGGAGCCCGACGTGCTCACCGCCATCGAGCCGCGCTTCAACCGCCTGACGGTGTTCGACCCGCGCATCCCGCACGGCGTCCGGCCCGTCACGGGGACGCACGACCCGCGCGAGGCGAGGCTCGTGATCCACGGGTGGTTCGTGCAGCCGCGGCCGCTGGTGGAGGGGCCGCTCACGGGCGCTCAGCTGCAGAAGGGCGTCGACGCCATCACCGAGCGCATCGCGCCCTGGCTCGACGGGAGCCTCCCGGTGTCGGGGCTGTTGAGCGTGGGGTTCCGCGTGACGCCGACGGGCGAGGTGCGCGAGGTGGCGATTCTTTCCGACACGACGCGCGTGCCGCGGAGCGAGGAGCCGCGGCGGCGGGCCTTCCTGCGCGACGTGCTGAAGGCCGTGGGGGAGACGCGCTTCGCGAAGCGGCCGAAGGGCTCGCGGGTGACGCTCCCGCTGGTGTTCGAGCGGTCGCGGTGACGCGCGGCGCGACGCCACGACGGCCGGAGGGCTGGACGGCGCCGGGTCCGCGCCCGCGCGCGCCGGAGGGCCTCGTCCCCGCGAACGACGAAGACCTGAGCTTCCTCACGGGGGACTTCCGGGTGTTTCAGAAGCGCCGCGGACACCGCTGGTCGCTCGACGACCTGGTGACCGCGTGGGTGGCGCGGCGCGAACTGTTGGCGTCACCGCCGCGAGAGGCGCTCGACCTGGGCTGCGGCATCGCCTCGGTGGCCCTCATGGTGGCGTGGAGCTTCCCCGAGGCGCGCGTGACGGGCATCGAAGCGCAGGCGGTGAGCCTCGACCTCGCCCGCCGCTCCCTCGTCTGGAACGGCGTCGACGACCGCGTCACGCTCCACCACGGCGACCTCCGCGACGCTTCCATGCTGCCTGATGACGCTCGCTTCGATCTGGTCACCGGGACGCCGCCGTACTTCCTCGCCGACGCGATCGTCGAGAGCGACGTGGTGCAGCGCGGCCCCTGCCGCGTCGAGCACCGCGGCGGACCCGAGGACTACGCGCGGGCGGCGGCGCTGCGGCTGCGCGAGGGCGGGCGCTTCGTGATGTGCGCGTCGATGCTCCAGCGCGAGCGGGTGCGCGAGGGGGCGAGGGCGGCGGGGCTCGACACGCTGCGGTGTGTGGAGGTGGTTCCTCGCGAGGGGAAGGAAGTGCTCGTGCTGGTCACGGTGATGACACCAGGCGAAGGACGCTGGCCGGACGCGGCGGAGACGCTCACCGTGCGGACGGCGGAGCACCAGTGGACGGAGGCGTTTCGTGCGGTGCGGCGCGACATGGGGATGCCCGATGCGGCGCCGCGTGGTCACGCCGCGGGTGACGCAGGTTTGGCCCCGTCGCGAGACAGGAGCGGATCATGAAGGTGTTCGTCACGGGTGGATCGGGTTTTGTCGGGGGCCACGTCATCGAGCGCCTCGCCGCGCACCACGAGGTGCTGGCCATGGCGCGCTCGGCGCGGTCGGCCGAGACGGTGCGCGGCTTCGGTGCGACGCCCGTCACGTGCGACCTCGACACCCTCGATGCGACCCACCTCGCGGGCGTCGACGCGGTGGTTCACTGCGCGGCCTACGTGGAGGAGTGGGGGACGCGCGAGGACTTCTGGAAGGGCAACGTCGACGGCACCACCCGCGCGCTCGACGCCGCTCGACGCGCGGGCGTGCGGCGCTTCGTTCACATCGGCACCGAGGCGGCCCTCTTCGACGGCCACGACCTCGTCGACATCGACGAGACCGCGCCGTACCCGCCCCGGCAGCGCTACCTGTACAGCGAGACGAAGGCCGAGGCTGAGCGGCGCGTCCTCGCGGCCAACGCGGATGGCTTCACGACGATCTCGCTGCGACCGCGCCTCGTGTGGGGGCCGCGCGACACGTCCGTGCTCCCCGCGGTGCTCCGGATGGCGCGCGAGGGGGCTTGGGCCTGGCTCGACGGCGGACGCCACCGCACGTCGACGGTTCACGTGAGCAACGTCGCCCTCGCGGTGGAGCTCGCCCTGACGGCGGGCGCAGGCGGACAGGCGTACTTCATCGCCGACGAGGGGACGCGGACGATGCGGGAGTTTCTCGCCGCGCTCGCTGGGACGCAGGGGGTCGCGCTGCCCGCGCGCTCGATGCCCGGCGCCGTCGCGCGGCCGCTCGCTGTCGCGGTGGAGGGAGCGTGGCGGCTGTTCGGGGTGCGGCGCGCGCCGCCCATGACGGCCTTCGCGATCGCGATGATGTCGCGCACGGTCACCGTGAAGACCGACAAGGCCCGCGCCGCGCTCGGGTACACGCCAACGGTGAGCGTCGCCGAGGGGCTCGCCGCGATGCCGCGCCTGGCGTAGCGCTCCTGCGCGCGAACCGTGCCTGACACGGTGCCCTGATTGAGAGGTCGCGCAGGTCGCGGCTTGCGCGTTGATAGGCCGACGCGGAGCGGGCGCAGGTTCGTGGTCCTGACCCACGAGGGTGCGTGGCTGGTGTACGACGGCGGGTGAGGCTCAGCGGCGCATGACGGCGAGCAGCCGCCATCCGCCACCCGCCACCCCTCCGCCACCCCTCCGCCACCCCCCGCCACCTCTCCGCCACCCTCAATTCCCCATGATTTCATGGTGGCACTGTCTCTGCTTTCTCCACCGCGCTGTGATGCGAGAGAGCTTCGACGCCCAACACAAGGAGTCGCTGGAGGTCCTCCTCGAAGACGTCGGAACCGTCGTCCGCGGCCTGGAGGTCGCCGCCGCCACGCAGCGCTTCGACCTTTGGTTTGCGCCCGACCCCGCGCACCACGACGAGCGCATGCGACGCGGCCTGCTCGGCGCGCTCGTCGACGACCCCAACGGATGCGCCATCGAGCCCTTCCGCAACACCCCGAACGTCGCTGCCATCGACGACTGCGTCCGCAAGCTCGCCAACCTCCGGCACCACCTCGCCGCGGCCGCCGAACGCCGACAGCCACCGACCGTACCCGGGCGCCCGTGGGTCATCGTCTTCAGCCCGGGAGACGCGCTCTCGGCGCGATTGGAATATGGCCTCACCGTCGCCCAATGGCCGGGTGTCTACCGTTCGTCGCGCGGCACCGGGATCGCGCTTGTCGTGCTCTCCGCGCTCCCCGTCACGCGCGACACCCTCGCGCTCCGGCTGCTCGCCCGCGGCCCCACCCTTCGCCGCGCCATGCGAGAGCTCGCGGCGCTCCCGCGCGACGAGTGGGAACACAAGCTGGTCATGGTTCTGCTACGATGGAAACGTCTCGTTCCCAAGGAGCCGACCATGCGCACGCAGGAGGAGATCGAGTTCATGGACGACACGGAAGCCTACCTCGACGAGCTGGAGCGGAAGGCCATCGCCAAGGGTCTTCAGCAGGGCATTAGTCAGGGCATCAGTCAGGGCATCAGTCAGGGCATCAGTCAGGGCATCAGTCAGGGCATCAAGCTGGGCATCGGTCAGGGGCGCAACGAGGGGCTGTTCACGGTGCTCATGCGCCAGTTCGAACGCAAGCTCGCGCGCTCCCTCGATGCCTCCGAGCGCACCGTGCTCCGGGCGCGGCTCCTCTCCCAGGGATCGGAAGCCGTCAGTGACCTCGTCCTCGACCTCGACGCAACCGCCCTCGCCGCCTGGCTCGCCGCGCCCGACGACCACTGACCCACCGCCGAAACCTCGTCCGTCGTCCCGTTGTCTCGTGAGGACGCCCCGATGCCCCGCGACGCCCTCACGCTCCTCCTCGCGTTCGCTGCCTCGGCGTGTAGCAACGCCACCACCCCGTCCTCCCCCACCGTCCCTCACAGCGTCCCCGCGGCGGTGTGCCCGCCGCTCCACCCGCCCCGCACGCTCGACGACTCCCCCGCGTGGCGGACGATCGCCCCCCGCCTCGATGCCTCCTCCGCCGACAACCTCTTCGAGATCGAGCTCGCAGGTGGCCCACGCCATCGACCCCACGCTCGACCTCGACGCCACCCGCACCCGCGTCGCCGCGATGGTCGCCGCCGTGCGCAGCACCTTCCCCCGTCGTTGCGACGTTCGGTGCCGTGTCGTCGCGCGCACGAGCGGCCCGAGCATGGTCGTGGCAGTGCGCCGCGCGCTGATGGCCTACGACGACAGCCGGGACTCGGACGCCGACGCGATCTTCACGGAGGCCCTCCAGCGCTGGTCGGGGGCGCCGTCGATCCTTCAGGCGCGGGCGGCGGTTCGGCTCGCGCAGGGCCGCGCGGCGGAGGCCCTCCGCGACGCGCAGGCGGCGGCGGCCGCGGACGACGCGGCGGAGTCCTACGCCAACGTCGTCCTCGCGGCTTTGGAGGCAGGCGACGTCACGGCCGCCACCGCAGCGCTCGCCGCGCTGGAGGCCCGCTCGCCCGTGGCGGGGAGCGTCGACCTGCACCGCGCGCTCGTCGCCATGGCGCTCGGGCCTGTGGGAGCCGCAGCGCAGGCCACGCCGCGCTGCCTCACGCGCTACGGACGCCGCTGCGTCCGAGGGATGCTCGTGCTCTCCGACGCCGCCCGCGCGCGCGGCGACGTGGCCTGCGCGCGGCGCTACGCCGAAGCGTACCTGTCGTGCCCGAGAACGCCGGGCGACCGACGGCAGCGCCAGTTCGACGAGCGGACGCGGGCGCGGTACCTGCGGTGAACCCTCGCGCTCCGTACGCGCTCGCGCTGAGCGCCTTCCTGGGCTGCACGAAGCCGACACCGACGGCGGATGCCGGGCTCACCTCTCATGCGGTGCCCCGGCACGCGCCCATCGACGCCGCGATCGAACGTCCCCCATGGCGCTGGGCGCTGGCCGACCTGGCCTGGACCGCGCCGCGGGCGTGGCCTGTCGCGCCCGGCGCCGATACGATCCTCGCGCCCGGGCTCATTCGTGGGGCGCTCGGTGTCGGGGAGCGTGGTGGTTGTCGAGGACGACAGCGGCGGCCGCGCGGCCTTCTCGCTCGCGTCGGACGGGCGCGGACAGCCGTCGAACCTCCTCACGGTCGGCCTCGGCGCACACGCAAGACCGACGCGGCTCGTGCTCTATGATGGGGCCACCGGCCGGGCGAGCGCGCTCGACCTCTCCCATGCGCGTATCAACCGCTACCACGGCGTGCGCGCCGAAGCGCCTACGCCACCGCCACCTCGCCCACATAGCGCGACGCCGGACGGATGAGCCTCCCCCCCGCCCGCTGCTCGCGGACGTGCGCGCACCAGCCCGCCGTCCGCCCCACCGCGAAGGTCGGCGTGAACACCTCCCGCGGCAGCCGCAGCGTGTCGAGCAGCACCGCCGTGTAGAACTCCACGTTCGCGTGCAGCGGCCGCGACGGGTGGCGCGCCCGCAGCACGCCCTCCGCCGCGCGCTCGACCGCCCGCGCCAACGCGAGCCGTCCCGACGACACGCCCGTGCCTTCGAGGCGCTCCAGCGCCCGCTCGAACACCGCCGCCCGCGGGTCGCGCACGCGGTAGATGCGGTGGCCCATCCCCATGATGCGCCGCCCCGCCGCGAGCTCGGCCTCCAGCCACGCGGCGGCCCGCTCGGGGGCGCCGATCGCGTCGAGCATGTCGAGCACCGGCCCCGGCGCGCCGCCGTGCAGCGGCCCCTTGAGCGCCCCGAGCGCGGCCGTCACCGCGGAGACCATGTCCGAACCCGTCGAGGTCACCACGCGGGCGGTGAAGGTCGACGCGTTCATCCCGTGGTCGCTCACGGTGACGAGGTACGCGTCTAGGGCGTCGCGCTCGGCCGCCGTCGCGACCTCGCCGCGCACCATGTGGAGGTAGTCCTCGGCGAGCGAGCGCGACGCGTCCGGCGCGATCGGCGCCGCGCCCGCCCGACGACGCGCCCACGCCGCCGCGAAGACGGCCATCGCGGCGGTGACGAGCGCGGGGTCGTCCATCACGCCAGGGAGCTGCGCGATCGCCCCGCGGAGCGCGTCCATCCCGTCGTCCGCGTCGAGGGCGGCGGCGACGCGCGGGAGGCGCTCCCAGGCGGCGGCGCGGGCGCGCGCGAGGGCGACGCGCGCGTCGGAGGTCTCCCAGAGTGCGTCGCAGAGGGTTTCGAAGGGGGTGCCGGGAGCGAGCGACTCGACGTCGCGGCCGACGATCACGAGCCGGCCGCGCTCGCCGTCGACGTCGCTGAGGCGGGTGTCGGCGACGACGACGCCGTCGAGGCCGCTGGACGTAGGAGATGCCATGATGACCACCATTTCCGCGCGGGGAGTGAGGTGGTGTCCCGCGCGCCTCCTCTCGTAGGGGCGATGGGGAGGGTGGGGCGATCTTGATTCGACGATCGACGTCGCCGAAATGCGCGACGCCCCGCGACGCCGCCCGAAGGACGACGCGCGCGGGGCGCTGCACCCGACGCGACGCTCAGGCCGCGCGGGTCTTCTTGCCGGTGCCGCTGTCCTTCTTCGCCGGACCCGGGCGCGACTCCTTGGTGGTCGCCTCGGTGTTGAACTCGCCCGTCCCGAGCTCACCCCGCTCCTCGAGGAGGTGCAGCGTGTAGGCGATCTTGGCGCGCTGGGACTTCTTCGCGTCGTTGTAGCCCCCGACGATGTCCTTCACGATCTCCCGCGCCCCGGTGAGCTTCTCGTCGGCCTTCTGAAACGTGTCGACCTCGCGGAGCGTCGTCTCCGCCTTGATGATCTCCGCGCG
Source organism: Polyangiales bacterium (assembly GCA_044375895.1). GTDB lineage: Bacteria > Myxococcota_A > Polyangia > Polyangiales > CAISKJ01. The sequence continues at coordinate 7,707 of JBILLV010000095.1, read as the reverse complement.
GAGCTTGTCCCCATCCATCCCAGCCGAGTCCTCGAGGTAGCCAACGGGGAGCTTTGCGATGACCTTCTTGATATCCATGTGCGTTCCTTGCGCCTCCTGGTGCGCGCGAACCTATCGGCGCTCTCCCCGCGCCGCCAGTTTCTGACAGAACGCCCGACGCCCGCGAATTCTCGTTCTCATCGCGCGCGGTTCTGCGAAATACTCTGCGTCGCTGATGCCCCTCCGCGCGCTCCTCCTCACCCTCGCGCTCGTCTTCGCTGTCGTCCTCGCCCCTTTGACGTCGTGGGCGCAGACGGTGGTCGTCTGGCACGCCTGGCGCGACGACGAGCGGGCCGCCCTCGACCAGCTCCTGGAGCGCTACCGCCGCGAGCACCCCGGCGTCACCCTCGACGTGCTCGCCGTCCCCTTCGACGCGTACGCTTCGAAGCTCGAGTCGGCCATCCCGCACAACCACGGCCCCGACATCTTCATCGACGCCCACGAGCGCGTCGCGAGCTACCGGGCGCGCGGCCTCCTCGCCCCCTACCCCGGCGCCGAGCGCTTCGCCGGCCGCTTCGACGACGCCTCCGCGCAGGCCTTCACCCTCGACGGATCGCTCTACGGCCTCGCCCTCTCCATCAAGTGCGCGGCCCTCTACGTCAACCCCGCCCTCCTCGCCGAAGCGCCCGCCACCTTGGAGGCCATCGAGGCGCTCCGCAGCACGCTCCCCGCGGGCACCTTCCCCCTCGTCTACGAAGCGCAGAACGTCTACTTCCACGCCCCGCTCCTCCACGCCTACGGGGGCGAGCTGCTCGACGCGCGCGGGCACTACGCCTTCGTCGGCGGCCCGGCCGAGCGGTCGGTGGAGCACGCGCGCCGCCTCGTGCGCGAGGGCATCGTGCCCGACGAGGCCTCCGGGACGCTCGTCACGCAGCTCTTCACGACGGGCCGCGCGGCGACGGCGATCTCGGGTCCGTGGCTCGCCGCCGAGCTCGGCCAGCGCCTCCCGTACCTCGTCGCGCCGCTCCCCACCGTGCACGGTCGCCCGATGGAGCCCTACGCCACCGTCGAGGGCGTGATGCTCTCATCGCGCGCGAGAGACGTGCGGGCCGCGGTGGCCCTCGCCGACTACCTCACCGGCGTCGACGCCGCCCGCGTGCGCGCCCGCGTCGGCCGTCAGGTGGTCTCCACCGTCGCCGCGTGGGACGACCCCGCCCTCGCCAACGACCCGCTGCTCGGCACCTTCCGCCGCGCCGCCCGCGCCGCCCGCCCGATGCCGACGCACCCCGCGATGCGCGCCGTGTGGGAGCCCGCCCGTCAGTCCCTGCTCAAGGTGCTGCGCGGCGAGCGCGCGCCCGCCGACGCGCTCGCCGAAGGGCTCCACCGCTTCGAAGACGTCACCCGCCCGCTCCCCGCCCCGCGCGACGCGACGCTCGCCCAGCTCGCCGTCGGGCTCCTCGCGCTGGGCCTCGTGCTCCGCGCCCTCCGCGACGCGCGCGAGCCCGACTTCCGCCGCGCCCTCACCCGCTCGCTCCCCGCCTACGCCTGGGTGGCGCACGCGACGGTGATCCTCGCCGCCCTGGTGGTGACGCCGCTGGTCATCGGCGCGGCCACCTCGCTCTACGCGACGCGCGACGGCGAGCGGTACTACGTCGGCCTCGCCAACTACGTCGACATCCTCACCGCGCGCGGCGGGGCGCTGTTCGCGACGGGGTCGTTCTACCGCGTGCTGGCGGTGACGGTGCTGTGGACGGCGGTCAACCTCACGCTGCACCTCGGGCTCGGCGTCGCCCTCGCGCTGCTCCTCTCGCGACCGACGCTGCGCTTCCGGGCGCTCTACCGCGTGCTGCTCATCGTGCCGTGGGCGGTCCCCTCGTACGTCACGGCCCTCGCGTGGAAGGGGATGTTCCACCGCCAGTTTGGCGCGGTGAACGCGCTCCTCACGTGGGCGGGGGGCGAGCCGGTGTCGTGGTTCGCGCGCTTCTCGACGGCCTTCGCGGCCAACGTGGCGACCAACGCGTGGCTCGGCTTCCCCTTCATGATGGTGGTCACCATCGGCGCCCTCGCAGGCATCCCGAAAGACCTCTACGAAGCCGCCTCCGTCGACGGCGCCACGTCCTGGCAGCAGTTCTGGAAGATCACCGTCCCCATGCTCCGCCCCTCGCTCGGCCCCTCCGTGGCGCTCGGCGCGGTGTGGACCTTCAACCAGTTCAACGTGGTGTTCCTGGTGTCGGGGGGCGAGCCGGACGGGGAGACCGACATCCTCGTGAGCGAGGCCTACCGCTGGGCCTTCACCCGCCAGGCCCAGTACGGCTACGCCGCCGCCTACGCGGTGCTCATCTTCCTGCTCCTCGCCCTCGCCACACGGCGCCGCGAGAAGCCCGAGGCCCCGCGATGAAGTCCCGCTCTCCCTGGTGGCACGAGGCCCTCGTCCACGCCGCCCTCCTCCTCGCGGTGTGCTTCGCGCTCTACCCGGTCCTCTGGGTCGTCTCCCTCGCGCTCTCCCCCTCTGGGACGCCCTCGCCGCGCGCTCTCCCGCTCCCCGAGGCCGTCTCGCTCGACAACTTCCGCGCGGTCGTCGGATCCACCGACAGCGCCGGTCACTGGCTCTTCGCGCGCCAGCTCTTCAGCTCGATCGTCGTCGCCGTCGCCACCTCCGTCACCAGCGTCGCCCTCGCCACGCCCGCCGCGTACGCGATGGCGCGCATGACCTTCGTCGGCCGCGACGCCGGGACGCGCGTTCTCCTCGCGACGCAGATGTTCCCTGGCGTGGCGACGGCGGTGCCGCTGTACGTCATCCTCGACCGCCTGCACCTGCTCGACACGCGCGGCGGCCTGGTGCTCGTGTACGCGACGACGGCCATGCCCTTCGCCGTCTTCCAGCTCCGCGGCGCCTTCGAGGCCATCCCGAAAGACCTCGAAGAGGCCGCCATGGTCGACGGCGCCACGCGCTGGGAGGCCTTCCTCAAGGTCGTGCTCCCCGTCGCCCGACCCGCCATCGCCGTCACCTGCCTCTTCGCTTTCATGCAGGCGTGGAACGAGTTCATCCTCGCCGCCACCTTTCTTTCCCGCGAAGAGGCCTTCACGCTCCCCGTGGCGCTCCAGCGCTACGTCGGCGAATACAACGCCGCGTGGGGCAAATTCGCCGCGGGGGCCGTGATCGTCTCCGTCCCCGTGATGGCGATCTTCTACGCCGTGCAGCGCCACCTCGTCGGCGGCCTCACCTCCGGCAGCGTCAAGGGCTGAAGCCGCCCACCGCCCCCTTGGAATCCGCTGCATCCCGCGGGGATTCTTCCTCTATCATTGAACAATCCTGCGCCCCCCCCCGCGCGGCCCATCGACTCGAAAGGAAACCCCCTTCCCAGGCGCACTCCACGCGTTGACGCGCGCGCTCTGATCTGGCGCGTCGCCCTCCTCGCCCTCGTGGCGATCGCAGGCTGTACCGGCGAACCCGTCGTCGGCGGACGCTTCGACGCCTCGCTCAAGTCCGACCTGCCCGACGGCGACGCGGCCGCCGACCTCACCTGCGGCGAAGGCCGCGTGGCGTGCGGCGACCGCTGCGTCAACACCAACGCCGACCCCCAGAACTGCGGCGTCTGCGGCCGCACCTGCATGACCGGCGAGGTGTGTCAGAACGGCGGCTGCGTGCCCGACTGCGCGATGGGCGAGACCCTCTGCGCCCGCGCCGACGGCCCCCCCGCCTGCGCCCGCCTCCAGACCGACTCGCGCAACTGCGGCGCCTGCGGCCGGGCCTGCGGCACCAACGAGGTCTGCTCCAACGGGATGTGCGCCTTCGGCTGCGCCACCGGGATGAGCGAGTGCGGCGCCGACGCCAGCCGCACCTGCGCCGACCTCGCCAGCGACCGCACGAACTGTGGCACCTGCGGCAACGCGTGCGTCGACGGCTTCATCTGCATGGACGGCCGCTGCCGCGCGCGCTGCATGGAGCTCGAGGTCCGCTGCCCCACCGCCGGCGCCGACGCCGGGCCGATGGGCGGCGGCGAGAGCTGCGTCAACACCACCAACGACGTGCGCAACTGCGGCACCTGCGGCAACGCCTGCCCGCTGGGCCAGTTCTGCGTGCGGGGCGCGTGCGCGACGATGTGCGGCGCGGGCCTCACCGACTGCACGGGCACCTGCCGCGACCTCCAGTCCGACCGCCGCGGCTGCGGCACCTGCGGCACCGCCTGCGAGGCGGGCGAAGACTGCGTGATGGGCCGCTGCGTCGTCTCGTGCGGCCGCGGGCTCAGCGACTGCTCGGGCTCGTGCCGCGACACCCAGAGCGACCCCGCGCACTGCGGCATGTGCGGCAACGCCTGCCCCGCCGGGCGCCTCTGCTCGCGCGGCATGTGCGTCGTCTCCTGCGGCGGCGGCACCACCGACTGCTCGGGCACCTGCCGCGACCTCCAGACCGACCTCGGCCACTGCGGGATGTGCGGCCGCTCCTGCGCCCCCGGCCAGGTGTGCTCGATGGGCACCTGCGTCGTGAGCTGCGGCGGCGGCACCACCAACTGCGAGGGCGTCTGCCGCGACACGCAGACCGACAACGCCAACTGCGGCATGTGCGGCACCGCGTGCCCCGCGGGCCAGGTGTGCTCGCGCGGCGCGTGCGTCGTCTCGTGCGGCGCGGGCACCACCAACTGCTCGGGCGTGTGCCGTGACACCCAGACCGACCTCGCCAACTGCGGCATGTGCGGCCGCGCCTGCGCGGCGGGTCAGGTGTGCTCGATGGGCGCGTGCGTCGTGAGCTGCGGCGGCGGCACCACCAACTGCACCGGCGTCTGCCGCGACACCCAGACCGACAACGCCAACTGCGGCGGCTGCGGGACGGCCTGCGACGCCGGTCAGGTGTGCTCCCGCGGCACCTGCGTGGTGTCGTGCGGCGCGGGGCTCACCAACTGCACCGGCGTCTGCCGTGACACGCAGACCGACCTCGCCAACTGCGGCATGTGCGGCGCCACCTGCGCCGCCGGTCAGGTGTGCTCGCGCGGCGCGTGTGTCGTCTCGTGCGGCGCGGGCCTCAACAACTGCTCGGGCGTGTGCCGCGACCTCCAGACCGACAACGCCAACTGTGGGATGTGCGGCACCGCGTGCCCCTCCGGCCAGGTGTGCGCGATGGGCGCCTGCGTCGTGACCTGCGCCGCGGGCCTCACCAACTGCTCCGGGAGCTGCCGCGACACGCAGACCGACAACGGCCACTGCGGCGGCTGCGGCATCGCGTGCATGGCCGGTCAGGTGTGCTCGCGCGGCTCGTGCGTGGTGTCGTGCGGCGCGGGGCTCACCAACTGCACGGGGGTCTGCCGCGACCTCACCACCGACGTGTCCCACTGCGGCGCCTGCGGCCGCGCCTGCCCCGCGGGCAACCGCTGCGTCGGCTCGGTGTGCCGCGTGTCGTGCCCGGGCGGCTCGGTGGAGTGCGCCGGCGTCTGCCGCGACCTCACCACCGACAACGCCAACTGCGGCGCCTGCGGCAACGCGTGCCCCGCCGGTCAGGTGTGCGCGAGCGGGACGTGCCAGACCTCGTGCGGCCCCGGCCAGACCGTGTGCACCGGCGCGTGCCGCGACCTCACCACCGACACCAACCACTGCGGCATGTGCGGCCGCGCGTGCCCCGCCGGTCAGGTGTGCGTGGCGGGCGCGTGCATGGTGTCGTGCGGCGGCGGGCAGACCATCTGCTCCGGCGCGTGCCGCGACCTCACGATCGACAACACCAACTGCGGCGCCTGCGGGCGCACCTGCCAGTCGGGCCAGATCTGCCTCGCGGGGACGTGCACGGTCACCTGCCCGACGGGCCAGACGGTGTGCACGGGCACCTGCCGCGACCTCACCACCGACACCGAGAACTGCGGCGCCTGCGCCCGCGCGTGCTCGGCCGGTCAGCGCTGCGTGGCGGGGACGTGCACGGTCGTGTGCCCCACCGGTCAGACGGCGTGCTCGGGCACCTGCCGCGACCTCCAGACCGACAACGCCCACTGCGGGATGTGCGGCCGCGCGTGTCCTGCGGGCCAGGCGTGCACCCTCGGCGTCTGCCAGGTGGTGTGCCCGCCCGGCCAGACCAACTGCTCGGGGACCTGCCGCGACCTCGTCAGCGACCGCAGCAACTGCGGCACCTGCGGGCGCGTGTGCCCCACGGGTCAGGCGTGCACGATGGGCGCTTGCCAGGTGAGCTGCCCCACGGGCCAGACCAACTGCTCGGACACGTGCCGCGACCTCGACACCGACATCGCCAACTGCGGGGCCTGCGGGCGCGCGTGCGCCGCGGGTCAGGTGTGCTCGGGCGGGATGTGCGTGGTGTCGTGCGGCGCCGGACTCACCAACTGCTCGGGGACGTGCCGCGACCTCACGGACGACGTGTCCAACTGCGGCGCCTGCGGCCGCGCGTGCACCTACGCGAACGGCGTCGGCGCGTGCGCGGCGGGCGTGTGCCGCCTCGCGGCCTGCCTCACCAACTTCGCCGACTGCGACATGAACCCCGCGAACGGCTGCGAGCGTGACACGCGGCTGAGCTGCGGCGGCGCGTGCGGCGACATCTGCCCGAGCGGCGCCGTGTGCCAGAACAACGTGTGCACCCGCTTCCCCAGCACGGGGGCCGAAGGGGCGTTCAACCCGACGGCGAACGTGGTGCTGTCGCCCGGCGTGCACAACTTCACCACCATCAACGTGCCCGCCGGGGTCACCGTGACCACCAACGGGACGGGCGTCCTCGACCTGCGCGCGACCGGGACGGTGATCATCGCAGGGACGATCAACGTGTCGGGCGGCGCGGGCGGCCCGCACACCGACTGCATCGACAACGCCTCAGGCGCGGGCGGCGGCGCCACCGGCAACGCCAACGGCGCGGGCACCAGCGGAGACATCTGCGGCGTGGGCTCACCCTGCGCGGGTCCCGCTGGCGGTGGCGGGACGGGCTCTGCCGGCGTCAACGGCACCCTCACCATCGGCGGGCGCGCCTCGACCGGCGGCGGCGGCGGCGGCGGGTGGAACGGTCACCTCGGCTCCGGCGGGAGCTTCGGTGGCGGCGGCGGCGGCGGCGGCGGGTACGCCGGCGGCGGCGGCGGCGGTGGCTACGTCTGCGGCGAAGGCGGGCGCATCGGCGCTCCTGGCGGCAACGGCGGCGGCGGCGGCGGCGGCCTCGGCGGCACGGGGGTCGGCGACTTCGGGCGCGGCGGCCGCGCGGGTTCGTTCGCGACCTACCACGGTGCGGACGCGGCCATCGGCGCGGTGTGCTCGTCCGGGCGGCGCGGCGGCGGCGGCGGCGGCGGCTCCGTCGGCCCCGAAGCCGCGGGCGACCTCCCGGTGACCACCACCTTCCAGCCGGGCTCGGGCGGCGGCGGCGGCGGCGGCGACGAGGGTGTCGGCGGCGGCGGCGGCGGCGGCGCGCTCCGCGTCGCGACCACCGGGACGCTCGACGTCGCGGCGACGGGTCGTCTCCTCGCCAACGGCGGCGCCGGGGCCCGCGCGGCCTGCGCGGGCGGCGCGGGCGGCGGCGGCTCGGGCGGCGTCGTGTACCTCTACGCGCCGACCGTTCGCGCGGCGGCGGGCTCGTCGGTGAGCGCGGTCGGCGGCGCTGGGGGCCCGAGCAACGCGGGCAGCAGCGGCACCGGCGGCACCGGCGGCACCGGGCGCATCCGCATCTCCGTCAACACCGCCACCTGCACGCTCGCAGGCACGGTGGCCCCGGGCCTCGTCAGCGCCTGCGCGTTCACGCCGGGCGCGGGCACCCAGGGC
>JBILLV010000407.1:0-7512 GCA_044375895.1 Polyangiales bacterium | reverse complement strand
GGGTGCTTCAGCCGAAGTGGTGGGCGGAGATGCGCGCCCCCATCAGCCCGCCGCGCCACGCGACGCGACCGCGGTCGGCGCCGGCCGCCCCTGCGATGACCATGAGCGGGAGCAGGTGCTCCTCGCGCGGGTGCGAGCGGCGCGCGGAGGGGGCGGCGGCCCACTGCGTGAGGCGGGCGTCGCGGGCGGCGGCGTCGAGGGCCACCGTCTCGCCGAGCCACGCGTCGAAGGCCGCGGAGGCCGTCCCCACGTCGCCGCCGCGGAAGAAGCCCTGCATGTTGTGGTAGCTCATCCCGCTGCCGAGAATGAGCACGCCCTCGTCGCGCAGGGGGGCGAGCGCGCGGCCGATCGCGAGGTGCTCGGCGGGGTCGAGGCCCTCGCGCAGGGAGAGCTGCACCGTCGGGATGTCGGCCTCGGGCCAGGTGAGCTTCAGCGGGACGAAGGTGCCGTGGTCGTAGCCGCGCGTCGCGTCGGTGCGGGTGTCGATGTGCGCCGCGGCGAGGAGCTCACGGACGCGCGCGGCGAGCGCCGGGTCGCCGGGCGCGGGCCAGGTGATCTGGTACGAGGCCGCGGGGAAGCCGTAGTAGTCGAAGAGCATCGGCGGGCGGGGGGAGGTCATCACGGTGACGACGGGCTCCTCCCAGTGGGCCGACACCATGAGGACGGCGCGGGGCTTCTGCGGCGCGACATCGCGGAGCGTGCGGAGGTAGTCGGCCAGGGGGCGCAGCTCGGCGGGGTCGCCGAGACCCTCGACGAAGGGCCAGGGGCCGCCGCCGTGCGGGAGGTACACGACGGGCATGCGAGACGCGGTGGTGGGCATCGGGGAGCGCTCCGTGCGCCGCTGGGGATGCGCGGCGCGGTCGGTGGTGCAGGCGGCGAGCGCGGCGCCGAGCGTCGCGAGGGCTTCGCGGCGGGTGAGGTCGGGGGGGGCGTCGTCGTCGCGGTTCATGGTGGGGGCGAGCATGCGCAGGGCGAGGCGATGCCACAAGCGGCGCGGGGGAGGACGGGCGCCGTCCGCTGGCGCAACGGGGCGGACTGACGGCGCTCAGCGCCCGGCGAGCGGCGCGACCTGCGCGACGTTCTCGTCCGTGCCCGGCAGCACCTTGCGAATCAGCGTCGCGCCCTCCGACCCTCCGCCCACGAACAGCACGTAGCTCTCCCCGCGGCGCGGCACCTGCTCGACGCGCTCCGCCGGCAGCGTCTGCACCGCGAGCTGGAGCGTCACCTCGCCCGACAGCGACCCCTTCAGAGAGCGCGTCACCGTCCAGCGCGTCGCGTTGAACGCGCTTATCTCCGCCGCGCCGGGCGCCGGGGTGCCGAGATCCTCCAGCCGCGCCACCACGATCGCGCCGGCCTGCCGCGACGACGCCTCCAGCGACTCCGCCTGCCCCGTCCAGTGCTGCGGCGCGGTGGGCGGCAGCGGCGGCGGTTCGTGGAACACCGTGTTGGAAATCCTCACCACGTCCCCCGCCGCGTCATCGGCCGTCGCCCCCGCGTCCGTCGCGGCGTTCACCGCGGTCGTCGTCGGTGCGGTGGTCGCCGGCGCGGTCGCCGCAGGCCGCCGGGGCCGCCGCGTCCGCTCGGGCTCACGGGTGCAGCTCAGGGCGCAGGCGACGAGCGTCGCGAGGAGGAGGTGGCTTCGCATCGTCGGCGAGCTTCGTCCCAAAACCCTTTGGATTCAAGCGGGTACGTTGGTCGCGGCCGCGCTGGTGCCGCCCCCGCCGTCGGGCTTCGTGTCCGTCGCCAACGGCGGAACCGACGCCGTGGCCGTCGCCTTCTTCCGCCGCTTCTTCCGCTTCACCTGCGGCGGCGGCTTCAGCGGGCCCTTCACCAGCGCCCAGAGCATCACCCCCGCGAACGCGAGAATCCCCGCCGCCCCCGCCACCCGTCGCCGCCGCCGCGCGCCCAGCACGCCCGACTGCTCGACGTTCTCCACCTGCTCCTTCGCGCCCTCGTGGTTGGGGTCGACGCGCAGCACCGCACGGTACAGCTCCGGGTCGGCCACGCCCCGCGCCATCGAGCGCTCGGCCTCCAGAAACAGAATCGCCGCGCGGATCTCTCGCGCCTTCGCCCCCGCGGGGTCGACCCACAGCGCGAGGCGCCACAGCGTCTCGGCCTTCGCCGCGTCGCTCCCCTGGAGCCGCCGCGCCGCCTCCACCAGCGGCGTCACCATCTCCGCGCGCCGTTCGAAGGTGGGGTGACGCGCGAGCACGAAGCGGAAGTGCCCGAGCATCGCGTCGTCTTCCCGCTGCCGCGCCGCCGCGAGGCCCTGGTCGAGCCGGGCCGCCACCTCGGCGTCGCGCCGTCGATCCGCGGCCTGGTAGAGCTCGCGGGCCACGCGCTCCCAGCCCCAGGCCAGCTCGGGGTCGCGGCCCTCGTACATCTCGTAGGCGTCACGGAGCGCGTGGATGGTGTCGCGGCCGTACTGCGACACGGCCCAGCGCGCGGCCTCCCGCACCTGCGCCCGGTCGCTGTTGACGAAGCTGATCACCACGCGCATCGCGTCGGCCTGACGCACCGTCCCGAAGGCCCGGAGGATGTCCGCGAGGAGGGCGTTGTCGCGCTGCTGCACGGTCTCGCCCGGCGTCACGCGGCGCATCGACTCGCGGAGCTGGCGCACGAAGATCCGCTGCATCTCGGACATCCCGCGCGCCTCGATGATGGCCGGGAGCACGTAGTCCTTGAGCTGCCCGCGGATGACGCGGCCCACCTCCTGGCGGAAGGTCCCGTTGAAGGCGGCGGAGAAGGCGAAGAGGACGCGGCCCGACTCCGTGGTGGGCACCCGGCCAAGCGCGCGGGCGAGCGTGATGCGCTCGATCGCCACGTCGGTGTCGCGCGCCCGCGGCAGCGCGATGAGGAGCGAGAGGAGGTCGTACTCGGCGTTGGGGCGTGCGGCTGTCGCCACCGTCACCGCCCGCACCATCTTCAGGCGCAGCGTGTCGAGGTGGACGCCCTGGAGCGGCCCCATCAAGCGCTCGCGGATGGCCGGGAGGTCGTCGCGCTCGATGGCCTCGATGGCGGCGTCGGCGGCGCGGCGGCGGGCGCTCGGCGAGCCGTCGGTGAGCCCCGCGAGGAGCGCGTCGAGCTCGCGGCCCGTGCGCCCCACCCCGGACGCTTCGATCGCGGGCGTCGCCGCGGCGGCGCTCGGCGCGGGGGACGCGTCGGGGGGAGCCTCCTGCGCAAAGCCGACCGCGGGCACGAGGAGCGCGCCCGCGAGCGCGGCGGTCAGGACTCGATGCGGAAGTCGGAGAAGTCGCCGGTGTAGCTTCGCCATCGTGTCTCCACCCGGTCGACCCGGGCCGCGCTCGGGCCGCGCTGCGCCCACTGGATGAACTCCCGCACCTGCTCGTCTTCGCCCTCGACGACGGCCTCCACCGAGCCGTCGGGGAGGTTCTTCACCCAGCCGGTGAGGCAGAGGCGACGGGCCTCGCGCTGCGCCGACGCCCGGAAGAACACGCCCTGGACGCGCCCTCGCACGATGCAATGTACCTGTTTCGCCATCGCGGAGACTGCGGCTATCACCGACCCGCGGGTGTCCGCAAGTTCCCGACGGTGACACAAGGGATTGAAGATTCCCGAGAGCCCGGCCGTACCACCCGCCGTCCTGTTCATCACGACCTGCGGAGCGCTCCAGATGGGGAGTCGCGCGCCGCAGCGTGAGAGGAGACGTCCGTCATGAAGCTCTCGCTCGTCCTCGCGACCACTTCGCTGCTCTTCGCCTCCGCCGCCGACGCCCGCCCGCGCCGCGTGATCTCCCTGCGCGCCCCGGCGGGCTCCTTCATGCTCCCCGCGACGCTCGCCTCGTTGCCCGCGCCGACGCCCGCCCCTGCGCCGACGCCCGCCTGCGAGCCCCTCGCGTCGCAGGCCCTCACCGCCGGCGCCTCCACCTGGTCGCTCGCCCCCTGGAACGGCCGCGGCTGCGCGGCCCCCTACGGCGCCGCCGACACGGGCTCGCACCGGCTCCAGGTGCTCCACGTCGCGACGCGCATGGCGGTCGCGGTCACCACCGACGCGGGCGTCGCGGAGCTCATCGCGGAGGGCGGGCGCACGGTGCTCCTCACCACCGACGGCCTCTGCGCGGCGGGCGTCCGCACGGGCGCGGCCCTCGTGGAGCCGGGCACCTACGTGATCCGCGCCACCAACGCGGGCGAAGGCGAGCGCGCGCTCCGCGTCGAGGCGATGGCGGTGTCGTCGCGCGCGGTGATGACGGGCGAGTCGTGGGTCCCGATGAGCACGGCCGCGAGCGAAGGCGACCTGCGCTGCGGCGGCGACGGCGCCGACGTGCGGGTGCTGGTGTGCCCCAACGGGCGGCGGGCGGCGCTCTCGGCCCCCAACGGGATGGTGGCCTCCGTGGAGGGCCTCGGCGCGGCCCGCGCGTGCTTCTCGGTGGCGCCGATGCAAGCCCAGACCGTGGCGCTCCCGACGGGCTCGCTGGCGATCGTGCGCGCGTGGCCCTACGGCGCCGAGCGCGGCGCCGCGGTGATCGACCTGCGCTGAAGAAGGGCTACCGCTTCCCGATGGGGGCGGTGTTGTGGAAGGTCACCTTCGGGAAGTCCCGCTCGGCCACGCTGAGCGACCAGTCGGACTTGAACAGCACCACCAGCTTGCCGTCCTGATCGACCACCGCCGCGCCGTACCCGCGACCTTCGAAGGCCTCCGCCGTAGCCTCCTCACCCTCGACCCAGCGGGCGTGCTGGTGCGGCAGGAGGTCGAGGTACACCTCCACGTTGTACTCGCCCTTCAGCCGGTGCTCGAGCACCTCGAACTGGAGCTGACCCACCACGCCGAGGATGGGCGTCTGCTCCTGGCCGGGCACGGTGAACTGCTGCACCGTCCCCTCCTCCACGAGCTGCGACACGCCCTGCATGAACTGCTTGCGCCGTGACGGGTCCTTCGCCCGCAGCCGCGCGAAGTGCTCGGGCGAGAAGCGCGGCACCGCGTCGAAGGTGAAATCCTCCGCCCCCGTGAGCGTGTCGCCGATGCGAAACATCCCCGGGTCGAACACCCCGAGCACGTCACCCGGCCAGGCCTCGTCCACCAGCGTGCGCTCCTGCGCGAAGAACTGCTGCGGACGCGCCAGACGGATCTCCTTCCCGAGCCGCACGTGGCGCACCCACATCCCGCTCTGGAAGCTCCCCGAGCACACGCGCATGAAGGCCACCCGGTCGCGGTGGGCCTTGTCCATGTTCGCCTGCACCTTGAAGATGAACGCCGAGAACTCCTTGTCCTCGGGGCGGATGACGCCCTTCGACGACTGGTGGTCGCCGGGCTTCGGGGCAAACTCCTTGAAGCGCCGCAGGAAGGGCTCGATGCCGAAGTTGGTCATCGCGCTCCCCCAGAACACCGGGGTGATCTTGCCCGCGAGGAAGGCCTGCTCGTCGAAGTCCTCGCCCGCCGTGTCGAGCAGCTCGATCTCGTCGCGGGTGTTCTTCCACAGCGTCTCGCCGACGATCTCCGGGAGGCGCGGGTCGGAGACGTCGAGCTCCTGCATGTCGACGATGGTGGCGCCGTGGTCGCCGACGCGGCGAAACACCAGCACCTTGCGCGACATGCGGTCGTAGACGCCGCGGAAGTCGGGGCCCATCCCGATGGGCCAGTTCACCGGCACGCAGTGGATGGAGAGGAGCTGCTCGACCTCGGTCATCAGGTCGAAGGGGTCGCGGCCCGGTCGATCGAGCTTGTTGACGAAGGTGACGATGGGCGTGCTGCGCAGCTTGCACACCTGGAAGAGCTTGCGCGTCTGGGTCTCGACGCCCTTCGCCGCGTCGAGGAGCATCACCGCGCAGTCGGCGGCGGTGAGCGTGCGGTAGGTGTCCTCGCTGAAGTCCTGGTGGCCCGGCGTGTCGAGGAGGTTGAAGCGCGTCCCGTCGAAGGGAAACTGCAGCACGCTCGACGTGACCGAGATGCCGCGCTGCTTCTCCAGCTCCATCCAGTCGGAGGTGGCGTGGCGCCGCGCGCGGGCGGCCCGCACCGAACCCGCCAGGTGGATCGCCCCTCCGTACAACAACAGCTTCTCGGTGAGCGTCGTCTTGCCCGCGTCGGGGTGCGAGATGATCGCGAAGGTCCTGCGGGGCGTGTGGCCGTCGGTGCTCATAGGGGGGGCGGCGCCGACTAGCGCACTCCCCGCGGGCGGTCAACGTGTGCGATGATTCGGGCGCCATGCGCGACGCCCCCTACCTCCACGCGAAGCACCTCGACGAGGCCGTCCGGCAGCAGGTGATCACCTCGGAGCAGCGCGAGGCCCTCGACGCGCTCGCCCGCACGATGAAGGCCGCCGAACCCGGCGCGATGCCTGATTTCGGGTGGTTTCGCTGGATGCTGGCGGGGGCGACGGCGGCGGCGGTGGGGCTGCCGGGGCTCGTGGCGCTCACCGCGGTGCATACGATGCACGCGAGCGAGGTGATGGCGGTGGGGCTGCTCGCGGTGGGGGTCACCGCGGGGGGCGCCGCGATGCTGCGCGACCGCCACGAGCACGCGATGGTGAAGGGCGTGCTGGCGGCGGGGGCGACGTCCTTCGCGTGGCTCCTCGGCGCGGGCGCGGGGCTGGCGACCTTCGGCCTCGTCCCCTTCACGCCGACGGTCACGCTGGAGGATCTCGGGCTGCCCAGGGACCAGTTGATGCCGTACCATCTCCCGCTCTGGACGGTGCCGGGCGACCTCACGGTGCTCGGCACGGCGCTCGTCCTCGGGCGCTGGCTCCGCGCGCCGACGGTGTGCCTCCCCGCGGCCCTCGCCCTCACCCACGCGATCGTCCGCTTCGGCACCTACGTCCACGTCACGCTGCCCTACCAGCGCGGCGAGCTGGTGCGGTGGAGCGACGACGCGCAGCTCCCCTGGTGGATCGGCGCGTCGGTGGTGGTCGCCGCGGCGGCGCGCTGGCTCGATCGGCGCTTCACGCGCGGGTACGACCCGGCCTTCTGGGTGCACCTCGGGGCGCCCGCGGGTGCTGTCGTGGGCACCGTCCTCTGCGCGGATGGGGCGCCCGCCGCCGTCGCCGCGCTCCTGGCGTTGGGGTGGGGCGCCGTGGTGGGCCTCGCGTTCGTGTGGCGCCGCGTCGCGTGGATCGCGTGGGGCACGCTCGGCGTCTTCCTGACGATCGTCGCGTGGATGAAGCACCTCTTCTTCGGGGACATGACGCCGGTCATCGCGGGGTTGCCGCTCTTCGTCGCGGCCTTCGCGGTGGTCGCGGCCCGCTGGCGTCGCCACATGGCGGCCACCGCCACCGGGGCCGACGAGCGCCTCCTCTGGGGCTGATGGGCCTTGCGCCGGGGGGCGTCTGCGGTACACCGTGGCCGAAACCAACTGAGGAGGTCGCGCGATGGGACTGATGGGTGGACCGGCCTGCGAGAGCTGCGGGCGACCGATGATGAGCAACAGCGACCGCGGCGGCGGCCGCGCGGACAACGCCTACTGCCGTCACTGCACCGACGCGCGCGGCGCGCTGCTGCCGTACGACAAGGTGCTCAAGTCGCTGGTGGAGGGGGAGTTCATGGCGCGCAACGGCATGGCGCG
>JBILLV010000094.1:0-28415 GCA_044375895.1 Polyangiales bacterium | reverse complement strand
CCAGCCCAGGCGTGAGCTCCTGCGAACCCTGGGAACGCTTCACCCCTGCCCGATAAACCCCGTCCGCGCCGCCCTTACCCCGCCCGATTCGACCAGCGCGTGAGCGCCTCGGTCACGGTGACGGGGTAGGGCGCAAACTCCCCCTCGATGTCCTTCAGCGCCGCGGGCAGCGACGCCACCGCCCGCACCGCCCGGGCCCGCGCCTCGTGCGTGGCGGTGTGCGCGTCGGGCATCTCGCGCACCAGCTTCCCCCGCCGCATCACCGGCACCAGCAGCCCCTCCGCGTCGCGCAGGTCGGCCGTCTCCTCGGCCTCGTCCGCGCGGCCCACCACGTCGGCGAGCATCATCCCCCGCGCGTCGCGCCGTCGCCACACCTGCCGCGCCCCGCCCGAGGTGGGCTTCCCCGGCGAGCGCTTCCCCACCGGCACCCGCACGCCCCGCCGATCCTCGATCTCCACCAGCTTGTAGATCGCCCCGAGCGACGGCGCGTCGGGGGTCAGCGCGATGGCCGTCCCCACCCCGAAGGCGTCGTAGGCCGCTCCGCCCCGCACCAGCGCCCGGATGCGGTGCTCGTCGAGGTCGTCGCTGGCCATCATCTGCACGTCGCGCCGGCCGGCCGCGTCGAGGATGCGCCGCACGTCCTGCCCCAGCGCGAGGAGGTCGCCCGAGTCCACCCGGACGGCCTTCACGTGGGGCCCCGCCGACGCCGCGTGGAGGGCCCCCTGGCGCGTGTCGAAGGTGTCGATGAGCAGCGAGGTGCCGTGCGGAAAGGCCTCCGCGAAGCGCTGGAAGGCCAGCGGCTCGCCGTCGTCGACGTGGGCCAGCACGTAGCTGTGCGCGCACGTCCCCGCCACGGGAACCCCGTAGAGCAGCCCCGCGGCCTCGCACGACGTCGCCGCGCAGCCCGCAAGGTAGGCCGCCCGCGCCGCGTAGGGGGCCGCGAAGGGATCCGCCCGCCGCGACCCGAACTCCAGCACCGAGCGCCCCTCCGCCGCGAGCACCACCCGCGCGGCCTTCGACGCCACCCGCGTCTCCGCGTTGAGCACCCCGAGGAGGAAGGTCTCCAGGATTTGACCGTCGGCCAGCGTCCCCTCGATGCGGAGCAACGGCTCCCCTTCGAAGGCCACCTCGCCCTCAGGGATCGCGTCCACATCGCCGCGGAACCGAAACTCCCGCAGGTAGCTCACCATCGCGTCGGACATCACGTCCGCGAGCCCTGGCGCCCCGCGCAGGTGCTCGATCTCGTGGTCGGTGAAGCGAAGGTCGCGCAAGTACCGTACAGCCCGGTCGATCCCCGCCACGAGCAGGAAGCGTCGGTGCGTCGGCAACGACCGCACGGAGAGTTCGAACACCGCCCGACGCTCGGCGATCCCCTCGCGGAGATACGCCCCGAGCATCGCGAGCTCGTAGCGGTCGGTCAGGAGGGCGGCGCTGGGAGACTCCATCACCCCCGCCATGGCGCCATGGACAGCGCCTCCCACGCAAGCGATAAAATTCAGGTGTGGGCGGAGGTGCGCCCCGCGATCACACCGCGTCCTGCGAGAAACCGGGCGGTCGCGCCGAAGGCCTTCCCCCGCCCCGCCTGGAGGATGTGCCCACCGGGAAACACCTCCAGGCTCGCGTCGAAATGGGCGCGGAGGTTCTCGGCGTGGGAGCGGCGCGTGATGCGGTCGCCGCCCGCCGCGAGGATGAGCGCGTCATCACCCCGCACGCGCGCCGGTCGAGCCAGCGGCGACACGACGCGGAAGGCCTCGTCGATGCGCGGCCGGAGCCACTCGGGGGCGCGGTCGTCGCGGCCCTCGCGGTGCTCGACGTAGGCGTCCGCGAGCGACGCGAGGGGGATCATCATCACCACCTGATCGACGTCGTCGCACACGGTCGCGGTGAGGGCCGAGGTGTACGCGCCGAGGCTCATCCCGAAGAGGGTGATCGACGGCGCCCCGCGCGCGCGCAGCCACCCCACGAGGGCGCGGAGGTCGTGGACGGCCTGGGCGAAGCCCTCCACCGTGCGCCACGGATCGCGCCCCGGAAACATCCCCTGCCGCCCGCTCGGGCACCGCTCGCCATGAAACGGCAGCAGCGTGAAGGCCACGTCGAGCCCGAGGCCGTGGAGCCACGACGCGGAGAACGCAGGCTCCTCGATCGACCAGCGCCCCCCGAGGTACCCGTGGACGCACACGATCGCGGGTCGCGGCGACGGGTGGAGCCACACGCGCGCCCGCGCGGTGAGGTTCTCGCGGTACCCCAGGTGCTCGTCGCGGGGAAGGGCGTGGACGGGTTCGAAGCCGCTCTCCCACGCGAGGTCGACGACCGCGCCCGTCCCCCGTGGCAGCGCGCGAACGGCCGACTGCGCCGGGTCAACGGGCCGCGGCGTGACGAAGAAGCGCGCGGGGTCGTCGAGGTAGGCGGGGTCGGCGTAGGCGTCGGTGACGCGGGCGAGCTCGGCGAGGCGGGCGTCGTGGTCTTCGCGGGCGACGCGCTCGCGGTCGGGGGAGCGCCGGGCGACGTCGAGCGCGGCGTGGACGAGGGCGCGGTCGACGGCGGCGCCGGCCCTGTCGAGCGCCCCGTCCCGCAGACGGCCGAAGAACGAGCGGATCATCCGAAGAGCTTCCCGAGGTCGTCGACGACGCGGAGCTTCCTGGGCTGGAGGGCCCATTCGAAGCGGCCCTTCCCGTCGCCGCTCCAGTGCAGCGCGCACACGCCCGACTTCTCGAAGCCGGGCCAGCGGTGGTCTTCGAGCAGCCGCTGCACGAGGATCGACAGCGTCGGCTCATGCCCCACCACCGCGACGGTGCCGCGGCCGCGGTGCTCGGCGAGCCCGCGGAGGATGGCGGCGACGTTGCCCGTGGCGAGGTGCGCGTCGACGGTGACGTCGCCCTCGAGCCCGACGGCGGCGACGAGGATCTCCGCGGTCTGCGTCGCGCGGACGAGGGGTGAGGTGATGACGACGGCGGGCGGGTGGTGCTTCGCGACGTGGGCGGCGACCTCGCGGGTGACGCGGCGCCCCTTGGCGGTGAGCCAGCGCTCGCCGTCGCCCATCCCGGGAGCCTCGTCCACGGCCTCTCCGTGGCGCATCAGGAGGAGATTCATGGCGCGGGAGTATCGCACGACGGGGGGGTGCTGCTAGGGTCTCGCGCCGCTTCGAGCGCTGGAGACATCGCCGTGAGGATCGACAAGTTCGCCTACGAGGACCTGGAGACCGGCTGGAAGCTGGAGGAGACGGGCTTCGACGGGCTCAACCTGCTGGTGGGGGTGTCGGGCGTCGGGAAGACGCGGATCATCGAGGCGCTGCGGACGGTGGTTCTCGTGGCTGGCGGCTTCGACGACGTGCCAAGAGCGCGTTGGATGATCGACTTCGACTCCGACGGCACGGGCTACCGTTGGACGGCCGAAACTGCGGATGGGGCCAACGGTCACCGCGGTCAACGCGTCTTCGTCCGTGAGCGAGTGACACGCTCGGGCAACGCACTGGTCGAACGCTCCGAAGGGGGCTTCACCTTCAACGACCGGCCACTGCCGAAGCTGAATCCGACCGAAAGTGCCATTGTTCTACTCGGCGGCGAGGACGCATTCGAGCCAATCGAACACGCGCTCGATCATGTGATCTTCAGCCTGTTTAGCGGTGCCCACCACGACCCGGCGCGACACTTCGAGTTCACTGGCGAGGGGGATGAACTTCTCGATGAAATGCTGAGGTGGAGCCAGGAAGGCGCTGCGCTAGGAGGGCGATTCGAGAGCGACGCGGGTTCAGACCCACACCGCGAGGCGGCCCAACAGAACGTTTTCGTCCTGCACCTCTTCCTCATGCAGGAGGCCTACTCTGAGCAGTTCGCGAGCATCCGCGAGCGCTTCTGCGACGTGTTCCCCTCGGTGGACGACGTCCGCGTCGTGCGTGAGGCCACACGCGACCGCCTCACCGTCGAGATCCACGAGACCTCGGGCCCCTGGGTCCCCCAGTCCCGCATCTCCTCGGGCATGCTGAAGACGCTCGTGTACCTCTGCGAGCTCGACACCGCGCCTTCGGGTTCCGTCATCGTGATCGACGAGTTCGAAGCGAGCCTCGGGCTCAACTGCCTCCCCGCGATGACCGACGCGCTCCTCGATCGCAGCGACTGCCAGTTCATCGTGACGAGCCACCACCCCTACGTCATCAACAACATCCCGATCGAGCACTGGAAGCTCGTCGAGCGCAAGGGCAGCGCCGTGCGCCTCGTCTCCGCGCGGGAGATCCCCGCCCTCGCGAGCGCGTCGCACCACGAGGCCTTCCTCCGCCTCATCAACCTCGACCGCTACGCCCACGGCATCCGTTGAGCCTCTACCTCTTCCACGAGGGGACGGTGACGGAGAAGCTGGTCTACCGCGCCTGGATCCAGCACGCGCTCCCAGGGCTGCGCGAGGTCGAGTCCGCGCCGGAGATCACCCGCGGGACCTTCTTCCTCTTCGCGGGCGGCGGCTTCCCCGCATACGAGCCCGCGTTGGAAAACTGCGCGTGCGACGTCCGCGACAACCCCGCGATCGAGCACCTCCTGGTGTGCGTCGACACCGACGACCGCCCCTCGGCGGGCGTGCGCCGCGCGCTGGTGGAGGCGCGCGTCGAGCAGGCGATCGCCGCGGTCGGGATGCGCGCGGGCAACCCGGACGTCCAGGTGCACGTGGTGGTGCAGCACTGGTGCATCGAGACGTGGTTCCTCGGCCACGCGACGCTCTCCCTGCGCGCGCCGCCGACCCCTCGGCTCCAGAGGCTCATGGCGCACTTCGACGTGCGCGCAGCCGACCCGGAGACGATGGGGCTGCCCCCATGGACCGATCGCGACACCGCGCGGACGACCCACGGCTTCCACCAGCAGTACCTCGCCGAGCTCTTCCAGAACGTCGTCCCACGTACTCGCTACGCCAAGAACAACCCCGGCATCGTCCTCGACCGCGCGTACTACGACGCCCTCGTTGAACGGGTCGATACGACGAGCCACCTCCCCAGCCTCGCGCATCTGTTCGAGACGCTTCGGCGCGTTGCAGCACCCCCGCACGCGGGGGAAACCACCGACGGCTGACCTCCCTGCCCGGGAGTATCGCCTTGCGTCGGCTCCTGCTAGGGTCGTCCTATGCGTCCGCCCGGCACCGGTGAGTTCCTCCTGATCCTGATCCTGTGCGTGGTGGTGTTCGGCGCCTCGAAGGTGAACCCCCTCGGCGACGCCCTCGGGCGCTTCTGGCGCAACCTCAAGCACGGCGCCCGCAACGACGACCGCATCGCCATCAAGCCCGACGACGACGCCCCCAAGGGCTGATCGTCCCCCTTCGCTCCCACCCTCACCGCACGAAGTCGTCCGCCTCCGGGTGCGCCCCCGTCGGGGTCGCCTCCACCGCCGCCTCGCGCAGCGCCCCCGTCTGGCGCAGCGCCTCGTACACCACCACCGCCACGGCGTTGGCGAGGTTGAGCGAGCGCACCGCTCCCAGCGTGGGAATCCCGTAGACCTCGTCGGGCTGCATCGCCAGCAGCTCCGCGGGCAGCCCCACGGACTCCTTGCCGAACACCAGCGCGTCGCCCGGCGCGAAGCCCGCGTCGAGGTAGCTCTTGCGCCCCGCCGCGCTGAACATCTTCACCCGCCCGCCCCCGTGCGCCGCCGTGAAGGCTGCGAAATCCGCGTGCTGCCGCAGGTCGACCAGGTGCCAGTAGTCCAGGCCCGCCCGCCGAACGGCGTGCTCGTCGATGCGAAACCCCAGGCGCCCGACGAGGTGGAGGGGGCTCTGCGTGGCCGCGCACAGGCGCCCGATGTTGCCCGTGTTCTGCGGGATCTCGGGCTCGACCAGCACGACGTGAAACGGCACCGGGGCGATGGGGGCGCGGAGGCGGGGGAGCATCGGAAGCGACGGGTACCACCGCCGCCGCCGTCCCCACAACGGCATGGACGGGGAAAGGACCCGTCGTGTTAGTCTCACGCCGCTCATGCGCGCGCCATCGCTCACCCTCCTCACCGCGGCCCTCGCCCTCGCTCCCCTCACGGCGGCCGCCGACCCGATGGACCTCAGCCTCAACCGCCTGAGCTACTACAACAACACGCCGTGGCAGGGCGGCGGGGTCAACTACGACACCTCACGCTGGGCCTTCCAGGGCGGCTGCGGCTCGCCCTCCACCGTCGGCGGCAACATGGGGCAGCCCTACGCCCAGTGCTACGCCGACCACCAGCTCTGGGCCAACCTCGTCAACGAACTCGGGCTCGCGCTCGCCCCCGGCCTCTCGGCCCCCGCGATGACGCTCGGCTACGCGGGCGTGTACATCGGCTACGAGGTCGCCATCGCCAACCTCGATCGCACCGGCGACCACTGGCGCCGCGGCACCGAAGGCGGCATCGGGAGCAACGTCGGCTCGGGCACCGCCTCGCAGCGCGACCGCGGCGACGCCAACAGCTTCGTCTCGCGCCTCCACGTGCGCAAGGGTCTCCCGCTGGGCTTCGAGCTCGGCACGCAGGTGAGCCACCTCCACTCCAGCAACATCTGGGCGATCGGGCTCGACCTCCGCTGGGCGCCGTTCGAGGGCTTCCGCCGCGGCGTCGGGTACCTCCCCGACTTCGCCGTGCGCGGCGCCGTCAACACCGTCGTCGGGCAGTCGCAGCTCAACCTCACCATCGTCGGCATCGACGCGATCCTCTCGAAGCGCTTCTCCCTCGGCGGCCAGGTGCGCCTCTCGCCGTACCTGGGCGGGCAGTTCCTGATGATCTTCGGCGACTCGGGCGTGATCGATTTCACCCCCGACCGCAGCGCCTACGCCGAGTGCCCCCGCCAGGAGATTCGCTACGTCCCCGACGGGCGCCCCTCCACCGACCCGCTGCGCTCGCCGAGCGGGCTCGTCGGGCAGCTCCAGTGCGGCGGCGGCGGGCGCCCCGTCAACGCCACCCTCCCCGGCGACCTCAACGACACCCGCAACAGCGGCGTCTTCTCCGCCATGCGCATCTACCGCGGCCGCATGATCGCGGGCCTCCAGCTCCAGTGGGAGATCTTCACGTTGTCGGGAGAATTCACCTACGACCTCGTGCCCGCGGGCTGGCTCCGTACGCCCTCTGTCGAAGCAGGACGCCCCATCAACGCGCCGGCTCCGACGGGCCAGAGCCTCGCGCGCGACCCGATCTCGCTCAACGACTACCGCCAGTGGCAGACCACCATCGCGGTGGGGGTCACATTTCAGTGACCTGCACCCCCTGCGGGTGAAGAAAAGCCCTTTTCGGGCGTGTTCATCGCGTGACACGATACTCGGCGCCTTCAGACAGCAGGAAGCGGGAGTGGTTGACGTGATGGACGGACCGATCTTCAAGGGCCGAGCGGCAGCGCTCACTGCGATTCACGACGAGTTCGTGCGAGGCGAGCGCCTCGTCACCGTTCTTGGCGCGGCCGGCATGGGGAAGTCCGCGCTCACCCGTCGCTTCGCCTACAGCGCCCCGCAGCTCTTCGCCGCGAGCCTCGGCGAAGGCACGCCCGTCGCGTGGTGCGACTGCGCCCTCGCCGCCAGCGAGGAGCACTTCCTCCGCGCCCTCTCCGCGAGCCTCGGCGTCCCCACGGGCGCGTCGCCCTACGCCTCCACGACGCCCCCGCTCGAACGCCTCGCCGACGCCCTCACCCTCCGCGGCGGCGTGCTGCTGGTGCTCGACCACCTCGCGTTTCCTGCGGCGGCGCGCGCCATCGTCGAGCACCTCCACACGGCCTGCCACGAGCTGCGCATCATCGTCACCGCGCGCTCTGCCACGGGCTTCGACGCCGAGGTCACGCTCCCGCTCGAAGGCGTCACCGCCGCCGAAGGGGCCGAGCTCTGGGCCGCATTCGAAGGGATGCGCGCGCCCGCCTCCGTCATCGAAGCCGTCGTCGCTCGCCTCGGCGGCAACCCCCTCGCCCTCGAACTCTTCGCCCGTCAGGACCAGCGCGACCCCCTCGATCGCCGCCTCGAGTCCCTCGGCGCGGCCACCGCGGCCCCCCTCCCCCTCGACGAGCTCATCGGCCGCGTGTGGACGGCGCTCCGCCCCCGCGAGCAGCGCGCGCTCGCCGAGGTGTCCGTCTTCGCCGACAGCTTCTCGCTCGAGTCCGCCGAGGCCGTCCTCTCGGTCGCCGCGGGGTCACAGACCGCCCTGCCCATCCTCCTCGCCGACTTCCGCATGCGCGGGCTCGTGCGCGTGATCGAAGACCTCTCCTCCCACCAGGTTCGCTTCGCGCTCGACCCGGCGGTGCGCGCCTTCGTGTCCCGCGAGTTCGCCCGCTCCCCCGATCGCCGCACCACGCTCACGCGCCACGCCGAGCACTACCTCCTGCGCGCCGAGTCGCTCCTCGCCGACCACCTCCTCCGCGGCTCCCACGCCGCCGGCGACCGCCTCGCCGTCGAGCGAGCCAACCTCGACGCCCTCGCCGAGCGCGCGGGCGACTGCTTCGAGTCGCCCCCCGCGGCCCTCGGCGCCCGCCTCCGCGCCGCCGTCTGCCAGCTCCCCGACGCCGCCCGCCACGGCCTCCTCACGCCCCGCCTCGCCACCATCGACGCCGCGCTCGAGCTCTCCACCGCGGGGGCCTCGTCGTTCATGATCGCCTGCGCCTGGGCCTCCCGCGCGTGGCGCCTCGTGCGCGAGGGACGCCCCGACGCCGCCCTGGTCGCCCTCGACCGCGCCCTCGCCATCGGCCGCAAGGAGTACAACCCCCACGCGCTCCACGCCGTCGCGCTGGTGAAGGAGGCCGCCGGCTCGCTCGTCGAGGCCCTCGACGCCGCCCGCCGCGCCAACGAAGCCTTCGAGCGCGAGCAGCGCCACCGCGAGAGCGCCGGCGCGATGGTCACCATGGCCCGCCTCCTCCAGCGCGCGGGGTCGGTCGACGACGCCGCGAGCCTCTACGCCCGCGCCACGGCCCGCGCCCGCGAGCACGGCGACGACCGCGCCGAGGCCGACGCCCGCCTCGGTCGCGGCCGCCTCGAGCTCGCCCGCGGCAACGTCGCCGAAGCCCGCGTCGACCTCGACGAGGCCGTCCGCTGCCAGGAGCGCATCCACCGCGCCGATCGCGTCGCCGACGCCCTCGCGGGCCTCGGCCGCCTCGCCCACGACCAGGGCCACACCGAGGAGGCCATCGCGTCCTTCCAGCACGCCATCGCCCGCGCCGTCACCCTCGGCGACCGGGTGTTCGTCGCCGCGCTGGAGGCCGAGCTCGGCGCCGTCCTCCACGAGCTCGGCGCCCTCGTCGAGGCCCGCGCGCTGCTCGAGCAGAGCCTCTCGCCCGTCACCGCGCGCGACCCCCGCCGCGGAGCCTTCGTGCGCGCCCACCTCGCGGCCACGCTCGCCTCCTGCGGCGAGCTCGACCTCGCCGAGTCGCACATCACCGCCGCCAACGCCGCCTTCACCGAGCAGGGCGACGCGCTCGCCCCGGTGGCCCGCGCGCTGCGGGTGTTCGTGATCCTCTGCCGCGCCCGCGAGCTCCCGATGCCCGAGGCCCGCGGCGTCGCCCGCGAGGCCCGCCACGAGCTCGCCGCGCTCCGCTCGCTCCCGGTGGAGCTCGACTCGGCCGAGCTGCGCATCGCGCTGCGTCTGCTCTCGGGCTTCGACGGCGACGAGCTCCTGCGCCCCTCGGAGGAGCGCGCGCGCCCGAAGGCCCTCGTCGCCAGCCGCATGGGCCTGTGGTTCGCGCCGCCCGCGAGCGCCGAGGTGAGCCTGCGCACCCGCACCACGCTCTCGGTGCTACTGCGCCGTCTCGGCGAGGAGCGCCTCGCGAGCCCCGGCCAGTCGCTCTCCCCCGAGTCGCTCATCGCCGACATGTGGCCCGGCGAGAAGATCATCCCCAAGGCCGCGCGCAACCGCTTGCATGTGGCGGTGCGGACGCTCCGCACGATGGGGCTCGGGACGGTGCTGCGCTCCAACGCCGAGGGCTACCACCTCGACCCGACGGTGCCGTTCCAGTTCGTCGGCGAGGCGCCCTCCATCCCGCCGGGGTGAAGCCGCCTCAGGCGGCGCGCACGCAGCCCCGCGCCCCTGTACCCCCCGTCCCAGCACAGTCGCAGCGGTCGCCGGCGGCGCAGTCGTCGTCCCAGACGCACGGCGCGCCGGTGGCGGTCGACGGGCGAGGCGCAGGGACGCACACGCGCTTGTCAGGAGCGCAGCGCAGGCGACCTGGAGCCCCCTCCACCTGCGGCGCGCAATCGGCGTCGGCACGACACGGGTCACCCTCGCGACGGCCGCCCCCCACACAGAGAACGCCCAGGTCGAACGACCGACCCGGGCGCGCGGCCGCGGTGAGGGCGGCGACGTTGCACCGCAGTCGTCGGTCGTCGCACGCGCGCGTCGGGCACTCCAGCTGTCCGATCGTGCAGACGTCACGAGCCCAGGCCGCACGGCACTCCGCGGCGTCGCAGCAGTTGTAGGGCGCGTGAGCCGAGCGCCGCACGACGCCCGCGCGGCAGCTCAAGCCGGCGAAACAGTCGATGTGCATGCGCGGATCGCACGTGCGCACGTCGGGCACGTCGGGCACGTCGGGCACGTCGGGCACGTCAGTGGGGGCGGCGTCTCCATCGGAAGGCGCCGCGGGAGCATCCTGTGGCGGCGTCACGATCGGACCGCACGCGCAAAGGGTGACAACAGCGAGCATCATGGGGATTCTCATCGCGACACCTCGACGGGCGAACCAACACGATCCACGCGGTAGGTGTCGGCCTGTCGTTGGAACCTTCACGGATTCTTCACCGGCGCTCCCGCGCCCGGTGCGGGGAGCGATCTGTGATACCGTCGCGGCCATGAGCGGCTCCCCCGCACAGAAGGTGATGATCGCGTACGAGGTCCCCGAGGCGGACGCGAGCTGGGAGCTCGAGGAGGAGAACGTGCCGGAGTCCGCGTGGCATGACGCCGTCATCGAGCTGTTGAAGCTGATCTTCCGCGCCTGGGCAGAGCGCGCGGCGCTCGACTCCCTCATCGCCAGCCACCTCGCGCTGCGCTGGAATCCGGAGCTGTGGAAGGTGGGCGTCGACCCCGACGTCGCGGTGTACCTCCCCGCACCGCCGGAGGGAGAAGACACCGCGAGCGTGTGTACCTGGGAGCCGGGGCACCACCCCCCGCGCGTCGCGGTGGAGGTGGTCAGCCGCAGCACGGCGACCAAGGACTACGTCACGAAGCCCGACCAGTACGCCGCGAGCGGGACGACGGAGCTCTGGGTGTTCGACCCGAAGCTGCACGGCCCGCGGGTGCACGGGGGGCCGTTTCTGCTGCAGGTGTGGCGCCGCGACGAGTCGGGCACGTTCTGCCAGCTCTACCGCGGCGACGGGCCGTGTCGCAGCCCAGAGCTGGGCGCCTGGCTCGTGGTCACCGACGGCGACACGCGCCTGCGGCTCGCCGACGACCGCGACGGGCAACACCTCTGGCCCACGCCCGCCGAGCGCGAACGCGCCGAGCGTGAACGCGAGCGCGAACAGGCAAGCGAGCGAGCGGCCTCCCTCGAGGCGGAGCTCGCGGCGATGCGCGACGAGCTCGCGCGCCTGCGCGGCGGCTGACGCCTACGTCCGGTCGAGCCCCCACACCCGCCGCACCCGTCGCTCCAGCCGCCCGAAGAGCAGGTGATCGGACGCCAGCCCGAGCGCGATGATCACCGCCATCACGCCCAGCACCAGCGCCATGTCGTAGAACTCCCGGCCGAACTCCAGCACCTGCCCGAGTCCCCCCGACACGAACAGCAGCTCCCCCGCGAGGAGCGAGCGCCACGCGAAGGTCCACCCCAGCCGCGCCCCCGAGAGCACGCCGGGGAGGGCCGCGGGCAGGATCACCCGCCACCACAGCCGCGGCCCGCTGGCCCCCATCGTCCGCGCCGCCCGCACCAGCAACGGGGGGACGGTGTTCACCGCCGACTCCGTGGCCACCGCGACGGAGAGCAGCGAGCCGAGCACCACCACCACCTGGATGGCCGTCTCCCCGAGGCCAAACCACAGGAGCGCCAGCGGCAGCCAGCACACCGACGGGACTGCCTGGAGCCCCAGCACCAGCAGCCCGAGCGTGTCTTTGACCGCCCGCACCCGCGCGAGGGCGCAGCCGAGCGTCACGCCGAGCACGAGCGACACCGAGTACCCGAACGCGAGCCGCGCCATGCTCTTCGCGATGGCGCGCGGCAGCATCCCCGACGCGAAGCCCCGCGCCAGCGCCCGCCCCACGTCGAGCGGCGAGGGGAACAGCAGCGCGTCGCCGAGGCTAGATGCCGTCGCCCATACCGCGATGAGAATCGCGAGGAAGGCCGCTCCCCGCAGGTGACCACGCATCGTCCAGCTCCTCCCGGATGACCTTCTCGAGTTCGATCTTCAGCTCGCGCTCGACCACCCCCGCGAGCGAGGCCACGTCGCGGTCGTTGGCCTCGCGGGGCCGCGCGAGCGACACCTTCAGCTCGCGCTTCACCCGCCCCGGCCGCGTCCCCATGATGATGACCCTGTCCCCCAGACGCACCGCCTCGCGGACGTTGTGGGTGACAAAGACCACCGTCTTCTGCGTCTCCAGCCAGATGCGCTCGAGCTCGGTGTGGAGCACGTCGCGGGTCTGCGCGTCGAGCGCGGCGAAGGGCTCGTCCATCAAGAGAATCGACGGGTCGTTGACGAGGGCGCGCGCCATCGCCACGCGCTGCCGCATCCCCCCGGAGAGCTCGTGCGGCTGGCTGTCTCGGTAGCGCCAGAGGTGCACCATGCGGAGGTAGCGCTCCACGCGCGAGCGCCGCTCGGCCTCCGCGACGCCCGCCATCTCCAGCGGAAACTCCACGTTGCGGTACACCGTCAGCCACGGGAAGAGCGCCGCCTCCTGGAACATCACCGTCCGGTCGGCGCCGGGGCCCACCACCGCCGCGCCGCGCACGCGCACCTCCCCCTTGGAAGGGAGCTCCAGGCCCGCGATGAGGTTGAGCAGGGTGGTCTTGCCGCAGCCCGACGGCCCGCACAGGCACACGAACTCCCCCGCCGCGACGGCCAGCTCGGCCCGGTCGAGCGTGGTCACCGCCCCACCGCGGCCGTCGGGCCACGATTTGCTCACCGCGGCGATCTCGATGAGGGGGGCGTTCGCCCGCGTCGCAGTCGGTTCCATCGTGCTGAACAGTCCGTCAGCGAGCGTAGACGATGACGTTGAGGTAGCGGGCCTCGACGCGACCGGGGTTCTCGTACGTGTGGGCCACGTCGGCTTCGAAGTACACCGAGTCGCCAGCGGCCAGCTCGCTCACCTCGTCGCCCACGTGGAGGCGCAGCGTGCCCGTGAGCACCGTCAAGCTCTCGCTCGTCCCCTTGGCGTGCGCGTCGCTGCGCGAGAGGGCCCGCGGCGCGAGGCGGAGCTCATAACACTCCACCTGCGGCGACGCCCCGGCCGGCGTCAGGGGCCGCGACTCCATCTTCCCGTCGGCCGAACGGAGCACCTGCGCGTCCCCACGGCGCAGCACCCGCAGCCGCTCCACCCGATCCTCCCCCAGCAGCGCCGCGAAGGGGATGCCCAGCCCCGCCGCGATCTTCCACAGGATCGCGATCGTCGGGTTGGTCTTCGAAGTCTCCACCTGCGAGAGCGTCGCCCGCGAGACCCCCGAGCGCGCCGCGAGGTCGTCGAGCGAGAGGTCGCGCTGCTTGCGGAGCGCCCGGAGGTTGTCGGCCACCCGCCGGGTCAGCTCCGCCGCCCCGATCTCGTCGCCCTCGACCTCCGTCGCCGCGGCCACCGCCCGCGCGGACGGGTTTGACACCTTCACCGGTTTCGCCATATTGAACGCCCCTCTACTCTAGAAGCTCCCGTATCGCGGTTCAACCACGGAGTGACGATGACGGTACATCCCCCACGCGAGCGCGGCGCGACCATCTGGCTGACGGCCCCATCCGGCGCGGGCGCCGACGCGTTGGCCGAGGCCCTGGCGGCGCGGCTGCGGGCGCTGGGACGGCGCGCCGAGGCCCTCGACCGCGGGGCCGCGCGCGTCGGGCTGGTGGGGCGGCTGCTGGCGCGCAACGGCGTGCTGGCGGTGGCCTGCGCCGATGGAGTAGAGGTGAGCCCCGAACCTTGTGCGCGCCACGAGCTTCGGGTGAGCCTCCGCGACCTCTCGCTCGACGCGTGCGTCGAGCGGGTGATGGCCACGCTGCATGAGCGGGACACGACCCCCGCGTGAAGGATCTGGAAGGCGACTCGATGACCACCTCAGCCAACGTGTTCCTGCCGAAGTTCAGTGACGCCCGCGACATCGACGAGTTCGTCGAGGTGTTGGGGCGCTTCGAGCGCGCGGAGATGTCCGCGGACGACTTCCGCCGCTACCGCCTCACGCGCGGCGTCTACGGGCAGCGCCAGGAGGGTGTGCAGATGATCCGCACGAAGGCGCCGCAGGGCGTCATCGCGGCCCCCGCGCTGCTGGCGCTCGCCGAGGTGGCCGAGCGCTGGGGCCACGGCAAGGGCAACATCACCACGCGGCAGAACATCCAGTTTCACTTCGTCCCGATGGGCGAGGTGGAGGCCCTCATGCGCGTGCTCGACGACGCGGGCATCACCACGCGCGAGGCCTGCGGCAACACCGTGCGCAACGTGACGTGCTGCCCCTTCGCCGGCATCCGCAACCGCGGCACCTTCGACGTCACCCCCTACGGCGAGGCCATCACGCGCTTCTTCCTGCGGAAGGGGTGGGCCAACAACCTCCCGCGGAAGTTCAAGATCGCCCTCTCCTACGGCCCCGACGACACCGCGTACGGCGCCATCAACGACGTCGGGCTCATCGCGCGGGTGGTCGACGGCCGCAAGGGCTTCCGCTTCCTCGTCGCGGGCGGGCTCAGCACGTCGCCCGAGAACGCCGCGGTCTTCTTCGACTTCCTCGACGAGGCCGACCTGCTCGACGCCTGCGAGGCCGTGGTGCGCATCTTCGACCGCCACGGCAACCGCGACAACAAGCACCGCGCCCGGCTCAAGTACGTGATGCGCAAGATGGGGCGGGAGAAGTTTCTCGCCGCGCTCCACGAGGAGTACGCGGCGGTGAAGGCCCGCGGCGGCACCCCCCTCGACCTCAGCGTGGTCGACGCCCCGGCCGTCCCCCCGCCCCCGTCGAGCGATGCGCCCGACGCCGACAAGACGGTCGCCCGCGGCCCCGGCTACCTCCAGTGGCGCGCGTCCAACACCTTCACGCAGGATCAGCCGGGCTACACCTGCGTCCTCACGCGCCACGCGCTCGGCAAGGTGACGGTGGCGCAGTTTCGCGGCCTCGCCCGGCTGTGCGTCGCGTACGGCGACGGCTCGGTGCGCACCACCATCGACCAGAACTTCGCCATTCGCTTCGTCCCCCACCACAAGCTCCCGGCGCTCCACGCCGAGCTCGTGGCGCTCGACCTCGCGAAGCCCGGCGCGGGCACCGTCGCCGACGTCACCACCTGCCCCGGCGCCGAGAGCTGCAACCTCGCCGTCACGGCCTCCCGGCAGGTGGGGGCGGCCATCACCGAGCGCCTGGAGAGCGACCCCGCCCTCGCCGAGGCCATCGAGCTCGCGAAGAGCGCGGTGATCAAGGTGTCGGGCTGCCCCAACTCCTGCGGCCAGCACCACATCGCAGACATCGGCTGGCACGGCGCCGCGCGGAAGTTCGAAGACCGTACGGCCCCCGTGTACCAGCTCCACCTCGGCGGCGGCTTCGACGAGAAGGGCGCGCGCTTCGGGCGTCAGGTGATCAAGATCCCCGCGCGCCGCGTGCCCGAGGCCGTGGCCCGTCTGGTGCGATCGTACGCCACCGAACGATCGGAGGGCGAGACCCCGGCGGCGTACTACCAGCGGATGGCGGCGCCCGCGGTGACGGCGCTGCTCGGCGACCTCGCCGCGGTGGACGCGACGACGCCCGATGAGGTGTTCCTCGACATCGGGGAGGAGAAGGGGTTCCGCGTGGCGATCGGCGAGGGCGAGTGCGCCGCCTGAGGTAGCGAGAGGCTCAGTCCGCGAGCCCGGCGGCGAACGCGTCCCACTGGGCCAGCATGATGCCCCAGCCGTGCTCGAAGCCCATCTCCTGGTGCTTCGCCGCGCTCTCCGCGGAGGCGTGCATCGCCCGCGCGTGGAGCAACGTCCCGCCCTCCACGTCCGAGAACGTGTACACCGTCGTCATCCCGAGCCACGGCGTCGCCGGCCGCCAGCCGCCGAGCAGCATCGAGGTGCCCACGATCCGCTCCATCGGCACGATCTCCAGGAAGCACCCGGGGTTGTCGCTCGTCCCCTGCGTCCCGTCGGGCAGCGGCCCCGTCATGTACGTGTGAAAGCTCCCGCCGGGGCGAAATTCGAAGGCCTTCACCTCCGTGACCCACGGCGCCGGGCACCACCACTGGGCCAGGTACTTCGGGTCGGCGAAGGCGCGCCACACCTTCGCGCGCGGCGCCTTCATGATGCGCGAGATCTCCAGGTCGAAACGTCCATCACTCATCGTCCATCTCCTCCAGCACAGACTCCAACCGATCGAGGCGCGACTCCCACGCCGCGCGCTGCCGGGCGATCCACGTGAGCGCCGCGTCGAACTGCACCGGGTCGACGCGGCACGTGCGCACGCGACCGACCTTCGTGCTCGTCACGAGGCCGCTCTCCTCCAGCACCTGCAGGTGCTGCGCGACCGCGGGGAGCGACATCTTCAGCGGCGCTGCGAGCTCGGACACGCTCGCCTCGCCGCGGGCGAGCGTCTCCACCAGCCGCCGCCGCGTGGGGTCGGCCAACGCGGAGAACATCCGGTCGAGCCGCGCCTCCTCGCGCCGCCGCGCCGCCGATCGTGTGGGCATGACGTCGCCTACCAGCCCGCGACGGGGCGACGCAAGAAAACTAAACCGATTGCTTAAGTATCGTGCGCGCTGCTTGTCGTCCCTCGACCAGCGGAAGCGCTACGCGACGCTACGGCGTCGGTTCCACGCCGATCGGACGCTGCGCCGTCGCCCCTTCGCCGAGGCACGGGGGCAGCGCGTCACCGCCGTCCGCTGCGTCCGACGCGTCACCCGCGTCCGTGACGTCACCCGCGTCCCCGGCGTCCCCGGCGTCACCTTCCACGCAGCCGCGATCGGCCACGACGTCGCGGGAGGCGTCGACCGCGTCGCCCCACACCGCGGAGTCCGGCGCGTTGGTCGGGGGCATCGTGGCGGCGTCGGCCGAGGCGGCGTCGGCGAACGCCATCCCGCCGGTGCGCCCGCCGTCCTCGTCCCGGTCAGGGAGCGCAGGCCGCGAACCGAAGAGGCAGCCACACACCATCACCACCACGCTCACCAGGGCACGGGGGTTCATGGACGACCTCCTTCAGCTGCGTCGGCGGAGGTGTCAGACGGCGCATCGAGGCTCGCGTCCGTCACATCCGCATCCGTCACGTCGGCCCCGCCGTCGACGCGCGGCGTCGGGTCGCAGCCCTCGCCACGCCCGTTGGCGAAGTAGCCCCCGTCGACCACCACCGCCCCAGTCGGTGCCGCCTCGCCATCGCGCGCGGCGACGAAGCGGCAGTCGTCCGCGGTGCCCCCGTCGGGCGCCGAGGCGTCGGGCGCCGAGACGTCAGGCGCCGAGGCGTCGCTCGCAGACCCGTCCCTCGGCGGCGGCGCCGCGTCGGGGCTCGACGCATCGGCCGTGGCGACGGGCACATCGGGCGAGGTAGGCACATCGAAGGCCGCGTCATTCGGCGGCGGCGCGACGTCGTACTGCGTCGGGTCAGCGCCGTCGACCGCCGCGGCATCCGAGGCACCATTGAGGGGCAGCATCGGCTTCGAACCCCAATCACACCCCGCCAGCAGCGCCAGCACGAGCAACCAGGGAGTGGGGGGTGACAGCCGCGTCCTCATACGAATCGCCTCGATCTCGCGCGTTCAAGTGCACGGATGAAGCCAACGGGCCTTCGTGCGCTCGACTGCGTCTCCACCGCCGCAGGGCAACACACCACCCGTACGACGCCGGAGACCGGGTGTCGGCACACTAAGGCACAAAGCCCGCGACGGTCCAGGAAGTTGCCGCGCCCCCGTCGGGTCGTGCGACGATCGCGGGATGCGCTTCGCATCCATCGCGTGTTCGGCCGCGCTGCTCGCGGCATCTTCGTCGGGGTACGCCCAGGAGGTAGCGACCCCCATGCCAGCGGTGACAGAACCCATGCGCTGGGATCACGGCGGGCAGTTCGTCCTCCGGGCCGGCATGGGGATCGGATACCGCTTCGTGATTCGCTACAACGACGGCAACGGCCCCGACCCCTGCGACGATGGGAACAACAAGTTCTGCACCGGGGCGTCACCGCTGATGCTCGACACGGCGCTGGGCTTCGGGGTGACGCGCGGCCTGGAGCTGGAAGCCCGCTACCGCATGGGCGTGCTCACCGACTTCGACGGGTCGCGCCCGATGCAGGTGGGCCTCGGGCTGCGCACGATGGGGGACGGGTCGTCGCGGCTGAAGTTCATCTTCTCGGCGGCGATGTTCCTCGACTTCACGCCAGACCGTCGGCGCGCGGGCGGAGACTTCGACTTCGTCGTCCGCTCGGAGCAGGGCCTCCAGTACGACGTCAACCGCTGGTTCGGCGTCTACGCCGTCGCGGGCGAGAACTTCGGCCTCCTCCGCAACTTCTCCTGCGTCATCGACGCGACCCTCGGCGTGCAGTTTCGCGCGCCGCCCTGAACCCCCTTCACGGGTAGATCCAGCGGTCGCGGGCCGTCGCGCGCCACGCCTCCATCCGCTCGGCGCCGACGGCCATCACCGCCTCGAAGTCCGCGCCCGCGTCGATCGCGTGGCGCACGTCGGCGTCGCCCGTCAGCAGGTCGATGGCGGGGCGGTCGTCGACAAACTCATAGCGCTCCGTCCGCCAGACAAATCCCTCCATCCGCCGCGTCGCCGCGATGGCCGCGAGGTAGGCCCGGTACGGCGCGAAGGTGGCCTTGTCGGTGAGGTGCACCTGCACGCCGCGGCACGTCTTCCCCGCGTGCTTCTGGAAGGTCGGGCGGAAGGTCATCACGCGCGCCGCGCAGCCGTCTCCGGCGTCGCGGGTGATGGCGTCGGCGAGGGCCTTCGCGTCGACCCACGGCGCCCCGAACACTTCGAACGGACGCGTCGTGCCGCGGCCTTCGGAGAGGTTGGTTCCTTCGAGGAGGCAGCCGCCCGGGTACACCGCCGCGGTCTCGGGCGTCGGCATGTTGGGCGACGGGAGCACCCACGGGAGCCCAGTGTCGTCCCACAGCATCTCGCGCCGCCAGCCCTCCATCGGCACCACCGTGACGTTGTCGAGGCCCTCTTCGCGCGCGGCGTCACGCACCAGCTCGCCCACCGTCAGCCCGTGGCGCACGGGGACGCTCCGCAGCCCCACGAACGAGCACTCCTCGGGGCGCTGCGGGGCGCCCTCGACGAGCAGACCGCCGAGGGGGTTGGGGCGGTCGCACACGATGGCCTCGACGCCCTTCGCCGCGCACACGCGAGCCACCAGCAGGGCCGTCCAGACGAAGGTGTAGTACCGACTCCCGACGTCCTGGAGGTCGATGACGACGGCGTCGAGCCCGTCGAGCCACGCGGGGTCGGGCGAGAGCGACGCGTACGTCGCGCCGTAGAGCGAGTACGTCGGGAGGTGCCCCGCGCGGCCCGTCGTGTCGCCCGCGTGGACGCCCTCCATGTCCTGCGCTTCGCCGCCGAGGCCGTGCTCGGGGCCGAAGAGGGCGCGCAGGTCGACCCCCGCGTCGCGCAGCGCGTCGACGGCGTGACGGAGCGTGGAGGTCACGCTCGCAGGGTGCGCGACCAGCCCCACGCGGCGCCCGCGGAGGCGAGAGAGGTCGTCGGTGAGGAGGCGTTCGAGGCCGGTGCGGACGAGAGCCATGCGCGATAGGTCGCAGAGACCCGGCGCCCAACGCAACTTCGCAGACGTCGCTGCCTACGGCTTCAGTCACCACGCGGAAGACCGCGGCGCGTGAGCGCCCGGATCCCTCACCGGGCGCACACCGAGTCGATCAGGTCTTGTTGCCGCCCGGCGGGGCGAAGGGATTGAACTCCGCGGGCGGGGCCACCGGAGCGGCGGGCGGCTGCGCGGGCGCCGGCTGGGCGACGGCGAAGGGGTTGAAATCGAGCGTCGGCGGCGACGCGGGGGCCGCGGGCGCGAAGGGGTTGAACGCGGGCGCCGCGGGGGCGGGCGGCTGCGCGGCGATCATCGGCGGGGCCGCCGGAGCCGCCGGAGCGAAGGGGTTGAACGCGGGCTCCGGGATGCCCACCGGCGCGGCCAGCGGGGGCGCGTGGTCGTGGTCGTGGTCGTGCGCCTGCGGCGCCGGAGCCACGGGCGCGAAGGGGTTGAACGCGGGCTCCGGGATGCCCATCGGCGCGGCCATCGGGGGCGCGACCACCGGCGGCGCCACCGGGGCCGACTCCACCGGCTGCATCGGTCGAAACGGCTTGAACTCCCCCACCGGGGGCGCGTCCACCGGCGCCGCGGGCGCGGGCTGCGAGATGAGCGGCGGCGCGAACGGCGGCGCGATGGGGGCGGCCATCGGCGGCGCGACCACCGGTGCCGCCGCAGCCCCCGCCGCGAAGGGGTTGAAGGCCGGCGCGGGCGAGACCATCGTCGGCGGCACGGCCGGCGGAGCCATCGGCGGCTGCGCGGGCGCCGCGGCCGGGTTGAAGGGCGTGAAGCCACCCGGCGCGGGCGGCGCCATCGGCTGCGGCGGCATCATCGGCTGCGCCATCGCGGGCGCAGCGGCGGGCTGCGCGAAGGGGTTGAAGCCCCCCTGCGGGATGCCCGGCGCCTGCTGCGGCTGCGGCGGAGCGGCCGGGTTGAAGGGCGTGAAGCCACCCGGCGCGGGCGGCTGCATCGGCTGCGGCGCGGCGGGCTGCTGCATGTAGGGCTGCTGCATCGGCTGCTGCACGGGCTGCTGCGGCGCGCCCTGACCGAAGGGGTTGAAGCTCGCGATGGCGGCGCCGACGCCCGCGACCGCACCCGCGACCGCGCTCCCGAAGCCACCACCCTGCGGCGCCGGCGGCTGCATCGGCGCGCCAGGCATCCCCGGCATCCCAGGCATCCCAGGCATCCCGGGCTGCGGAGCTGCGGGGCGTGAGCCCGGGAGGATGCCTTCGAAGGGCTTGCCGCCCACCATGCCGCCGCCCTGGATGGGCTGAAACTGCGCGCCGTACTGCGAGTTGGCCCCGAAGGACTGGGCGGGCGTCGTCACGGGCGCGGCGTAGGGAGCGAAGCCTCCGGGCCGCGGCGCCGCGGGCTGCGCGGGGGCCGCGGCGGGGGTCTGCGAGATGCGGACGTTCATCTGGCTCACCCAGGCCTCACGCCCGTCGTCGAAGCGCACCTTCACGAGGCCCGACGCCGGGTTGACCTCCACCGCGGTGCCGGGGGCGAAGCCTCCGCCCAGCCACGAAGCGTGCACGCGCGATCCTGCCGTCACTCCACTCATGATGAAACGCCTCCGTTGCGCCGCGGCGCTCGATCGACCGCGGGCGCGCGGAGGGTACCTCAGCTCCGCGGCGCTTTGCGATACCCGTCGCGGACGTCCCTGGCGTAGCGTCCCCGGCCATGCTGCGCGGCCCCGCGATCCTTCGTGCGAGGGACGCGCTCCCGGCGAGCGCGGTCGACGCTCGGCGCGAGCGTGGGGCGGAGGTGCTCGCCGCGCTCCGTTCGCTCGCCGACGCGGTGGCCGCCGCCCTCCCCGAGCTCGCCGCCCTCGAGCGCTTCGCCGCCAAGCCCGCCGCCGCCACGCTGTCCGTGGGCTGGTTCGCGCGGGGCGCCCGGCTCGCCGACGCCGCCCGGGTCAGCCTCACCTTCACCCCGCGGGGCCTCGACCTCGCCTGGGGCTACGGCCGCCCGACGCCCGACCGCGGCGACCGCGACCGCCGCCTCGCCGAAGGGATGCGCCGCCGCCGCGCCCTGGGCGAGTCGCTCACCCTCCGCCTCGCCGCCCTCCGCGCCGAGGGGGCCCGGCTCTACGCCCGCCACGGCGACGACGCGGTGATCGCCGAAGACGAGTGGCTCCGCGCCCCCGCGGGCCTGGTGGTGTTCTCGCTCCCCGAGGCGTCGATGGGCGCGGGGGAAGCCCTCACCCGCGCGGCGTCCTGGCGCGTCGCCGCCCTCGCCGCGCTCGGCGCCGCGCTGGGATCGTTCGCCTTCGAACCACCCGTCGCCTGCCTCGACGCCGCGAACGCCCGCGAGGCCATCCGCTCGCTCCGCTGGGACGAGCGCGCCCACGGCGAGGGGAGCGCCCCCGCGGGCCTCGTGCCGGTGGGCCGCTCGGTGCGCTACGACCCCGTGTCGGGATGGTTCGCCCCCGAAGCAATGGCCTCCCTCTGGCCCGCGTCGGCCGCCCGCGCCCGCCTCCTCCGCGACCTCGGCGCGCCGCCGCCACCGCCCGTCGCGGGCGTCACCGCTCCGATGAGCGCCGGGCTCCACACCCGCCTCGCCCGCTGGCTCTCCGCGCGCGGGGCCGCCTCGGCGCCGCGCGATGTCGCCCACATCGAGGTGCGGGTCGCGGGGCGTTCGCTCCCCTCCCCCGACGAGCGGCCGATGCTGGAGACGCTCATCGCGTGCGCGCTCGAAGACCCGTCGGGCGACACCGCCGCGGCCCTCGTCGGCCTCCTCGCCGGCGCCCCGTGGCGCTACGCCGACCCGCTCGACCCGGCCGCGGTCGCCGGTCACGTCACCCCGCGCTTCTCCGCCGCCGCCGCCCGCGGTGTCACGCGCCTGCTCGAACGATCGGTGCTCGTACGGGGCGTCCACGGCACGCTCGACGCGGTGGGGGAGTGCCTCACGCACCCGTCGCTCCGCCCGGTGGTGGCCCTCGCGGTCGAGCGCGCACACGGCCACCGCGACGCCTTCCCGGAGGCCTTGTGGGAGTCCACCGGGGCCGACCTCGCCCGCCCCTGGGAGCTCACCGGCGCGGCCGCCCGCGGCGCCACGCTGGAGGCCGTCGCCCGTCGCTTCGTCCAGTACGCGCGGGCCTCGGGGCTGGCCTTCGACCTCGACCTCGTGAGGGGCTTCGTGGTGGGTCTCTGCGCCAAGCCCTTCGCCGTCCTCTCGGGCGTATCGGGAACAGGCAAGACCGCCCTCGCCCTCGCCTTCGCCCGCTTCATGACCGAGGGGCTCCCCGAGGGCAGCGAGGCCCACGTGGCGGTGGTTCCGGTGCGGCCCGACTGGCTCGACTCGCGCGGGGTGCTCGGGTACCTCAACGCGCTCCGCGGGGACGGGGCCTACGAAGACACCGCGGCGCTGCGCGTGATGCTCCACGCCGCCGCCTTCCCCGACGCCCCCCACTTCCTCCTCCTCGACGAAATGAACCTCGCCCGCGTCGAGCACTACCTCGCGGAGGTTCTGTCGGCGATGGAGAGCGGCGCGCCCATTCCGCTGCACGGCCGCGCCGACGCCGTCCCCTCGACCGACGGCGCCCGCCGCGTGCCGCCGTCGCTCGCGCTGCCATCCAACCTCTTCGTGCTCGGCACCGTCAACCTCGACGAGACCGCCCACGCGCTCAGCACCAAGGTGTTCGACCGCGCGTGGGTGTGGGATTTCCCCCCGGCGCCGCCCTCCGCCCTCCTGCGCGAGTGGCTGGCCGAGCGCCGCGTGGTGCCGCCCGCCAACGCCGACGAGCGCCGCGCCTTCGTCGAGTCCCCCCGCGACGACGACCCGGTGCGCGCCGTGGTGCTCGCGATGGGCCGCGACGGGGCCGGCCAACGGCTCGATCAGATCTTCGACGCCATGGCCCTCGGCCAGCGCCCCTTCGGCTTCCGCGTCGCGGCCGAGGCGCTGCGGTTCATCCACCTGTGCGAGCGCGAGGCCATCGACACGGCGCCCACCTGGCGCCTCGACCGGGCCGTGCTCGGCAAGGTGCTCCCGCGGCTCTCGGGGGCGCGGCGCGAGCTGGAGCCCGTGCTCCGCGCGCTGTTGACGGTGTGCGAGGGCGATGGTTCGGTGCCGTACGAGATCGCACGAAGGCCGGTGGCGGGGGTCGCCGAGCGCGCCGACCCGGCCGAAGGAGGGAGCGCGCCGCCGCTGGTGGAGAGCGCCCGGCGCGTGCGGGAGATGCTCGCGCGGCTGGAGCGCGACGGGTACGCGACCTTCTCCCGGTAGCGGCGAGCGGCGGGGAGATTCTCCCGAGCGCTTCCGCGCCTACGGTCCGTCATCAGGGTGGTGGTAGCCGTAGGGCGCCCCTTCGTGGCGACGGGTGGAGAGGGGCGTGCGATGATCGGCGCCGCGATGCGGTATTGCCCCAACGACCGATGCCCCCACCACCTCCGCGCCGAGGACTTCGCGACGGAGGTCAACGTCTGTGCGTTCTGCCTGACGGCGCTCGTCCAGGCGCCGCAGGTCGCACCCGGAGCGCCTTCGGGCGACGCGTCGAGCGCGTGGGTTCGTCCCGCCGCGGTCACTGTCGTGGCGGCAGGCGTCGCGGCGGCGCTCGGTCACGTCGCGTGGGGCGAAGTATTCCCGAGTCACGGGCATCGACGTGCTGACGGATCGGACGCGATCTCATTCGACTCCCTCGGCGTAGCCCCCATCGCGACGGCCTTCCTTCTCGTGGAACTGGCTTCGGTGATGACAGCGAAAGGGCGGGCAGCCCGAGAGACTGCCGATGGCCGCGCCCGCATGACCCGCAACGCATGGATCGGCAGCGCCCTCGTCGCGCTCGCGCAAGCCACAGCCCTGTTCGTCAGCGCACAACAGCGCTGGAGCTATGAATCCGTCGACATCGAGCCCATGTTCGCCGCGCAGACGATCGGCGTCACGATTGCGCTCTCGGCGCTCCTCGGCTTCGCCGCCGTCGTCGGCCTCATCCGCGCCATCGACCGCCGCGGCCTCGGCTCCGGCGTCGCCACCGTTGCTGGCGTCGGCCTCGTCAGCAGCCTCCTCCACGCCCTCGCTCCCGCGCGCGGCGACGAGTTTCTCCCCGTCCGCGGCGCGCTCCACCTCCTCCTCGGCGGCGGCGTCTGTGCGGCCACCGCGGTCGTGCTCCGTCGCCGCTACACCGTCGTCCGCACCGACACCGAGACGCGCCCCGCGGGCTACCGCGTCGCCGCGCTGGCCCCGCGCGCCGATGTCCTCTCCATGCGGGCGCCGCTCAGCGGGATGGTCCCCGCCGCGCTCGCGGTCGCCGCCGTCGACCAGCTCGTCTCCGTGCTGGGCACCGACCCGTTCCCCTCCGCGACGCGCAACCCCTCCGGTCGTCTGCTCGTCGTCGGCGCGTTCGCGTGCGCCCTCGCCGTGCCGCTCGCGCGGTGGTTCAACCGCCCGTCGCGCGTCGCCGCCAGCGCAGGAACCTTCGGCGACACCCGCAGCCTCGCCGAACGCACCGCCGACGCCGAGCTCGTGTGGCGCGCCGGGATGCGCGCGACCCTCGCCTTCACCATCACGCTCGTCGCCGCCGCCATCAGCGCCCGCTGGATGGGTGCGACCGTCGACGCGACCGCCTTCGCGTTCCTCACCGCCCTCGCGCTCGACCTCCGCGACGAGTGGCGGCTGCGGCGCGCCGCGGGCTCGGTGGTCGCGCTCCGCGTCGAGTCGCGCGTGGCCACGGCCGACGCCGCGTGCGCCCGCCTCGCGCTCGCGGGGGTTCCCTCGGCGGTGCGCAACGGGCACCTTCGCGCGCTCACCCACTGGTTTGCGCCCCACCTCCCGATGACCGTGCTCGTGCCTGAGTCCTCCGCCGTCCGCGCGAGGGACGTGCTCGCCGCCGTCACCGCGCCGAGCGCCTGACAATCCAACTGCGTCCGCGCGCAGAGCTGCGATAGGCTCCGCGCCCATGTCCTCCCCCACCCGCTCGCTCCTCGCCCTCACGTTGCTCGCTGCGGCCTGCGCCAGCGCGCGCCCCGCGCCGCAGACCAGCGCCGCCGCGGCCACGCCCGCGCCCGCGCCCGCCGAGCAGCCAGCGGAGAGCGGCGAGGCCCGCATCGCCCGCATGCTCGCCCCCGAAGGAACCACCCCCCTCACCGCGCAGGCCGTCGCGCTCCCCAACGGCAGCTTCCGCTCGACCGCGCAGGGGACGGCCGCGGTCACCATCCGCCCCGACGAAGACCGTTTTGTCGTGCAGATCCCCGTTGGCGGTCAGTCCAACGTGGAGTGCGTGGTCTTCCCGGAGATCATCGACCTCGCCAACGCGCTGCGCATCACCTACGAGACGGTGCGTCGCAGCCTCCCGACCCTCGAGCTCCGCTCGATGAACGCGGGCTTCGTCGGCGACTCGCCCCACGTCGACCTCCAGTTTCTCTACGTCGTCGAGTCGCCGCGCGGGCGCATGCTCGGGCACGTGAAGCTCCGCGGCGCCAACGTCGCCGGGCGCGGCCTCTTGTGCTCCCACGACGAGCCGGGCTTCGTGGAGACCTTCGACCGCGCCACCCGCTCGCTCCTCGAACAGCCCACGGCGTCGCCCCCCGTTACCCGCTACCTCTTCCTGCTCGACGACACGCCCTGCGGCGTCGCCACGGGCCGCCGCGTGGCGGGAGCCACCACGGAGGACACCTCCATCAGCGCGATGCTCCTCGCCCGCAGCGCGCAAGACCTCGTCGCCACCGACGACGCCTCCGTCGAGCACTACAACCGCGCCGGCGAGCTCGCCGACAGCACCACCTTCCACAGCCAGAACGGCGAGGTCTCCCGCTACGTGCTCCGCCGCACCGCCGCCACCCGGCGCTACCACGTCGAGGGCCGTCACCTCGGGCGCGACATCGCCGGCGACTTCGAGGCCACCGCGGCGCTGCGCTCGGTGTCGGCGGAGATGCACCGCGCCTGGCAGACCTTCCGCGGCCGCAACGCGCCCGATCACCTGGATTTCCAGTCGTATTCGCACACCAATCCCCTCGCTGCCACGGCCGTGTCGGTGCGCCTCGACCGCCGCGTCGACGGCGACCACCTCTGGCTCAACCAGCGCCTCGGCGAGATCGAGCTGCGCGCCCTGATGGGTCCCGGCGAAGACCCCGACGAGATCGTCGCCACCATCGGCAACCACACCCTCACCCAGCGTCTGGTCACCCGGTGATCCGCGGCGCCACGCTCGCGCTCGTCCTCGCGGGCTGCGCTCGCCCCGCCGCCACGGCGCCACCGCAAGCGGCACCCGCACCTTCGCCTGCACCCGCACCTGCGCCCGCTCGGCCTCGTGTGGTTCAAAGCGCCGTGGGCTCGCTCCCGACGCTCACGCTGGTGCCGCTGGAGGTGGCTGACGATGTCCCCGCACGGCTCCGCGACGCCCGCTTCGAGATGCAGCGGCGCGACGGGACGTGGGTCGTCATCACCCCCGTCACGGGCGAGGAGACCACCCCCGCGCCGACGCCCGCGCACCGGGCCGCGAGCTTCTTCGTCGACTTCGACCAGGACCCGCTGCGCGCCCTGTGCGGCTCCGAAGCGCTGACGCCCGACGCCGTCATCGCGCGCGCCGAGGCGGTCTTCCCGCGCAAGTCGCTCGCGTACGGGTACGTCCCCGCCTCCACCGGGGCCTCGCACCACGAGGGCGACTGCACCGAGCACGCGACCGTCACCGCGGCCCTCCTGCGTTGCCACGGCCACCCCGCTCGACTCGCCGCGGGGGTGC
This sequence comes from Polyangiales bacterium, assembly GCA_044375895.1. Classification (GTDB taxonomy): domain Bacteria; phylum Myxococcota_A; class Polyangia; order Polyangiales; genus CAISKJ01. Next base: position 976 of record JBILLV010000094.1, on the reverse strand, counting down.
TGGTCGTTCGCACGGCAGACCAGTGGCTCGCGGGCGGGCACATGTGGGCCGAGCGCTACGACCGCGGCTGGCAGGTCGCCGACGCCACGTACCCGGAGCGAGCGGGCGAGGCCGTTCATCTCCGCACGGCCGCGGTCGAAGACGAGGGCCCCGGGGGCACCAACACGCTCGGCGGCGCCCTCCAGCGCATGACGACGCGCGTGCGCGTCTCCGCGCCGCGGTAGCATCGCTTCATGAAGTCGTTCCGCAAGGAGCTGTGGTTCGAAACCCGGCAGCGCATGGAGTTCATCAACATCACGGCGGAGGTGGCGCGGTGCCTCGCCGAGAGCGGCGTCCGCGAGGGGATGTGCCTCGTCAACGCGATGCACATCACCGCGAGCGTCTTCATCAACGACGACGAGCGCGGCCTCCACGCCGACTACGCCCGCTGGCTGGAGTCCCTCGCGCCCCACGAGCCCACCAGCGCGTACCGCCACAACCTCACCGGCGAAGACAACGGCGACGCGCACCTCAAGCGCCAGGTGATGGGCCGCGAGGTGGTGGTCGCCGTCACCGACGGAGCGCTCGATTTCGGCCCGTGGGAGCAGATCTTCTACGGCGAGTTCGACGGGCGGCGGAAGAAGCGCGTGCTGGTGAAGATCATCGGGGAGTGACGCCAAGCCGACGCCCCCGCGGGGAGCACCCGACGGCTACCAGCGACGGACGACAGACCGTCGCGCGGAAGCGCGCGGACCCGAGCGCGCCGCCCCGCGTCGATGGCGACGCACGAACACGACGTGACGGAGGGGGTGAAGGAGATGAGGGTTTCCGCGTCCCAGGGCTCGCAGTCGCTCGGCCTGGGCTAGCGTCAATGCCGGTCAGTTAGCGTGGGGCAAGCGTCCTCGGGAGTTCCCAGGGTTCGCAGGAGCTCACGCCTGGGCTCCAATCGGATCGCCCGCAAAGCCGGGCTCCGTCGTCGCGGACCCTCCATGGTTCT
>JBILLV010000406.1:0-7536 GCA_044375895.1 Polyangiales bacterium | reverse complement strand
CGACAACGGGTTGATGTGCGCGGGTGGGGGCTACGCGGAGGCGGTGTGCCGCGGAGACCGGGCGGCAGGGGGCGCGGGGCTGACGCTCGCGGCGATTTCGCCGTCGGGGGTTCCAAGCATTGCGGACGTGGGGAGCGGTCCTGCGGGGGCCGCTCCGTGGGATTGGGTCGCGCGACGGGGCGTCGTCGCGTGGCGCTGCGCGGAGGGGATCTGCCAGTCCGACCCTGCACGCGGGCGGAGGGCCTCCACGGATCCTCCGCGCGCGCCGGGCGTGGCCTGGCCGCGCCTCCTCGGGGCGGTCGGCGATGGGCTGGTGTTCGACCTCTCCGACGCGACGAGCGGCCCGGCGCGCGCAGGAGTCGGCCGGATCACGCTCCCGCTGGTGACGCCATGAGGGTGAAGCACAACGCGCCGCGAGGGTGGGCTGTGATCCTGGCCGTCTGCGTGGGCGCTGCCTGCGACGCACCGCCAGCCACGGTCGTGACGCCGCCACGAAGGATCGCCGCGGGGTTCGAACATGCCTGCGCGATCCGATCGGATGGTCGGGTGCTCTGCTGGGGAAACAACACGAAGGGACAGCTCGGAGACGGGACCCTCACCGACAGCCACACCCCGGTGCTCGTCTCTGGCCTGCGTGACGTCGTCGAGGTCGGCGCCGGTGACAATTTCTCCTGCGCCCTCCTTCGGGACGGGACGGTCTCGTGCTGGGGCGCGCTCCGTCAGTTCTTCGTCGGCACGGACTGGCAGTACGACCGATACCCCACGCCCGTGCGGATCGAGGGCGTGACGCGCGCCCGAACCCTCCGCGTGTCGGCCGGTACCGCGTGCACACTGGACACCGCGGGGACCGTGTGGTGCTGGGGCCAGATCCGGGAGGCGGGCGCCCCGGTCACCAGCGTCAACCGGAACCTCGAGCCCCGTGCGGTCACGGAGGTCTCGCCTGCGGATCACCTGGTCGTGCTGGGGAGCATTGGCGGCGGGGTCTGCGGGCGGTCGCCTCGAGGTGAGGTCCGTTGCGTGCGTCCGGGGTTCAACGCTCCGACGGATCTGCCGAGGGTGCCCGGGGACTTCTGGTCAAACGGGATGGGGATCTGCTTTCGCGACCAGGAGATGAACCTCGTCTGCACGGGAGAGCCGCTGCCCGGCGCGGGGTTGCAGCGCACGCCCGTGCGCGTGGAGGGGGCCACGGGCGCGGTTGCGTACCCCGAACTTCGCGGCGCGCTGGACCTCGTTGAGTATCGGTACGGCGAGGGCTTCTGCGCGGTGATGCCCGATGGCGGGCTGAAGTGCTCCGGCCGAAGCTCCCCCGAGCCGACCTACGACCTGGGAGCACTGCGGCCCGCGCTCACTGCGGTTCGTGGGGTGGCCGTCGGCGTCGGCTTCGCGTGCGCGTTGCACGGCGACGACCGGGTGACGTGCTGGGGCGACAACTCCTCGGGTGCCCTCGGCGCGCCGAACTACAGCACCACGCTCATTGACGTGCCGGGGCTGAGCGACGCCGTCGCCCTCTCCGAGGGACCCACGGAGTACTCGTGCGCGGTGCGTTCTGGCGGCTCGGTTGTGTGCTGGGGTGACAACGGACGCGGGCAGCTCGGCGTCGGCCACAATGGGCGGGTGAGCGGGTTCGTCGCGCTCCCTGGGATCATGAACGCGACGAGCGTCTCGACCGCGAAGTACAGCACGTGCGCGATGCTCCAAGGCGATGAGGCGATCTGCTGGGGGAGAGACGGCGCGACCCGTTCCAGCATGAGCAGGCGCTGGGAGGAGGTCTCGCGCGTGATCGACGAGGTCGTGCAGACCCGAAGCGGTATCCTGCGGATCCGGAACTCGCCGCTCCCCGCCGACGCCCCGCTCGAAGTCCCCGTTCGTTCGTTCGCGCTCCACGGAGAAACCCTCGCCATGATCCGCGCGAACGGGAACGTCAAACTCTGGGCGCGCGGCGACCTCGGGACCAGTTGGACGAGCTTCGTCGAGGAGCAGGAGTACCGGCTCGACGCCGTCGAGGCCACGGTGGGCGAACGCCACGCGTGCGCGCGCCGCGCCGACGGGGCGGTGCTGTGCTGGGGCGAATCCCGCGAGGGTCAGCTCGGATTCATCAGCCCCAGCGGCGAGCCGCTCGTTCAGGTCGACGGCGTCGGTCGTGCCGTGCAGATCTCCGCGGGGGGATGGCACACCTGCGCGCTCCGAGACGACGCGACCGTCGCGTGCTGGGGCTCGAACTCCCACGGACAGCTCGGGGACGGGACCACCGCGACGCCAGATGGTCCGGTGGTCGTGCGCGGGCTGCGGGACGCCGTGGAGGTGCGCGCGGGCTCGCGCCACACCTGCGCCCGCCGACGCGGCGGCACCGTCGCCTGCTGGGGCTTCAGCGAGCGGGATACGCTCGGCGTCGCGGGGACGGTTCGCGCGACGTGGTCGCTCCCGCGGTGACGTCGGCCCTGCCCGTCAAGCACCCCCGCAGAGCCCGTCCCACGCCCCGCGAGTGTACCTGAAGGACTACCGCCTTGCGGCGTGGTAGGCCCCCCGCCGTGCGAAGCCTCCCCTCGATGCCTGCGCCCGAGATCACCGGCCCCGCAGACCTCGCGCTGCTCTTCTCGCTCCTCCACGACGGCGTCGTCGCCGAGGCCGTACGCGACGGGGACGACCTCGCCCTGCGGGTGGAGATCCGGTACCTCACCCAGCGCATCGCGCCGTCCTTCACCTTCTTCCACGTGCGGCTCCACGGCGTCGCGGACGTCACCTTCGACCCGTGGCCCAAGGCCGCCGACGCCGCGGCCGAGACGTGGCGGGACGTGCCCCAGATCTTCTCGCCGCCGCTGGACATCCTCGAGGGGGCCGCGGCCGGAGACGGCGTCGCAGTGCACTGCAACCAGCCCGCGCGCGAGGCGCCCCACTGCGGGGGGACGCTGCGCCTCCGGGCCGCCGCCGCGTCCGTCACCGACGAGGCCGGCGCGCGCTACGACCTCGCCGCGCTGAAGGCGCTCGCCGACGAATACTGGGACGACTGGCGCACGCGCCACGGGCGCCCCGCCCGGCCGACCCCATAGTCCGACGCCCGGCCCGTCACGACGCTGCCTCGGCGCGCAAAGCTCCGCGCGGTCCTCGACTTCGGCGCCCGGACGGCAGTAGCCTTCTGTGGAGAAAGGGGTCCCTGCGATGCGCCTTCGTTCTTCGCTTCTTCTCCTCGCGACCTTCGTGATCGGCGTGGTGGGTGATCGGCGCCCCGCTGGCGCAACTCCGCTGCCGCCTCGGTTCGAGGTCCTCAACCTGGAGATCGTCTCGGTGACGGTCGACGGCGCCGCGGTGACCGACCTCACCGCATGGCGCAACGGTCGGTACGTGCGCGCGAGCTTCCCCGAGGGCTCCGCGGTCTCCCTCGTCGGGTACGTCGCGGGCATGCCGCGGGAAGAGTCCTTCGAGAGGTACACCCGTGTCGCCCGCTGAACCCATCGGGCGTCGCGCGCGCTGGCTGTTCGTGCTCGCCGCCGTCGCGGCCACGGCCAGCGCGTGCATGAACGACGAGGGAGGCGCTCCCCCGCTGGACATCCTCGTCCAGTCTGGCGAGTACACCCTCGACGTGTGGACCGTGACGCCCGGCTCCCTCGCGCGCGAGGCGCAGCGGGGGCACCCCGCGACCGGCCCGCGCACGCTCACCTACGACCGCGCCGCGGGCACGGTCACCGTGCGCTACACCCTCGCGAGCGGACGCCCCGTCGTCGAGGTGTGGCGGGCGACGCCGCAGCCGTAGCGCTCGTCACCGCGCTCCGCGCCGCGAGGGCAGGGGCGAGCGACGGGGGATACGAGCACGTGGCGCTGGCACCATCACGGCGCGGCGCACCGGCCCTCGCTGCTATCGCGCTGGCGGCGGCCCGCAGCGCTCGACGGAGAGTCCGCCGGGGCCGCCGCGGAAGTACGCGGTGGAGCCGAACCGGAGGTCGTCATACCCGTCCAGGTCGTCATCCCAGACCGACGCCGCCGACGGGGTGCTCACGCCAAAGTCGGCAACACCCGCGCAGCGATCGAGGTTTGTGCGCGGTTGGCCCAATCCGAAGACCACGGGGGGGAAATAGCGGCTGCCAATGCCGGTCGCGAGGATGACCTCGTTTCGTCCATCGCCGTCGAAGTCTCCGAGCGCCTGCGGGAACTGCCAGCAATCGCAATCGAACGCCGTTGCTTCGGAGCGCTCACGACCACCGCGGTACACCCGCAGGGTGGTGGCCCCGCGGTACTCGTCCCTCACGAGGACGTCGCCATAGCCGTCTCCATCGGCGTCTCCGATCGCATAGGCTCCCGACAGGTGCGACGCGGTGGCACCGTCACCCGACCTGCCACTCGCGAAGCTCTGCCCCGCGAGCGAAGGGCCCCCTGAACCGCCGTACCAACGCACCAGCGAGGGCGCGAAGAAGGTCCTGGTGTGGCCGCTGATATGCTCCGTGTAAGCCAGTGCGAGGAGGTCCTCGTAGCCGTCGCCGTTGAGGTCGCCAATCGGGATGGGACTGCTGGCGTCCTCCCGGATCGAGAGTCTCGTCATGGGGTCGTAGCGGCTCTGCGCACCGCGGAGCAGCCACAGGCGTGGCGACGCGCCCGACCTGACCTCTACCTGCCAATGGGGGCGCGCACTCGGGGCGCTTGACCTCACGGAGAAGGTCTCTGCCACCCCGTCGCCGTCGAGGTCACCAAGGGCCGGCGGGAGGCGCGAGCGGGTAGGCTCACGAGGGACCACGAAGCTCCACGGCGCCGTCGCGACAGCGTCGAGGGCCGTACCTCGACGCGCGAATACCCGCCAGAAATGGACGCCAGGGGCGAGGTCGACGGGGCTTTGCGTGCGCGCGGTGCCCGCCTCCCAGTCGGCCTCCACCCGCGCGCAGTCTCGGGCGGCGCACACCTGCACCCGCACCCCGTCGACGCCGTCGCCCACCTCGTGGGGAGCCCAACGGAACCAGGGCCTCGCGCTGGTGACCGAGCTGCCGGCGATGGGGCCGATCATCCGCAGTCGCACCGGGGAACAGGTGCCTCCGACACACTGCTCGTGAGCCCCGCACGCGCGCTCGCACGCGCCGCAGTGGGCGTCGCTGACGTCGACGTTCACCCCACAAGTCTCAACCCCACAGGTGGCGGCTCCGGGAAGGCATACGTCGGCACACCGTTGTTCGCGGCAGACCTGCTCGAACGACAACGCGGCGGCGCACTGGAGGCCGCAGCCGTCGCAATTGTCTTCGTTCATGGGAGGTGTGGGACGACACGCGTCGGCGTTCGCGCAGCGGTTCGTCCCCGCAGGGCAGGGGACGCACTGCCCGCCGACGCAGGTCTGATGCACAGCGCAGGACCGGTAACAGGCGCCGCAGTGCGTCAGTGTGGTCCTGAGGTCGGCGCAGTAGCCGCGGTCACACAAGGCGTGGCCGTCGGGACACTCGACGCAGTTGCTGCCGCTGCAGATCTGGTCTGCGCGGCACTCCCGGCCGCAGGCGCCGCAGTGTTGTTGGGAACCGCTGACTGGGAGTATGCGACCGGCGCAGTATCGCCACTGGAAGGGACCGTTCCTCCAGACGCACTGGCCCTCCTCGCAGGTGAGCGGGTGCGAGAAAGGCGGACACTGGAGCCCCGCGACGCCACACTGGGTCCCGGGAGGGACGTCCGGGGCGTCAGGGGGCGTCGCGGACGCTTCCAGCGGGGCCTCCCCGGTCGAGCCCTCCATGGCATCCACCGTCGCATCAACCGCGGATTGTTGCGTCTCCGCGCAGGCGCAAAGGAGGGCGACGAGGAGGGGGAGGAGGCGAGGAGGTGGGGACGCCATGGGACGTTCGTGTCGATCGCAATGCGGTTCGTTCACGGAAGCGCCGCGTCGGTGCGCCACACGCGGTTGCGCCGCACGGTGAGGCCGCCGAGGACGCCACGCGGTCGTCGAGCGCCGCGGAGGGGCAGACCCAGGTGCGCGAGGATGCGCACGATCACCGCCCGGTCCGTGATCGTCGCGATGAGCATCCACAGCTGCCGGTCGAACGACAGCCCTCGCTGCTCGACCGCCGCGTACGCGACGGTGGTCATCCCCACGCCGCCGCGCGAATCTTGCGGTTGCGCAGCGTGACGGGGCCGATCTCGACCGGCTCGAACAGCGCGCGGTTGCTCTCCGTGGTCGTCGCTTGCTCTCGCTTGCCGACGCTACCGCAGCTCGGGGCGCATTCACGCTATCGTTGTCCGCGATGAGCACCACCGTCGAACCGTCGATCGACCGCTACGTGCGCCGCTATCAGTCGCTGAAACCCGGGACGAGCTCACCCTTGTGGCACGAGCAGCGCGAAGAGATTCGCGACGCGATCAAGGGCGAAGACTGGCCGTGGCTCGCCGCGCTGGCAGATCGACTGCGGATCGAGACGGCGCCGGCGTTCGCGCTGGTCCGCAACGACGCGCTGTTCGCCCTCGCCCTGGTGCGGCGGCCCGAAGCGCTGGACGCGTTCTTCTCACGCGCGGCGTCACCGCCGCCGTGGGAGCGGCCGAGGGATCGTTCGGGCAGGGTCTGGCCTCGCCAGATGGCCTCGCTGCTCGGGTACGGACAGCGGATCGAGATGCTCGAGCGCGCCGTCGTCGAGCGCGGCGCGGACCCCGCCCTGCGCGAGATCCTCTGCGGCTGGGTGCAAGAGTCCGTCAGTCGTGGAGAGCCGGTGCAACAGTCGGCGGTCTTGCGACGGTACTGGGCCGAACGGACGCTCGATCACCACCCGCTCACCGAGCTTCCGCTCGCGCTGCTCGACATCGAAGCGGGCGCGATCGAAGCGTCGCCGCACAGCGAAGACACCTTGGGCAACTGGTACCACTTCGCGCACCACCTCTCGAGCGCGCTGCACGGCGAGGTCGAGACGCTGCCGGACGCCGCGGTCACCCATGAGCTCACGCTGCTCGACGAAGCGCGCGCGCGAGCCGCGGGAGCGTTCGCAGACTCGACGCTCTATCCCAACGGAAAGTGGGAAGCGCGAGCGTTTTCGCTGCACGAACGAGACATCCACGAGGGCCCGCGCTCGGTGCGCTCGCTGCCGCTCGCGTGCCTCGAAGGCGCGCAGCCCTCGGACGTCCGCGAGAACATCGTGAGCGAGCAGACGGCGTTCGGCGCGCTCTGGTCGCTCTTCACGCAAGGCGGCGCGTACTCCGAGGGCGACAGCGCGGCGTACGCGCGGCTGTACGCCTGGCGCACGCTCGGCGCGCTGTGCAACGTCCCCGTGGCCGGTCCGCTCGCGCTGGTGCGAGACCGCGCGGCGCGCGCGTGGTTCACGACGTTCGGCGCAGAGTCGTCCACGTGGTTCTATCATGTGTGCATCGACGTGGGGCTCACCTGCGTGCGCCCCGAGGGACGCTCGATGATCGTGCTGGCCGCGACGGACTCGGACTGAGCGGACTCAGCAGCCGCGGGGTGTACGGCGAGAGCACGCCAGGGCGCGCTTCAGACTCAGGTTTGGCCGTTGACGCATCGCGGACCGTGTGACGGTGCCGCTCGTCACGGCCCCCTCTCCGCGCTGCCGCGCGCCCTCACCCCCGCGGAGCGGG
>JBILLV010000093.1:0-28495 GCA_044375895.1 Polyangiales bacterium | reverse complement strand
GCGGAGCCGCGGTGCAGCCTCGTGCGGGTGGAGGTGTTCACCGGGAGGACGCACCAGGTGAGGCGCCACTGCGCGCACGTGTCGCACCACGTCATCGGCGATGCGAACTACGGCAAGGGGCCGCTCAACCGGGAGTACCGCGCGCGCTACGGGCTCGCTCGCCTGGCGCTCCACGCCGAGCGGCTGGAGATCACGGCGCCCGATGGGGAGGCGCTCGCGCTCACGAGCCCGCTGCCCGACGACCTCGCAGGAGCCCTCGCGCGCATCATGGGGTGAAGGGGGAAGAAGGGACGGGGGCGTCGGTCAGTACGTGCCGACGTTGGCCGCAGGGGAGGAGACGGCGCCGCTCGCGCCGGGGCACGCAGCGCCGTTGAGCGTCGCGCAGTCGATGCGGACGCGGCCCACCGACCCGGCGCCGCCGACGCCCGATCCCGCGGTGTTGGACGGGCCACCGACGGCGACGACGCGCCCCGCCGTGACCGTCACCGTGCGCCCGGCGAGGAACACCGTGCCGCCCGCGCCGCCCGCGCCCGCCCCTTCGTAGCCGCCGCCGGCGGTCCCCTGGGCGCCCGACGCGAGGACGTTGCCCGTCACCGCGAGGGTGGTGGCCGAGAGCAGCACCACGCCGCCGCCAGCGCCGCCCGAGCCCGACGCGACGTCGCAGTTGCCGCCGCCGCCGCCGCCGCCCGCGCCCGGATGCACGCGGGTGAGCGTCGCGTCGCCGTAGGCCACGCCGCCGCCGCCGAGGCCCGACGCGCCCGTCCCGTTGGCGCCGCCTGACGCGTGTCCGCCGCCGCCGCCGCCCGGCGACTGACCGGGGCCGCCGCAGCAGAACACCCCACCGCCACCACCGCCGCCGCCGCCACCATTGGCCGCCGTCGCGCGTCCGCCCGTGCCCGTGGGCGACTCGCCCTGCGCCCCGGCGCCGCACACGCGCCCGCCGCTGTCGCCCGCGCCGCCGCGGAAGCCGCGCGCCGTCGCCGAGAGGTCGCCTGCGATGGACGCCGCGCCCGAGACGCGGACGGGCAGCACACCGCCGGTGGAGCCGTTCCACGCCGGGACGGAGAGCGTCTGCCCGGCGTTGACGGTGAGCGCGCTGTAGCGGAACACCCGGATCACCTGCACCCGCTCGGTGGCCCCGGCGAAGGCGTTGGCGAGGCCCGCGGCGAGGGTGAGGGTGTTGGCCGTCACCGACGCCACGCGCCCGTACTCGTAGCGCCCGGCGCCGCCGCCCTGCATCCCGATGACGAGCACCTCGTTGCCCGCGGCGAAGCCCGCCGCGCTGATCACGCGCAGCGTCGTCGCGCCCATCGCCGCGTCGGCCACGAGGGGCGTCGCCGCGGGGGTGAGCGTCGTCGCCGTGCTCACCGTCAGCACCCCGTCCGACCCGTCGCCGCCGCGGTCGCACACGCCCGCCGTGCAGCGCCCGGTGCTGCACACGCGCCCGCACGCGCCGCAGTGCTCCACGGCGTCGCGCGTGTCGACCTCGCAGCCGTTGGCGGGGTTGCCGTCGCAATCGGCGAAGCCCGCGTTGCAGGCCCCGAGCGCGCAGGCGCCGGCCGCGCAAGTGGCCGTCGCGTTGGCGAAGGAGCACGTGCGCCCGCACGTCCCGCAGTTGGCGGGGTTGGTGCGTGTGTCGACCTCGCAGCCGTCGAGGGGGTTCATGTTGCAGTCGGCGAAGCCCGCGTTGCAGGCCCCGAGCGCGCACGTCCCCATCGCGCACGACGCCCCGGCGTTGGGGAAGGAGCACGCCCGCCCGCACACCCCGCAGCTCGTCACGGTGCTGCGCAGGTCGACCTCGCAGCCGTTGGCGGCGCTGTCGTCGCAGTCGCCGAAGCCCGCGCTGCACGTCGCCACCGCGCACGCCGCCGCCACGCACGCCGGCACCGCGTTGCTCAGCATGCACGCCCGCCCGCAGCCGCCGCAGTTGGACGCGTCGGTGCGGGTGCTCACCTCGCAGCCGTCCCCCCCGCGGCCGTTGCAGTCGGCGAAGCCCGCGTTGCACGTGGCGACGGCGCACATGCCCATCGTGCACGCGGGCGTGGCGTTGGCCGTGACGCACGCGTTGCCGCACACGCCGCAGCTCGCCGCGCTGGTGTTGAGGTCGGTCTCGCAGCCGTTGGAGCGGTCGCCGTCGCAGTCGCCGCGGCCGGCGGCGCAGGAGGTGAGCTGGCAGGTTCCACCGGCGCACGCGGCAGAGCCCCCCGCGAAGGTGCACGCGTTGCCGCAGCGCCCGCAGTGGGAGGTGTTGGTGGCAAGGGCGACCTCGCAGCCGTTGCCGGGGTTCATGTCGCAGTCGGCGAAGCCCGCGTTGCACGCCCCCATCACGCAGGCCCCCGCCGCGCAGCTCGCGGCGGCGTTGGGGAAGGCGCACTGCCGCCCGCAGGCCCCGCAGTGCGACGCGCTGGTGGCGAGCGTCACCTCGCAGCCGTTGGCCGCGCTCATGTCGCAGTCGGCGAAGCCCGTCCGGCACGCGTCGAGGGAGCACATCCCCGCCGCGCAGGTGGCCGTCGCGTTGGCGAAGGAGCACACGGTGCCGCAGCGACCGCAGCTCGACGCGCCGGTCTGGAGGTCGGCCTCGCAGCCGTTCATGGGGTTCGTGTCGCAGTCGGCGAAGCCCGCGCGGCAGGTCCCGAGGGCGCAGGCTCCGTCGCGACACGCGGCGGCGGCGTTGGCGAAGGAGCACGAGCGCCCGCACGCGCCGCAGTTGTCGGTGGTGGTGGTGGGCGTCTCGCATCCGTTGGCGGGGCTCATGTCGCAGTCGGCGAAGCCCGCGTTGCAGGCCCCCAACGCGCACGCGCCCATCGCGCAGGTGGCGGCGGCGTTGGCGAAGGAGCATTGCATCCCGCACGCGTTGCAGTCGCTGGCGGTGGTGCGGAGGTCGGTCTCGCAGCCGTTGGCGGGCGACCCGTCGCAGTCGCCGAAGCCGTCGTCGCAGCGGGTGATCGCGCAGGTTCCCATGCGGCAGGCGCCCATCGCGTTGGCGAAGGAGCACGCCCGGCCGCACATCCCGCAGTGGGTGGCGCTGCCGGAGGTGTCGGTCTCGCAGCCGTCGGTCGCGTCGGCGTTGCAGTCCGCGAAGGGAGCGGTGCAGCGGTCGACGGCGCAGCGCCCGGCGGTGCAGGCGGGGGTTCCGTTGGGCACGGCGCACATGCGCCCGCAGGCCCCGCAGGCGGCGGTGTTGGACTGCGTGTCGACGCAGGCGCCGTCGCAGCACGTCGCGGGCGCCGCGCAGGGGCGATCGGCCGAGCAGCCGGGCACGCAGAGCGAACCCGCGCAGCGCGTCCCCGCGGGGCAGTGCGCGTCGGTGCTGCACTGCACGCAGCGGCGCGCGGCGGTGTCGCACACGCGTGACGGGATGCCCGCGTCGCCGCCGTCGGGCACGCCGCCGTCGCCGCCGCCGGGGGGCGCGGCGCAGCCCTCGTCGCTGCGGCAGCCGTCGACGCAGACGAAGGTCATCGGGTCGCAGTGCTGCGCGGCGGGGCAGGTGTCGGCGCTCGGGACGCAGCGCACGCAGCGGCCGCTCGCGGTGTCGCACACCGGTCCGCCGGGGTCGCCCGCGCAGTCGCCGTTGGCGCGGCAGCCGGAGGGGACGTCGGGGGTGTCGGGCGTGACGGAGGTGTCGGTGGCGTCGGCGGCGTCGGCGAGGTCGTTGGTGGGGGGCGCGTCGCCGGGAGCGGCGTCGAGGTTGCCGCCGACGACGGGGTTGCCGGTGCACGCGCCGAGGAGCCACACGACGCCGAGCGCGGCGAGGCCGGTGCGGAGGTGGGGGACAAGCATTGGGGGGCGCTTCCTTTCAGGGAGATGGCAGCGCGCCGGAAGGCGGGGTGTCAAGCGGGTCGACGCGTCGCTCGCTGCCCGACCCACACCCCGACGGCGACGGCGCCCGCAACCGCCATCAGCGCCGCCCCGGTGGCCACCAGGGGCGTCACCTCCGGCCGCACCATCGACCCGAGCGACCCGCAGGCGAAGTCAACGAACGACCGCGCCAGCCACAGCACCGCGTCGAGCGCCGCGCGACCGAAGCGCGTCGGCGAGAGCGCATCGTCGCGCACGACGGCCCACGGAACTGCGCACACGATCGCCGCCGCCAGGCAGCCTGCGACGGCATAGACCGCGGCGAGGCCGTAGAGCGCGCCGATGAACACGCAGAAGATCGCCCAGCCAGCGAGCGCGAAGCCCACCTCGGCGGCGACGCAGACGAGCCCCATGACCGCGACCACGGCGCAGAGTGTGAGCACGAGGCGCCGATCGAGGAGCGAGCGCCAGAGGGCGCGGAGGTGAAGCACGGCGGGGGAGAGAGCAAGGGGCGTGCGCGCATCGACCGCCCTCACGCTCCGTCCAGCACCGCCCGCTCTACGCCACCCGCTCGTTCCACGCCGCCCACCGCGCCCGCGCGCGCCGCACGAACATCCACGCCATCGGCGGCGCCGTGGCCCCCACCGTCAGCGCCACGGCCAGCGCCTGGAGCCCCGCGACGACGACGCCCAGCCACAGCACCGCCCGCAGCACGCGCCCGTCGCCGAGCAGGTGCACCCCGTCGAACACCACCGCCGCCAGCACGAAGGGGATCGCCACCGGCCCCGCGTGCGCGAGCCGCCCGACGCCTTGCACCGCGGGCCAGTGGTACTGCCGCCCCGCCGCCACGAAGGCCTCGACCACCTCCCGCGCGAGCAGCAACAGCGCCGGTCCCGCGAGCGTGAACACCCCGAGGCCCATCAGCGGGAGCACCACCAGCGGGAGCACCGTCGTCCACCCGAAGTGCCGCCACGTCGCCACCGCCCCGCCCACCATCAGCGCGGGGACGGCGGCGTAGTACACCGACCCGATCACCCACACGAGGAGCGTCTGCGCGAGCGAGTGGCCGCGCGGGTGACCGCTCGCGAGCACCAGGACGAAGATCGCCGCCGCGCCCACCGCGAGCGCCACGCCCGCGGCCTTCGCGAACACCCGCGCCGTCCCCTTCACGTCGTGCCAGACGAAGCGTCCGAACGTGAGCGACGCGTCCTTCGCCCGATCGAGCGTCTCCTTCGCGTCCATCAGCGCATCCCCTCCCGCAGCGCGCGCTTGTCGGGGCGGTACCCCTCCGTCATCGGGATCTCCGCCACGCGCGCCACGCTCACTGGCCGCTCCCACGCTTCCAGCGCGCCGAGCGCCTCCGCGATGCGCTCGTCGCTCACGCCCGCGGGCGACACCGCCGCCCGCACGATGTCACCCTCGCCCCACGCCGCCGCCTGCTCCACCTCGGGGAGCGCGTAGAGCGCGTCCTCCACGCGCCGCGTCGACACCGCGCCCTCCGCCGTGTGCACAAAGCCCGACAGCGCGTCGACGAACCACAGGTCGCCGTCAGCATCCACGCGCAGCACGTCGCTCGACGCGCGCCACCGGTCGCCCGTCGCCACGACGTCACGCACCACCCCGCGGTCGCCCACGGCGTCGTCGTCGTCGACGCGCGCGAGCAGCACGCCGGGCTCATCGATCGCGGCCCGCACCACCAGCCCCGCCTCGTCGCGCGCGATCTCACCCGTCGCGAGGGTGACGCGCGCCACCATCGCCTCGACGCCGCCGGGCATGCGCTTGCCGAGGGCACCCACCTTCTCGCCCGACGCGTTGGCGGCGATCACCCGCTGCGTCGTCGACGCGTAGAACTCCATCACCCCGAACCCGTAGCGCGCCCGGAGCTTCTCCCACAGGTCGGCGCGCATCCCGCTCCCGGCCACCAGGCGCACGGCGTGGTCGCGCTCGCCCTTCGACGGCGCCGCGTGGGCGAGCGGCCGCAGCATCTCCCCCGCGTAGAACACCACCGTCGCCCCGTAGCGCCGCGCCTCGGGGAAGAAGGCGTCAGCGTCGAAGCGCTCGGCCAGCGCGAGCCGCGCCCCGCCCGCGAAGGCCGCCCCCACGCAGGCCAGCACGCCCGTCGGGTGGTGGAGCGGAATGGCGCAGTACACCGTGTCCTCCGGGGTGATGGTGCACGCCGCCGCCGCGCCGAGCGCCGAGAGGGCCACGCGGTGCCCGGTGACCGGCGCCGCCCGCAGCGCGCCCGACTCGCCGGGCCGCAGGAGGATCATCGCGAGCTCGCCCGCCCGCATCGCGTCGCGCCCGACGTCCGACGGGAGCGCCACGGCCGCGGGGTCGATGGCCTCCATGTCGACGACGGCGGGGCCGAGGTCGCGCCGCGCGCCGCCGCCGCCGAGCACCAGCACCTCGGGGGCGAGGTCGCGGGTGTGCTCGGGGTCGACGATGGCGCGGCGGGCGCCGAGCGACGCGAAGGCCGCGCGGAGGGCGTCGGCGTCGGCGCTCGGGGGCGCGAGGGCGGGAACAGCACCGAGGCGGTTGAGCGCGATGAGGGCCGTGAGCAGGCTCGGGCGCGAGCGCATCACCACGCCGACGCGATCGCCGGGGCGAACGCCGCAGGCCCACAGGCCCTTCACCACGTTGTCGACCCGCGCGTCGGCGACGGCGTACGTAAACGCCCGACCGCGCCAGAGGAAGCAGGTCGCGTCGGGGATCTCGCGGGCCCGCTGGCGCAGGAGCGCGGAGGCCCCGACGGGGGTGTCGCGGGTCATGAGGGCGAGGGCGCGGAGGCGGGGTTCCTGGTAGCGCACGCTGTCGTAGGCGTCGGTGGCGCTCGCGGCGACGTCGCCGACGCGGTGCCAGAGCGTGCGGGCGACGTCCGTGAGGGCGTCGACGGCGAGGTCGCCGAGGTCGACGTCGAAGCCTCCCTCCTCGGGCTCGTCGTCGCGGCGCGGCGGAGCGGGCGCGCGGAGGATCTCCGGGAGGTCACCGAGGCCGTCGTGGTGGAGCATCCACGCGGCGACGGTGGGCCACGTGAGGCGGACGGCGGTGGAGCCCACCACGAGCCCGAAGTGCCCCGCCCGCACTGGGACGAACGACACCGCGGCGCCCGGCGCGGCCTGCGTGATGGCCCGCACCGCGGCGGGTCGGGCGAGCTCGTCGTGCGTCCCGATGAACGCCAGGATCGGGCGCGTGATGTCGGCGAGGGAGACCGTGCGACCGTCGAGGACGAAGCCGCCCGAGAGCATGCGGTTGTGGACGACAAACTGCTCGACGAAGGCGCGGAAGGCCGGGCCCGGCCACGCCACGAAGCCGTCGCCGCCGAGGAAGCGCCGCCGCGCCTCGCGCCGCACGAGGGCGCCGCGGTCGTGGAGGTTGCGGAGGAAGTCGATGCGGGCGGCGATCTCCTTGCGGCCCGAGAGCACCTTGAAGCCCGTGCTGGTGAGCGCCCCGGGGAGCGCCTCGATGTGCGCGAAGAGCTTCGCCGTGACGGGGTCGAGGAGACGCAGCAGCGCCCCCGTCGCATCACGATGGACGGCGGGGAGGCTCTTGTGGAGGTCGACGGGGCTGCCGAAGGTGACCACCGACGCCACCCCCTCCGAGCGAACGAAGGCCGCGGCCTGGTAGGCGAACATCCCCCCCTGCGAGTACCCGCACACGTGGACGTCGCGGCCCGTGAGCGCGCGCACCCGCTCGATGCAGCGGGCGGTGGCCACCACGTGGTCGTCGAGGGTGCGCTCGACGCCGCCCTCCTCGCGCTCGGGGGCGCCGAAATCGATGACGAAGGGGCGCACGCCGAGGCGGCCCAGGGCGACGACGGCGCTGAGTTCGGCGTCGATGTCGTACACCTCGCTGGTCACCATGAGGGGCGGCACCATGAGGGCGACGGGGCCGTCGTCGCGGGTGCACGTGGCGTAGCGTCGGAGACGGTGGTGAGGGCCCTGGTCGATCACCTCATGGGGAGCGCCGTAGGGCTGGCCGAGGCGCCCCGCGCTCAAGATGTCGAGGGCGTTTCGGGTGGAGGCGAGCGCGCGTCGAACGAGGCCGGCGGGATCCATCGCGGCGCCGACGGTACCACCGCACACGGCGGGCGTTGGCTGTGATAGAGGTCGCGCGAGAGCGGGAGTCGACCTCGGATGAGCAACGGGAAGAGCGGGACGGTGACGAAGGCGCCGCGCCTGGACGCGTCGGGTGAGGCCGCGGTGGTGGCGGCGATCAAGCGGGCCGAGCGGGGCAACCGGGGCGAGGTGCGCGTCCACCTGGAGGCCCGCGCGCCCGGCGGCGACGCGCTGGCCCGCGCCGAACAGCTCTTCCGCGCGCTCGGCATGCAGCGGACGAAGGAGGGGACGGGGGTGCTGCTCTACGTCGCCGTCGACGATCGGAAGGCGGCGGTGTTCGCGGGCCCTGGGGTGCACGGGGCGCAAGGCGTCGCCTTCTGGCAGGGCGTCACCGACGCGGTGGCGGCCGAAGCGCGGGAGGGTCGGCTCGCGGGCGGCCTCGTCGCGGCCCTCGACCTCGTGGGGACGGCGCTGCGGGAGCGCGTCGCGGGCGACGATCGCCACGGCAACGAGCTGCCCGACGCGGTGTCGTCGTCATGAGGTCGCTCGTCGCCACGGCGGGCCTCGCGCTCACCCTCAGCTTCGCGCCGGCGGTGTCGGCGCAGCCGCGCATCACGGCGCCCGTCACCGACCTCGCCGACGCCGTCCCCGCCGAGCAGGAGCAGCAGCTCACGGCGAAGCTCACGGGCTTCCGCCTGTCGTCGGGCGTGGCGGTGGCGGTGCTGGTGGTGCCCACCACCGGGTCGACGTCGCTGGAGGCGTACACGATGCGCGTGGCCACCGCCTGGCGCCAGGAGCTCCCCGGCGCCACCAGCGCGGTGCTCTACGTGCTGGCCGTCAACGACCGACGCCACCGGCTGGAGGTGAACAACGCCGCCCGCGTCCGCCTCCCCGACGCCCGCGCGCAGGAGCTGCTCGACGCCGCGCGCCCGTCGCTTCGAAGCGCGGACCACGGCGGAGCGGTTCGGCTGGTGATGGACGGCGTGCTCACCGCGCTCGCCCCCGCACCCTCGGGGACGGTGGAGACCATCACGGAGGCCCCCAGCGCGCCTCCCCCCGCGCCGACGGTGGCGCCTGCGCCCGCGCCGACGGTCGCCGCGCCCGCGACATCGCCGCCGAGCGAGGGCAACGTGTGCTTCGGCCTCTTCTGCCTCGGGGCCTTTCTGCTGGGCATCGGGCTCCTGGTGAGCCTCGTCGTGGCGGGGATGGCCAAGGCTGGCAAGGCGATCTCGCAGAGCTTCTCGGGCACCACCTATGGACACGACGGCGCGTCGCATGACCCCGGCGGCGCGTGGCTGCACGGCGGCGCTCACGACACATCGTCGTGGTCGTCGAGCGATGCGTCGTCGTCGTCCGCGTGGTCGTCGAGCGATGCGTCGTCGTCGTCATCGAGCGACACGTCGTCGGGTTCGGGCGGCGACTTCAGCGGCGGTGGCGCGAGCTCCGACTGGTAGCGCGGGGACGGCGCGGTATAGTCGCCCCCATCGCTTCAACGCCCCGGAGGTTTTGTCCATCATGCGCTCGCTGTCGCTGGTTCGCTTCGTTCCGTTTCTCTTCGCGGTGGTGTCGTGCGGGCCGAGCAGCCCCGCGACGCCCGGGGAAGACGCCGCCCCCGACAGCGCCGCCGAGGCCGCAGTGGATGCTGCGCCCGACGCCGCGCCCGACGCCGCGGTGGATGCCACGGTGGATGCCACGCCCGATGCCGCGCCCGACGCACCGCGACCGCCCGACGCCTCCGCGGATGTCACCGTCGACGCGCCCGCGCCGCTGGATGCACGCCCCGATGCGGCCCCCGATGCGGCCCCCGATGCGGCCCCCGATGCCACGCAGGACGTCGCGCCCGACGCCGTGGGACGCTCCTGCGGGACGCGCGGCACCGGCCCGTGCCCGGCGGGGACGTTCTGCAATCACCCCATCTCCGCGGTGTGCGGGGAGTTCGATGCGCCGGGCGTGTGCGCCCCCATCCCGACGATCTGCAACCGCCTCTTCATGCCGGTGTGCGGCTGCGACCGGATGACGTACAGCAACGAGTGCGTGGCCGCCGCCGCGAGCGTGAGCGTGCGCTCGATGGGCGCGTGCCCCGCCAGCGCCGACGCGGGCGCCGACGCCGCCCCCGACGCCCCGGCGATGTGCGCCGCCCAGGACGCGCGCGGTGAGGGCGCCTGCGCCGCCTTCTTCGGCTACGCGTGGAACGGCTCCGCCTGCGTCGGCCTCTCCGGGTGCAGTTGCGTCGGCACGGCCTGCCGCGGCCTCTCCACGACGCCCGAGGCCTGCCGCGCGGCCTACAGCGCCTGCGACTGCCGCACCGTCGGCTGCCCCAGCGGACGTCGCTGCAACGCCTGCGCGTCGCCGGGCGGCGTGACCTACGCGTGCATCCCCGACGGCGCCGCCTGCTGAGACGGCGCTCGGGTCAGAGCTCGGTGGCGCGGCCCGCGGGCGCTTCGACGGTGGCGTCGACCGGCGCCGGCGGGCGCACCGAGCGCGCGTCGGGCAGCACGTGAACCACCACGGCGGTGATGTTGTCCTCGCCGCCGTGCTGGTTGGCCAGCGCGATGAGGGCCTCGCAGGCCACGCCGGGCTCGTCGTGCTCCAGCACGATCGCCAGGATCTCCTCGTCGGAGATCATCCCCGAGAGCCCGTCGGAGCAGAGCACGAAGCGGTCGTCGGGCGAGGCCACGTCGCTCGCCACGTCGACCATCACCCCCTCGGACATGCCGAGGGCGCGGGTGATGACGTTGCGCGGGAGGTCGTCGCGCTGCGCGTCCGACATGTGCGGCATCGCGCGGAGGTACTCATTGATGAGCGAGTGGTCCTGCGTGAGGAGCTCGATCTTGCCGCCGCGCACGCGGTAGCAACGGCTGTCGCCCACGTGGCCGATGAAGGCGCGGCCGGCCTTCGAAACGAGGATCCCCACCAGCGTCGTCCCCATCCCCCGATGGTCGACGTTGCGGGCGCTCTCCTCGTAGATGGACTTGTTCGCGACCTTGATCCCCGTGACGAGGCGGTTCTCCTCCGAGGTGAGCGCGGGGTCGTAGTGGAAGGGCCACGTGGCGTCGTCGCGGACGGTGCTGTCGAAGAAGGCCGACACCGCCTCGGTGGCCATCTTCGAAGCGATGTCCCCAGCCTTGTGGCCGCCCATCCCGTCGGCCACCACGAACAACCCGTGGCGCTCCAGGAGCACGAAGCTGTCCTCGTTGTGCTCCCGTTGGAGCCCCACGTCGCTTCTTCCTGCTGCAATGAACCGAATTCCCACGCTTTTTTCGAGGTTTTCACTTTGGTCGCGGCGTGTCAAGCGCCCGTCGTTGCGCGGCGCGTCAGCCGCGGCCCCGTCGGAGGGTCCCGATGGCCGCTGAATGCCTGCCTCATCTCCGCGCAACGACCCCCCCATCGGCGCATTGACACCCCCGCCCGGTCGGCGTTATGCGCTCCCCCCGCCCACGGCTGTGCCCGTCCGGGTCCCCTTTCTGCCACCACGAATAAAGGAAACGAAGTCCCCATGGCACGTACCCAGTTCACGTCCGAGTCGGTCAGTGAGGGCCACCCCGACAAGATGTGCGACCAGATCTCTGACGGGGTCCTCGACGCGATCCTGGCGGAGGCCCCGCGCTCCCGCGTCGCGTGCGAGACCCTGGTCAAGACCGGCTTCGTGGTGCTGGCGGGTGAGATCACCACGACGGCGCGCGTTGAGTTCCCCGACATCGTCCGGCAGGTGGTGAAGGACATCGGATACACCCACTCGGACATGGGCTTCGACGCGGCCACCTGCGCCATCCTCGTGGCCATCGAGCGCCAGAGCCCCGACATCGCGCAGGGCGTCAACGAGGGCGAAGGCGAGCACAAGGAGCAGGGCGCGGGCGACCAGGGGATGATGTTCGGCTTCGCGGTCGACGAGACCCCCGAGCTCATGCCCGCCCCGGTGCACTACTCCCACGTGCTCACGCGCCGCCTCGCCGAGGTCCGCAAGGCCGGCGCCGTCACCTGGCTCCGCCCCGACGCCAAGAGCCAGGTCACGGTGGACTACGAAGACGGCCGCCCGGTGCGCATCAACACCGTCGTCGTTTCGACCCAGCACGACCCGTCCGTGACGCAGGAGACCCTCAAGGAGTACGTCCGCGAGGAGATCGTCAAGAAGTCCCTCCCGGCCCACCTGCTCGACGGCGACACCCGCTACTTCATCAACCCGACGGGGCGCTTCGTCATCGGCGGCCCGATGGGTGACTCCGGGCTCACCGGCCGCAAGATCATCGTCGACACCTACGGCGGCATGGGCCGTCACGGCGGCGGCGCCTTCTCGGGCAAGGACCCCACGAAGGTCGACCGCTCGGCCGCCTACTACGCCCGCTACGTCGCGAAGAACGTCGTCGCCTCCGGCCTCGCCCGCCGCTGCGAGGTCCAGATCGCCTACGCGATCGGCGTCGCCCAGCCCGTCGGCGTGTACGTGCACACCTTCGGCACCGGCACCGTCCCCGAGGAGCGCATCTCCGAGTACGTGCTCAAGCACTTCGACATGCGCCCCAAGGCGATCATCGAGCAGCTCGACCTGCTCCGCCCCATCTACCGCCCCACGGCGTCGTACGGCCACTTCGGCCGCACCGGCCCCGGCTTCACGTGGGAGCGCACCGACCGCGCCGCCGAGCTGCGCAACGCGCTCGGCTGATCGTCCCCTCTTCTCCCTCCTCGGGATGGACAGTGCCCGGTGGGCGGCGGTATGTACCCCGTCGCCCACCGTGGACGACGCCCCCGACAACGACGACGAGTCCACTCCCCCGCGCCCCTTCCCGGTCGTCGCGGTCGCCCTCGGCACCTGCGGCCTCGGGATGGTCGAGTCGCGCCAGGCGGAGGCGATGCTGGCCTTCGTGCGCGAGCCGACGCCCCCGCGGGCCGGTGACTTCAAGATGGCCGTGCAGCAGGCGCTCTGGGCCGTCGCGCAGGATCACAAGCGGGCCCTCATCGCGCTGGAGCTCGGTCGGCTCCTCATGGCCGCGCTGCTCTTCCTCTCGGCGGCGCGGGTGCTGGTGCGGGTGAAGGACTCGGGGTGGCTGTGGCGTCAGGCGCTCATCGGCAACGTGGCGATCACCTTCGCCGCGGCGTGGTACGAGCGCTCGCTGGTGCCGGGCTGGGTGGCGGCCTTCGGGCGCGCGGTCGAGCACGCCTCCAACGCCATCCCGTCGCCGCAGAAGGAGGTCTCCATCCAGGAGTTCTTCCGGCTCACGGTGTCGATGTCGGTGGGGCTGACGGGGCTGCTGGGGGTGCTGTTTCTGGCGGCGCTAGCCTTCGCGATGCGCCCGCAGACGCGCGCTCACACCGACTGACCGTCAGGGGCCGAGGCGGTACATCGACAGCGCGTCGAAGGTGCGCTGGGCGAAGGTGTCGAAGGCCGCGTGGCCGCCGTTGTCGAAGAGGGTGATCTGCACCGGCGCGCCGCGCTCGCGCATGAGCCGCTCGAGCGTGCACGAGTGATACACCGACACCAGCGGGTCGGCGGTGCCGTGGAAGATCACCCCCGGCGTGCGGCGGCCCGTCATGGGGAGCGCGATCGGGAGCTCCAGCGCCCCGCGCGCGCACCAGCCGGGCTGCGTCGCGAGGGCGGCGCAGGTGGTGCCGCGGCCCTGGAAGCGACACATCTGCTGCGGCGAGGTGAGGGAGAGTCCGGCGGCGTTCTCGCCGAAGCCGACGATGCGGTCGCGGAGCACCTGCGCGACGAAGTAGGCCATGAAGCCGCCGTTGGAGTGGCCGTAGCTGTACACCCGCGACGGGTCGACGCCGTACGCGCGCCGCGCCTCCTGGATGAGGGCGCGCACGAGGACGAGGTCTTCGTTGGTGTCGGGGTTGGGGTTGTTGGCCGTCTCCCAGTACGTCCCGTTGCCGCCCGGGTGATCGAAGTCTTCCCCGGAGGCGCCGAACCACCGCGAGGTCGGCGCCAGAAACACCGCCCCGCGCGACTCCGCCACCGCCCCCGCCCCCGACTCGTTGAGGAAGGTCTGCCCGTCGGAGTTGGTCCCGTGGAACGCGAGCATCAGCGGCGCACCCGGGCGGAGCGACGCGGGCAGGCGCACCCAGACGTCGCGGCGGTTGCCGAGCACGCGCAGCGTCGTGATGAAGGCCCGCGGCTCGACGCGCACCGGTAGCGAGCCCGAGTACGTCACCGGGTCCGCGCCGATCGCGCCGTCGGGCGCGGGGACGTCGGGTGGCGTCACCGCGTCGCGCACGTCGGCGACGTCCAGCACGTCCTGGACGTCGCGCACGTCCGCGCCGTCCGCGACGTCCTGTACGTCGCGCACGTCGGCCACATCGAGCGCGTCGGTCGCGTCACGCACGTCCATCGCGTCGGCGACGTCGACACGCGGGACGTCCGCGTCGAGCATCGCCGCGCCATCAACCTGCACCGGCGCATCGCCGACGGGAACGCCCAACACGTCCGACACCGGCGCGATGATGCCCCGCCCCCGCGGCCCATTGGGCTCGTTGGGCGCGGCGCACCCACCCCCAGCCAGCCAGGCGGGGACGAACACGAAGAGGGCTGCGCGCGGCGTCATCGGTCCCCTTGAAATGCACGCGCATCGCCCGCGCTGTCAACGACCCTTCGAGACGTTCAGTACAACGCGGTCATGCGGCGATGAAACGTTCTATCTGACTGAAATTTCGAGAGATTCTGTCACTCGTCGTGGTGTCGGCGGCGACGGCGTCGGGCGCGGCGCTCTTCCCGCGAGAGCTCCCCGGCGTCCGCCTCGCCCGTCGCGTCGCCCGCGTCGTCGAGAACGTCCATCGCCCCTGCGTCCGCTCCCTCGGCGACGGCCGTGGCGTCATCGGCTGACGCGTCGGCGGTGGCGTCGACCGATGCGTCGGCGGTGGCGTCGACCGACGCGTCGGCGGTGACGACCTCCAGGGAGGCGTCGTCCACGACCGCATCCTCCACGGATCCATCGCTCGCGTCGGGCACCACCGCCGCGGCCATCACGTCGACCGCGGGCG
The DNA here is from genome assembly GCA_044375895.1 of Polyangiales bacterium. GTDB lineage: Bacteria > Myxococcota_A > Polyangia > Polyangiales > CAISKJ01. The sequence goes on along the minus strand of JBILLV010000093.1, from coordinate 13,670 downwards.
TCGCATCCGTGGCTGCGGCGACGGCGGCGTCGACGCGGGCGACGGGCCTCACCCGCACGCGGCTCTCGCCGAGGGGCCAGCGCACCGGCGAGAAGATCCCCGCGGCGAAGAGACCCGCCACCGCGCCGATGGACACCACGAGCACCAACGCGAGGGCCACCCAGAGCCCGCGACGCACGCGCGGGGGGGCCGACGGCCGAGCGTCCTCAAGCGGCATCCTCGGCGCGACGGGCGGCGGCGTCGGCGCGAGAGCCGGCTGCACGGGCGGCGTCGGTGCGGGCGGCGGCAGCGACGGGGGGAGCGATGGCGGCGGGCGAATCGGCTCGATGGGCGGCGGCGCCACGGAGCGCGTCGCGGGAGGCGCGGGCGCGGGGTCCATCGGGTCGAGCTCGTCGACCTCGGCGACGGGCTCGGACACAAAGGGCTGCGGCGCGGGCGTCGGGCCGTGCTGGTAGCTCAGCTCGATCGACGGCAGACGGAGCGGGTCGATGGTCGTCGCGTCGAGGTCGGACGCGGGCATCTGCGCCGGGATGGGCGTCGGCATGATCCCGGGCTTGGTGAGCGCGCGGAGCGGCGACGGCTTCGGGACGGGCGCGGCGTCGGGGTCTTCGGTGATGTCGAACTCGATCACCGCGGGGAGCGCCGGCGACGGGGGCGGCGGCACCGTGGGGATGAAGTTGCCCGTCGGGGCGCCGTCCATCGGCGGGTTGGTGGGCGGGCGCAGCGACGGCGGCCGCGAGCGCGCGCGGAGCGGCGAGGCCGGCGTCTGCGGGCGCGCCGACGGGGGCGCGGAGGTGGTGTCGGGCGGCGCGTACACCGGGCCGGTCATCGTCGGGGCGCGGAGCTTCGCGCGCGGCACCGACGGGCGGTCGGCGTTGGCGTTGGCCGCGGGGCGCACGTGCGACGGCGTGTGGGCGGGCGTGAGGCCCGGCCGAAGACTCCCGGTGACGCCGCCCTCCGGGGGAACGGACCCCTGGGCGATGCGCGCCCGCTCCTTCTGGATGCGCTCGCCGACGATGCGCTGGAGGAAGGACGACACCACGCGGTGGTTGGCCGCGCCGCCGAGCATCCGCGTGGCGCGCTCCAGGGCCTCGGCAAACTGCGCGGCGGTGGCGTAGCGCGCGGAGGCGTCGCGCTCCAGGGCCTTCATCACCGCCCCTTCGAGCATGGAGGGGAGCGTCGGGGCGTGCTCGCGCAGCCGCGGGATGGGCTCGAAGAGGAGCTGGTTGAGCACCTCGACGTCCGACTCGCCGTGGAAGAGCCGACGGCCCGCGAGCACCTCCCAGACGACGGCGCCCATCGCGAAGACGTCGGCGCGGCGGTCGAGGGACTCGCCCCGGCGCGTCTGCTCGGGGGCCATGTACGAGATCTTCCCCTTGAGCTGGCCGTCGCGGGTCATCGAGAGGCGCGAGCTGGCCTTGGCGATGCCGAAATCGGTGAGCCGCGCGGTGCCGTCGGTGCCGAGGAGCACGTTCTGCGGGGAGACGTCGCGGTGGACGAGGTTGAGGAAGACGTCGTTCTCGTCGCGGAGCTCGTGGGCGGCGTGGAGGCCCGCGAGGGTGTCGAGCGCGATGCGGATGGCCACCGGGACGGGCATCCGCTCGCCCACCTTCTGCGCCGCCCGCGTGAGCTGGAGCAGCGTGACGCCCTCGATGTACTCCATCACGATGTAGAGGCCGTCACGGTCCTCCACGTCGAGCGTCCCGACGACGTTGGGGTGGCGGATGCGCGCCGCCAGCCGGGCCTCGTCGAGGAACATCCGCACGAACTCCTCCTCGCTCTCGAGGTGAGGGTGCAGGCGCTTCACCGCCACCAGCCGCGAGAACCCGCCAGCGCCCGACGAGCGCGCGAGAAACACCGTCGCCATGCCGCCCGAGGCGATCTCGCCGAGGAGCTCGTAGCGACCGAGGTGTGCGGGCTCTTCGGGGGGCCTCTGGGTCATCGATGGGTCCGTGCGACCAACTAGGCCGTGCGGCGATGATCCGTCAATTTTCCGGGAAACGCATCAAGAGAGAAACCGCGCGCGCAGGGCCGGCGTCGGCACCCGACAGCTCTCCTCCCGGCCAAACCAGCGGTACCGGTGGCGGGCGATGAAGCGGTACACCGCGTCGCGAACAAAGCGCGGCACCACGAGCGCGACCGCCGCGAGCGACCAGGGAAATCCAAGGAGGCGCGCGATGCGCAGCGCGGCGTCGGAGTGCGAGTACACGTGGCCGCCCGCGACGAGCAGGACGCTGTCGGGATCGCCCGTCGGGACGGCGCGCCCGTGGGCCTGGAGGACGCGCGCCCCCGCCTCGCTCTGGAGCGCGGCGAAGCGCAGGTGAGCGTCCCGGTCGTGGTCGATGAGAAACTGCACCGTTCCGTTGCAGAGGTTGCAGACACCATCGAAGAGGACGACGGGGGCGGAGGTGGGGGTAGGGGGCATCGCAAATTCTCTACAGCCCGAGGAGGCGCTCGGCCATCTCGCGGAAGCGGGTGAAGGGGATGGGATCGTCGATGCGTCGCCCCGCGTCCACCGCGCCCGGCGCGCGCACGAACAGCGGCACCGCGCGGTCGAAGCGGTACGGTGAGCCGTGGCTGGTGCCGTGCCCGAGCGCGTAGCCCGCGTCGAAGAAGGCCCCGGCGCGCACCTGGAGGTACAGCGCCGCCCCCGAGTCCGACGGGATCGATCGACACAGCAGCGACTCCACCGACTCGCCCTCGTCGCAGCGCGCAGGGACGGTGAAGGTCTCCACCACGCGCTCGGTCTCCGGGTATTGCCGCGCGCGCGCCGTGAGCGCCGCCAGGAGCTGCGCGCGGCGCTCGGGGGCGAGCTGCATCGCCGCGGGCGTGAGGTACACGTACGGGTCGGCCACGCCGCGCACCCACGCGCCCGCGCCGATGGCAGCCACCGCGGCCTCCTGCAGCTCGCGCGCGACAACATCGGGATCGAGCCGCGTGAGCGGGCCGCAGGGGCGGTCCCAGGGGTCGGGCGAGCCCGCGGGGGTGCACCAGGGCCGGGCCTCGCGGGGCGCCTCGGGGAGCGTGAGGATGCCGTGGTCGGCGGACATCACCAGCGCCCACCCGCGCGGGCCGACGGCGGCGTCGAGGCGGTCGAAGAAGCGGGCGAGCGAGGCGTCGAGGCGACGGAGCTGGTCCCACGCCTCCCACGAGTCGGGGCCGAAGAGGTGGCCCACGTAGTCGTTGGACGAGAGGGAGATCGCGAGGAGCATCGGGCGCTCGGGGTTGCGCGCGTGCTCGACGGCGGCGGCGGCGACGTCGAGCACCGCGACGTCGCCCATCGGGGAGGCCCGCAGCGCGCCGCCGGGGCGACGGGCGCGGGTGAAATCGTGCGGGAAGGTGATGCCCCAGCCGTCCAGGTCGCCCTCCCCCGCGTTGTCGTCCGCGGAGGCCGCGTGCTCGGCCACCCAGCGCTCGTCGGAGAGCGTCCACGGGGCAGCGCGGAGCGCGCGGACGGCGTCGGGGTTGCCCACGGGCCGCGCCCACGCGGGGAGCGCCTGCGCGAAGGCCGTGGAGGTGACGAAGCTGTCGCGCCCGGGGTCGAACCAGATCGTCGCGTCAGGGCGACGTCCGCCGCCGAAGATGGCGCCGCGGTCTTTGAGCGAGACGCTGACGATGACGGCGCCCGGGACGCGCTCGCGCACGGCGTCGGCGAGCGTCGGCACGCGGAGCTGCGCGATGGATGAGCCCACGGCGTCGGTGGGGCCGTCGAAGGTGACCACGCGCGAGGCCGCGTCGCGGAGGATGGAGTAGCGCGCGCCCCGCTCGTCGACGAGCTCGTTGGCGAGGATGCCGCTCTCGCGCGGGGGGACGCCCGTGTAGAGCGACGAGTGCCCCGGCGCGGTGTCGGTGGCCGCGTGCAGGTAGCGCATCTCGCGAAACCACGTCCCCTCGCGACGCAGCCGCGCGAAGCCGCCGCTGTCGGGGAGGAGGGGGAGGCGCTCGGCGGCGATCCAGGCGGCGAACTGGTCGATGACGACGGTGACGACGACCGAGGGCGCAGGCGGCGGCGGGGGCGGCGGCGGCGCGACGGGGGGGCGCGTCGGGGTGCAGGCCGCGGCGAGGAGCGTGAAGGCGAGGAGGTGCGAGCGCATGGGCGCGCGGGAGGATACAGCCGCGACGGAAGAACGCGAACGGTTGACACGGCGGGGCGCGTCGGTGCTCCATCGCGGGATGACGACGCGTTACGGCCTCCTCGCGACCCTCGCACTGCTTGCGTGTTCGAGCTCGACCGGCAACACCCCTGCGGCCGACGCGGCCCCGCAGGGCGACGCCGCAGCGGACGCGGCCGCGACGCCTGACGCGAGCGCCGACGCCATGGGGGACACCGGGCCGACGGGGCCCTTCACCGCGGTGCCGTACCGCAGCGCGACGCCGATGCGGATGTTCCCCGGGGCGGAGATGATCCTGGAGTCCAACCGGGACTACCGGGCGGTGATGGAGACGGACGTCGGCCGCATCGTGCTCGACCTCTACGAGGAGCAGACCCCGCTGGCGGTCAACTCCTTCGTCTACCTCTCGCTCCACCACTACTACGAGGGCATCGCGTTTCACCGCGTGCTCGAGGGCTTCGTGGCGCAGGGCGGCGACCCCAACACGCTCACCGACACGCGCTCGCGCTGGGGGACGGGGGGCCCGGGCTACGGCTTCGACACCGAGCCCGTCGACGGCCTCGGCTTCGACGGCCCCGGGGTGCTGGGCATGGCGCGGTCGATGGCGCTCAACTCCAACGGGTCGCAGTTCTTCATCACGCTGGCGGCGCAGCGGAGCCTGACGGGGGGGTACACGGTGTTCGGGCGGGTGACCGAGGGGATGGACGTGCTCCCGATGATCGCGCGCAACCAGTCGATGAGCGTGCCCCCCGCGACGCCGACGCGCATCACGCGGGTCACCATCGAGTCTCGGCCCCGGTAGCACACCGCCGTATTGCGCCGCGCGGGCCGGTGGTACAGTCGCCGCCGCTCCCCCATGCGCGCCATCGTCCTCCCCACGCTCCTCGCCGCTCTCCTCGCGTCGCTCCCCGCGGCGGCGCAGCGCCACGGCCGCCGCCACCGAGAGCCGCCCGCGGCCTCCGACCCCGTGGCCCAGCTCCGGCAGAACGAGGCCCGCGAGCACTTCCGCCGCGGCGGCGAGCACTACAGCAACAGCGACTGGCCCCACGCCATCGAGGAGTTTCGCGCGGCCTTCGAGCTCTGGAACAACCCGATCATCCTCTTCAACCTCGCGCAGGCGTACCGCAGCGACGGGCAGCTCTCGCAGGCCGTGGAGACCTTCAACCGCTACCTCCAGGAGGCCCCGAGCCTCACCCGCGAGCAGCGCTCCGAGGTGGAGGAGGCCGTCCGCGAGATCGAGCAGACGCGCGCGGTGCTGTCCTTCGAAGTCGAGCCCGCGGGGGCGACGGTGACGCTCAACGGCCGCTCGCTCGGCCAGACGCCCATCGCGCGCAACGTCGAGGTGATGCCCGGCGACTACAACGTCCACATCGAGCTCGCCAACCACGAGTCGCGCGACGAGCACGTCTCGGTCCGCTCGCACGAGCAGCGCCTCGTCAACGTGCGCCTCCGCCCCGTCGACCAGAACGCCCGCATCGCCGTCAACGTCTCCCCCTCTGATGCGACGATCCAGATCAACGGCGAAGAGGCCGGCCGCGGGAGCGTCTCCCGCCAGGTGCGCCCCGGGAGCTTCACCATCACCGTCTCCCGCGACGGCTACGCCGACGAGACCCAGACCGTCAGCGTCGCGTCGCTCCGCACCGAGACCGTGTCGATCACCATGCGCCCGCGCACGCGACCCATCTACACGCGCCCGTGGTTCTGGGCCGTCATCGGCGGCGTCGTCGCGGTGGGCGTGGGCGTCGGCATCGCGGTCGCCGCCACCTCCGAGGCGACCCCCGTCAGCGGCAACGGGACCCCCGCCTTCGTGCAGACCGCCCTGTCCTTCTGAGCCGCCATCGAAGGCGTGATAGCGTCGGCGCGTGATGCGACCGCTCGTGCTCCCGTCGGTGCTGGTGATGGTTCCCCTCGCGCTGGGGTGCAGCGACACGCCCTCGCCCGACGCGCAGGCGGACGTGAGCGCCGTGGTCGACGCGAGCGATGCGGGGGATGCGGGCGACGCGCTCGACGCGCTCGACGCGCTCGACGCGATGGAGGAGCCCGGGCTGGACATCCAGTTCTCCGAGCGGCGCGTGGACGTGGCGCCGCCCGACGGGGCGCTGTGCATCACCGAGCGCAACGACGCGGGCCTGGTGGTGTGCCGCGAGGAGGGCTTCCCCGTGGGGTCGGGCTTCCTCTGTTTGCGCTACCTGTGCGGCGCGGACGACGGCGGCGCGAGCACCGACGGGTGCTGTCGACTCGTGAGTTGATGAGCACACGGCGGCCCCGGGCGGGTCGCGGAGACGCTCAGTACGCCACCTGCGCGCGCGACCGGGTCGGGCCGAGGGCCACGTCGAAGCCGAGGCGGAGCTGCGCGCCGAGCATGAAGGTCTGCGCGTGGTCGCTCTCGACGCCGAACATCTGGCGGATGTCGACGCCGACCCCCACGAGGAAGCGCCGGAGGTGCAGGTCGAGGTTGGCCCCGAAGCGCCACCCGAGGGCCACGTGGTCGCCCTGGGAGGCGAAGCGGACGCGCTCGTTCCAGCGGTCGCTGTCGCCTTCGGGGGCGGTGCCAGTGCCCGCGTCGGCCCATGCGCCCGTCGCCCCGAGGAGCCCCGTCAAGAACACCTGCCGCCCGCTCCCCCGCATGCACGGGAACTCGATGCGCATCGCGTACGCGACGTCGCCGACGTAGTGACGCCACGCGTAGCGGTCGCTGGCGCCGAAGTCGGGCCCCGGCATCCAGGTGAACCCCAGCGCGACCCCGTGGTGAAACCCGCAGTTGCCGCAGTCGAAGGCGTGGAAGAGCAGCCGCAGGTCGGCCCCCATCGTGGGCGTCCCCTGGGCGCCGTAGCCGAAGCCCGAGCCCGTCCCCGTGACCGCGCGCGACGCGACCCCGAAGCGCGGGGAGAACTCCAGCACCGGCAGGCGACGCTCCTGGCGCACCACGTCTTCGGTGCCGTTGTAGGCGTAGAGGAGCGTGGTGCGCTGCTGGGCCGACGCGACCGACGACCCAAGGAGCGCACAGGTGACGAGGTTGAACGCGAGCAGGCGGGACTTCATGGCGGGGACACACCTCCGGTGGCAGACGGACGTCGAGCTTCCGGGGAGAACGCCCACGCGCGCCGTCGCTTACACCGAGGTGTCGATCAAGGCTGCGGCCGCGCGGCGCTTGCCGCCCGCTCGATGCGCTGACGGAGTTCGTCCTCGGGCAGGGCCCCGGCGAAGAAGCGACCGTTGACGAAGAAGGCCGGCGTCCCGATCTGCGCCCCGGTCGCATCGGCCGCGGCCATGTCGGCGCGGATCGCGGCCTGGTGCGTGTGGTTGTCGAGCGCGCGACGGAAGCGGGCCAGGTCGAGCCCCTGGTCCTGGGCGTAGCGCTCGAGGTCGACGCGCTCCAGGTTCTGCTGGTTTTCGAAGAGGGTGGCGTAGAAGCGCCAGAAGCCCGCGTCGCCGCGCTGCGCGTGGGCCTCGCGGGCGGCCTCCGCGGCCAGCATCGCGTGGTTGTGGAAGGGGAGCGGGTAGTCGCGCCACACGAGGCGGTAGCGCGCGGGGTCGCGCTGCAGGATCGCGTCGAGCGTCGGGCTCACCCGGGCGCAGAAGGGGCACTGGAAGTCGGAGAAATACTCGATGGTGACGGGCGCGTTGGCCGGGCCGCGGGCGGGCGCGCGGGGGTTCTGGCGCAGGGTGTAGACGCGGTTCTCGTCGTCGGCGGGAGCAGCAGCCGGAGGAGGCGCGGCGCCGCCCGGGAGGTACGCCGTCCCCGTGGCGCCGTTGGCGATGATGCGCGCGTAGAGGTTCTGCCGGGTGGTGCCGGGGGTGGCGAGGCGCTCGCGGGCGCGGGTCATCTCCTCGTCGATGCGCTGCGTGAAGGCCTCCTCGGGCTGCGCCCCCACGAGGCGTCGGCCGTTGATGAAGAAGTGCGGCGTCCCGTTGGCGTCGACGCGCTGCGCCGCGGCGTGGTCGGCGTCGATCGCTGCCGCGTGCGTGTGCTGGTCGAGCGCGCGGCGGAAGCGGGCCATGTCGAGCCCCTGCGCCCGCGCGTAGCGCTCGAGGTCGGCCCGCTCCAGGTGCTGCTGGTTGTCGAAGAGCGTGTCGTGCATGCGCCAGAAGCCCGCGGCCCCGCGCTGCGTGAAGGCCTCACGGGCGGCCTCGGCGGCGGGGCGCGCGTTCGGGTGGAAGGGGAGCGGCTCGTTGCGCCACACCACCCGGAGCTCGTTGCCGTAGCGACGGCGGAGCGCGCGGATCGTCGGCGCGACGCGGGAGCAGAAGGGGCACTGGAAGTCCGAGAAGGTGACGAGCGTGACGAGCGCCGTGGCGGGCCCCTGCGTGGGCGAAGGGCCGACCGGGACGTCGTACACGGCCGCGGGGTCTTCAGCGGGCGGCGGCGGGGTGGGCGGGCCGTTGGGCGCCTCGTCCGCGCCGGCGACCGGTTCACGCACCATCTCGGCGTAGGCGCGGTGGCGCGGCTCCACGTCGCGGGCCCGCGCGAGCACGTCGTCGATGAGCGCTTCGAAGCGGGCGGGCGGCTGCGCGCCGACGAGGTTGGTGCCGTTGATGAAGAAGTTGGGCGTCCCCTGGGCGTTGAGGCGCTGGGCCAGCTCCTGGTCGCGCGCGATCGCGGGCTCGTGCGTGTGCTCGTCGAGGGCGCGGTTGAAGCGCTCCATGTCGAGGCCCTGGCGCTCGGCGACGGCTTCGAGGTCCGAGCGTTCGAGGTGCTCCTGGTCACTGAAGAGGGCGTCGTGGAAGCGCCAGAAGCCCGCGTCGCCGCGCTGCGCGTGGGCCTCCATCGCCGCCTCGGCCGCGAGCCGCGCGTGGTCGTGGAAGGGGAGCGGGTTGTTCCTCCACACGAGGCGGAGGTCGGCGCCGTAGCGGGCGCGGAGGCCGTCGAGCGTCTCGGTGACGCGCTGGCAGAAGGGGCACTGGAAATCCGAGAACACCACCACCGTCACGAGCGCGTCGGGGCAGCCCATCATCGGCGCCTGGCGCACCGGGATGCGGTCGGAGTCGGCCTGCGCGCGGCGCTCTTCCCCGTCGACGTCAGCGCGGCAGCGAAACCCGCGGCGCTGGGCCTGCTCGACGCGCTGGCCGGCGGCGGCCACGGCCTGCGCGTAGGCCTGCTCGCGCGGGGTGACGGCGCGGGCCGCCTCGCGGGCGCGCTCGACCGCCGCGCGGAGGCGCTCGGTGGTGACCTCGCCCGACAGCCGCGCGCCGTTGACGTAGAGCTCGGGCGAGTCGTCGACCTCCAGGCGCTCGGCGAGGTCGAGGTCGTCGCCGATGGCGGCCTGGTGGACGTGCTCCTGCAGCGCCGCGTGGAGCCGCTCAGCGTTGACGCCAGCGCGCGCGGCGACGCGGTCGACGGCGTCTTCGTCGCAGTCCTCCAGGTTGTCGAGGGCCGCGTCGTGGAAGCGCCAGAAGCCCTCCGGGCCGCGCTGCGCGAGGGCCTCCAGCGACGCCTCCGCCATGAGGGTCGGGCACGCGTCGCGGCCGCCCGCCGGGCGGTGCTTCCACACGATGCGCACGTCGTCACCGTACGCCAGGCGAACGCGCAAGAGCGCCGCCTCCGTGCGCGCGGTGCTCGCGGCGGTGAGGTCGCCGAACTCGACGATCGTCACCAGCGCGTCGGGGCGGCCGAGCGAGGGAGAGCGCCCGACTGGGAGGCGCGGCGCGTCGACCTGCGGGGCGAACGATAGGGCGGTCGGACGGGCCTGTGACCCGGCGCACGCGACGAGGGTGGCGAGGAGCGCCAGGAGGCGCGCAGGAGTGGATGGCATGACGGCGGCGGAGACTATCGCAACGCGCGCCGGAAGGGGTCAGTCGAGTGCGGCGCGGAGGCTCAGCCCCTGGGCCACGGAGGTGAGCTCGTCGCCGCCGCGGAGGCGCTCCTCCCCGAAGCGCGCGGCGAAGATCTGGCGCACCGCGGGCACCAGCGACGAGCCGCCGGTGAGAAACACCCGGTCGACCTCGCCCGCGCTCACCCCGGTGGTGGCGAGCAGGCGGTCGACGCAGCCGCGGATCGCGTCGAGGGGGCGGTTGATCCACGCTTCGAAGTCGGCGCGGGCGACCGTCTCGCGCAGGTCGACAGGCGGGTCGACGAAGGTGACGGGCGCGGAGAGTTCGCGCGAGAGCTGCTGCTTGGCCCCCTCGACCGCGCGATAGAGCGGATAGCCCAGGTCGTCGTCGACGAGGTGGATGAGCGCGTCGATGCGCTCAGGGGCGAGCGACTGGGCTCGCAGGTCGTGCAGGAAGGCCATCGTCTCCCGGCTCTTCAAGAACGACAGGTGGTGCCAGCGCCGGAGCTTCTGGTAGATCCACGGGGGGACGGTCATCACCTTGGCGTCGAGGTACGAGCGGTACTCGCTCCCCTTGCCGAGGCGCGGGGAGACGACGGCCTCGACGATCTCGCTGTCGAAGACGTCGCCCGCGAGGCCGACGCCCTCGGTGCCGAGGATGCGCGCACGGCCGCTCGCGCCGCGCTGCCCGGGGCCGACGCGCATGAGGCAGAAGTCGCTCGTGCCGCCGCCGAAGTCGCCGATGAGCACGAGCTCGTCGTGGTCGAGGGTGAGCTCGTAGAAGCACGCGGCGCCGACGGGCTCGTACTCGAAGCGAACGTCTTCGAAGCCCGCGCGCTGGAGCGACGCGGTGAGGCGGCTGAGCGCGAGGGTCTCGTCGGCCTCGCCGTCGGCGTTGGCGAAGCGGACGGGGCGACCCACCACCACGCCGCGGAGGGGTTCGCCGCCGAGGTCGCGCGCGGCCTCCTCGCGGATGGTGCGGAGGATGAGGGTGACGAGGTCTTCGAGCGTCCAGGTGCGGCCGAAGACGTTGGTGGCGGTGAAGAGCGAGCTCGCGAGGTACGACTTGAGCGACTGGATCAGCCGCCCGGCGCCGCCGGCGAGGTAGCGGTCGATGGCGTCGGGGCCCGCGCGGGTCTCGAGGACAGCGCGGTTGCCGTCGCGCGACTCTTCGAAGTGGGCCACGGAGCGGAAGGTGGTGGTCTGCCGCGCGCCGAAGCGCACGAGCGAGGGCGCGTCGCGGGGCGAGGCGCAGTGGGCGAGGGAGCTGTTGGTGGTGCCGAAGTCGAGGCCGATGTACCGCACCGCCCCGCAGGTATCACCGCGGCGGGGCGGACGGCAAGGGGCGGGTCAGCGCGGGGTGAGGCGGTACGCGGTGCCCGTGCTCACGGTGCCGACGCGGTTGAAGCCGACGAGGAAGCCGTTGTCGCCCGCGGCGTTCTCGACGCCGATGGTGGCCTCGGCGCCGGCGGCGCGCGCGACGTACGCGGCGGCCGCGGTCAGCGTGCAGTAGTGGAACTCGATGACGTTGGTCGTCTCGAAGACCTTCGCCTGGAAGGTGAGCCGCGCGGTCTCGTCGAGCGGGAGCGTGAAGTCGGTCCACTGGGCGACGAAGCGGCGGTTGGGCGCCGTCCCGAGGGTGGCGACGCGCGCGCCGACCGTCATCGACCCGGCCGTGCGGAGGTCGTCCCAGAAGGGCGCGATGTAGTTGTTGGGCGTGCCCGACGCAGGGATCGTCGCGTTGGAGAACGAGGTCGAAGCCGTCCCCATCGCGTTGGGGAAGAGCTGCAGGATGCCGTTGGAGGTCAGCGCGTAGTGGCTCGCCGCGGCGCCATGGAGCTGCACCGGGAAGGGCAGCTCGGCGGTGGGCGAGATGCTGTCGTCCGTCCAGGCGATGGGCATCATCATGGAGTTGACGGGCGAGACGGCCGTGCCCATCGAGACGTCGTCGCAGCTCCCCGCGATGGTGGCGAAGGTGTAGGCCGCGGCCGGCGTGAGGTCGGCGAAGGCCACCGACAGGTCGAAGGTGCCGCCCGCCGTGGGCGAAGCGCCCGCCACCGACACGAGGATCGTCTGCGGGAAGGCCCCCCCGTTGTCGTACGCGAGCACCGTGGGCATGCCCGACATCCCGACGCGCGAGTCGAGGCACGTGGTGGCCGTGCAGTTGTTGATCGCGCGGACCGTCGGCGCCCAGGCCGTGGCGCCCGTCGGGGTCGCGCGGAGCGTCGCGCGCTGGCGGGGCGGGATCGTGACCGAGAAGTACGTCTGCACGCCCGTCACCGCCGCCTGGCAGCGGTTGGGCGTCGCGAGGCTCGCGCGGGTGCCGTCGACGCCCATCGCAGGCGTCATCGCCGTGAGCGTGATCGGGCTGTCGCAGGTGGCGCCGGGCACGAGCGAGACGGGCGCGGTGGCCGCGAGGTCGAAGGCGCCGCCGGCCGCCGTGGAGCCGGCCACCGACACGACGAAGGTGCGCGCGGCGGTGCCGCCGTTGTTGAGCACGACGCTCGCGGGCATGCCCGCCGCGGTGGCGGTGTTGGCCATCACGCAGGCCGTGGCGGTGCAGTTGTCGCGGGCGCGGAGCACGGGCGTCCAGGCGGGCGTCCCCGTCGGGGTCGCGCGCACCGTGACGCCGCTCATCGCGGGCACGGTCACCTGGTAGTAGAGCTGCGTCCCGAGGGCGCTGGTGCACTCGGTGGTGCGGGGGCCGCCGGCGTTGGAGTTCTGCGCGGTGAGGGTCGCGCCCGGGGCGAGGGTGGTGGGGGCCGCGCAGTTGGCGTTGGCCGCGAGCATCGTCGGAGCGCTCGCGCTGAGGTCGAAGGCGCCGTCCGCCGTGCCGAAGTCCGCCGCCGACACGATGTACGTCCGCGGCATCGCGCTCGCGTTGGAGAGCACCACGGACGCGGGCGTGTTGACCGCGGTGGCCGACCCGGTGGTCGCGCAGGTGGTGGCCATGCAGGTGTCCTTCACGCGAAGCACCGGGCGCAGGCCCGACATCGACGCGGGCGTCGCGAGCACCGTGACCGCGCTGTTGGCGGGGACGGTGACCGAGTAGAAGAGCTGCCCGCCCGCGGCGGAGGTGCACTCGCTGGAGATGGCCCCCGCCCCCCCCGTCTGCTGCGCCATGAGGGTGGCGCCCGGCGCGAGGGTGGTCGGCGTCGCGCACGCGGCGTTGGCGGCCGCGGCGACCCCGCGGACGGCCAGGGTGTAGGGCCCCATGGCGCCGTTGTACCCGTCCACCAGGAGCGAGTACGTGCCGGGCTCGAGGAGCGCGCGGAAGCGAGAGGTGGTCGCCCGCCCGCCGCCGTCGTCGTCGCAGGCCAGCTCCGACATCGCGTCGTTGCAGGTGCGGCGCAGCGAGAGGATCGTGTCGTGCGCGGTGCGCATCCCGATCGTGTCGGCGACGATCACGGAGCGCGCGGTGACGGTGAGGGTGTAGACGTCCTCGGGGCCGCGCGCGTTGGACTGGCACATCGTGCTGCCGATGTTGTTGGTGCCGGCCGTCATGCCGTCGCGGGAGTAGGCCATCCCGGGCATGGTGATGGTGGCCACCGGCGCCGCGCACATCCCCGAAGGACCCGCGTCCGCGGCGTCGGCCGCCACGTCGGTCGCCACATCGGTCGTCGCGTCAGGCGTCGCATCGGGCGTCGCATCGGGCGCCGCATCGGGCGTCGCATCGGGCGCCGCATCCGGGGTCGGCATCGGCTTGTCGGGCGCCGCGTCGGCGGTCGCGTCGGGCGCCGCGTCCATCGTCATGGCATCCGGGGCCGCGTCGGGCCGGGCGTCGGGC
>JBILLV010000404.1:0-7564 GCA_044375895.1 Polyangiales bacterium | reverse complement strand
GTGACGCCTCCGCCCGCGACGGGGCCAGCGAGCGACGCCGAGCGCAACCGCCGCATGATCGAGCACCTCCTCGCGGTGCTCCTCCGCGGCACCGACGAGAACGCCGTCGCGCTCCCGACGCTGCTCCGTCTTGTGCGCGAGCGCGACGGCAACCTCACCGCGCTCACCGCCGGCCTCGAACAGCGCGCCGCCGCGCCCGGCGCCGACGCCCTCGGCGCGCACCTGCTCCTCGGCCACATCCAGCGGCAGAACGGCCGCCTCGACGAGGCCGTCACCCGCTACCGCCGCGCCGCCGAGCTCGCGCCCACCTCCCCCGTCCCCCTCCTCGCGCTCGCCGACACGCTCCGCCAGATGGACCGCGGCCCCGACGCGCTCACCACGTACGAACGCGCCCTCGCCCTCAACCTCCCCGCCGACCGACGCCACGACGTCCTCCGCGCGCTCCTCGACCTCTCGCTCGCGGTGGGCGATGTGCCGCGCGCCCGCACCTGGCACCAGCGCCTCGTCGCGGCGTCGCCCGCCAGCGCGTCGGTGCGACGCGAGCTCGCCGACGCGCTCGTCACGCGCCGCCTCTTCAGCGACGCCATCACCGAATTTCAAGCCCTCACGCGCGCCCTGGCGGGCGACAACCGGGTGCTCCCGCCCGTGCTCCGCGACCTCGGCCGCGCGCAGATGCAGGTGGGCCAGCTCGACGAGGCGCTCGTCACCTTCCGCCGCGCGCTCGCCCTCGCGGGGGCGGGGACGGGCGTGCGCCGCGAGCTCCTCGACGACCTCACCGAGCTCCACACGCGCCGCCACGACCTCGACGCCTGGGTGACCGAGCTCGCGCAGCAGGGGGGAGCGAGCTGGGAGCGCCTCATGCTCCTCGGCCGCCTCCACGCCGAGCAGGGCCGCAGCGAGCAGGCCATCGCCGCCTACCGCCGCGCCGCCGCGCTGCGCCCCGGGGACATCGACGCGCTCGTCCAGATCGTGCAGCTCCTCGCGCAGAGCGCCCGCTTCGACGAGCTCATCGCCGCGCGGCGACGTCTCGCGGCGGCCGCCCCGCGCAACCCTGCCTACGTCACCGACCTCGCCGACGACCTCGTGCGCGCCGGACGTCGCGCCGAGGCGCTCGCTGCCCTCGCGCAGGCCAGCGCCCGCGCCGGCGCCGACGTCGACATGCACGAGCGCCTCGCCCAGACCTACGCCCGCCTCGGCGAGCAGGCCGCGGCCCTCCGCGAGACCGAGCTCGTCGCCCGCTACGACCCCTCCGACCCCGCGGCCCTCGAAGCCCTCGGCGAGCGGCAGATGGAGGCCGGCGACCGCGACCGCGCCATGGCCACCTGGCAGCGCATTCGCGACCACGCGCGCGACCGGGCCCGCGGGGCAGCCGCTCTCGCCGAGGTGTACGCCCGCCACGACCTGGGCCCGCAGGCGCTGACGCTCTACCGCGAGGCCATCGCCGCTCGACCCGACGAGCTCGACTACCACAAGGGGCTCGCCGTGGTGGCCGAGGCGCTGCGGCTGTTCGACCCCGCCATCGCCGCGTGGCGGCGCGTCATCGAGCTGTCGCGCGACGACCGCGAGCTGCGCCGCGAGGCCCGCACGCGCATCGTCAACCTCTGGAGCCTCACGGGCCGACTCGGTGAGCGCGTCCCCGCCTTGGAGCGCGCCTTCGCCGCCACGCCGCCCGACCTCGAAGCCGGCCGCGACCTCGCCGAAGCCTACGCCCGCACGCGCCGCCTCGACGACGCCGAGCGCGTGCTGTCTCGCCTCGTCGAGGCCGAGCCCGGCGACGTCACCACCCTCGCGGTGCTCGAACGGATGCGCACCCAGCGCGGCGATCTCGCGGGCGCCATCGAGGTGCTGCGGCGGCTCGTCGAGGCCGATCCCCGCCACGCCCGCGACTGGCACCAGCGCCTCGCGACGCACGCCCTCGCGCTCCACCGCGACGCCGAGGCGCTGGAGAGCGCCGCCCGCGCCGTCGAGCTCAACCCCGACGACGCCAACGGCCACCTCCGGCTCGGCGAGCTCTACCGGGCGCGCAACGACGTGGGGCAGGCGGCGGCGTCGTTCCGCCGGGCGCTGGCGCTCAACGACCGTCTCTTCCCCACCTACTTCCAGCTCGCCGACCTCTACCTCGCGCGGGACGAGTCGCGCGAAGCCGTCGAGCTCTTCCGCAAGGTGATCCGACTCGCGCCCGACGACGAGCTCGTCGCCCGCGCGGGGCGCATCGCCATCCAGATCGCGCCCGCGGCCGACGCGCTCCCCGACCTCGAGCGCGACCTCTCCGCCGCCGCCGCGGCCTCCCCCACGCGCATCGTGCTCCGTCGCCTCCTCGTCGACCTCTACGCCGCGACGTGCCGCCCGCTCATCCACACGCTCCGTCACGGCGACGACGCCGCCCGCGCGCGGGCCCGCGCCGAGCTCACGCGCATGGGGACGCGCGCGCTCAAGCCCCTGCTCGACACCCTCGGCGACAACGACGAGGCGCGCCGCGGCGTGTCGCTGGAGATCCTCGGCCACCTCGGCAACCCCAACGCCGCCGTCGCGCTCCTCACGGTCGCGGAAGGGACGGCGCCCCACGAGGTTCGCATCGAGGCGCTGCGCGCGGCGGCCGCGGTGGCAGACGCCCGGACGCTCCCGCGGCTGGTGGCGCTGGCGCGCGGCACCGACCCGACCCTCGCGATGATCGCGGCCTGGGGCGTGGGTCGTTCGCGCGCCCCGGCGGCGACGGCGGCGCTCACGGCCCTCGTCGCCCAGCGCGCGCAGCCGGAGGTGTCGGCGATGGCGGCCCTCGGGCTCACCGCGACGCGCGCCCCCGCCGCCCGCGCCGCCCTGCGCGCCGCCCTCGACGCGCGCAACGAGCTCTGGCTCCCGACGGCCGCGACGATCGCGCTCGCCCCCGTGGCCGACGCCGCGCTCGTCACCCGCTTCCGCGCGGCGCTCCTCGACGGCGAGTGGTCGCGCGCGGCGGCCCTCGCGGCGCTCGGCGACGTCCCCGCCGGCCTCCACGACCGCGTCGTCGACGACCTCGCCGCCGGGCTCTTCTCGCCGATGGTGGTGCGCCAGGCGGGCGGCGATTTTGCGCTCCGGAGCATCGCCGCCCGCGGCCTCGCCCGCATCGCCACCCGCGGCGACGACGGGCTCCTCCGCGCCCTCGACGACCCGGAGGCCGCGGCGTCGGTGGGCCTCCTGCTCGCCCGCGTCATCGCGCCGCCCGGACCCGTGACCGGCGGCGAGGCCGCGCTCGTTCGCTTCGCGCCGCGCATCGCGCAGGCCGCGCGCGACGCCCTCGCCTCGCCCGCCGGCATCGACCGCGTGCTCGACGCGCTGAGCGTGCCCGGGCGCTTCGGTCCGCTCACGGGCGAGGCCGCGGCGGTGTCGCCCGAAGGGGTGGCGGCCAGCGAGTCGCTCGTGCGCTCACTCGCGCCGTCGCTCGCCGCGCTGGTCACGCACGGCGACGCCACCCTCCGTCGGCGCGCGCTCGCCGTCCTCGCGCGGAGCGATGCGCCCGAGGCCGCTGAGGCCCTGGCGCGGGCCGCGGGCGACGAAGACCCCTCCGTCTCCGAAGACGCGCTCACCGCCCTCGCGGCGCGCGGCGCCGGGGAGACGCCGGTCAGCGTGGCCCAGCACCTCGACGCGACGTTCCCGTGGGAGGCGAGGCTGCGCGCGGCGCAGGCCCTCGCGCGGGCGGGTGGCGGCGAGGCGGTGCAGGCGCTGGCGCGCGCGCTGGGGTCCGATCCGTTGTCGCTGGTGCGGGCGGCGGCGGCGCGCTCGCTCGCGGGGCGTCAGGGCGACCCCGCGGCCCGCGCGGCGCTCGAGCGAGCGCAGCGGGACGACGTCGACGCGGCCGTGCGCGACGCGGCGGAGGCGGCGCTGGCGGGGCGGTAGGAGGCGCTACGTCTTCTTCGCGAGGGCCTTGGCGGCGGGCGTCCCCTGGAGGAGGCGCCCGAGCACCTCGGACACGCTCTCGCCCCCGAGGATCGCGAGCGGCGCCATCGACTCCGCCATCCGCTCGGCGAGCGCGCGGTCGCTGAACGACTGGAGCGCCGCGATGAGGTCGGGCGACACCGCGCCGGCCTTGTCCACCACCGCGCGCACCTCGGCGGCGAGGCGGGTGAGCTCGCGCTCGACGCGCTGCCGCTCGCGCTCGTTCTCGGCGTCGAACTCGGCGCGCTTGCGGGCGAGCTCGGCGCCGTGCACCGCGTCGAGCAGCGCCTGCACGTCGCGGTGGGCCTCGTGGCGCTGGCGGTCGAGGGCGGCCTCGGCGGCGGTCTCGGCGGCGCTGAGCTCGCGCTGCCGCTCCACCTCGCGGAGGCGCGTGTCCATCTCCGCGAGGCGCGACGCGGCCTGCAGCTCGCCCACCCGCTGCTTGGTCTCCTCCGAGTGGCGCACCATCTCCAGGCGGCGCTGCTCGGTGGCGACGTGGAGCGCGCCGCTCACCGCCGCGTGCTGGGCCTCCACCAGCATCTTCGCGATGGTCTCGTCGCCGAGGGAGACGTCGAGCACCTCCACGTCATAGACGCGCATGCCGTTCTCTTCGAAGGCGCGGCCGGGGCGCTTGCCGTCGGGGTTGGCGGCGCCGAGGATCACGTCGCGCACCACCGCGGCGGCGCGGGCGTAGAAGTCCTCCACCCCGTGCTGCTTCACCGCGTGCCGCAGCAGCGAGCGCAGGTGGTCGCAGAGAAACTTCACGTAGTTCTCCACGTTGAACCAGCGCGCGCTGTCGCCTTCGAAGTTGACCCGGTAGGAGAGGAGCAGGCGCACCTTGCAGAGGTCGCGCGTCTCGGCCTCGACGGCGTCGCTCACCTTGTTGTTGAGCGTGCGGAGGTACACCGTGCGGACGAGCCGCTCGTCGGACTTCGGCGTCCCCGACGACAGCTCCAGCGCCTGGAGGGTCTCGTCGTACTCCATCAGGTGAGTGGAGGGCCCCTCGATCACCTTGCGCTCGCCCGAGCGGCTCACCACGAGGACGGCGTAGCCCGTCCACACGTCCATGGAGACTGCCCCCTCGTACTTGGTGTCGAGCACGACGGTGCGCGGGCGCGTGAAGCTCTGCGAGCGGTTGAAATCGTCGCCCGCGAACGAGCTCCCCACCTTCTCGGCCGCCGCGAGGTCGGCGGCGGCGCCGCGGCGGGCGATGTTGCTCTGCTGGAGCCGGTCGACCAGGTGCTGCCCCTCGCCCTGCGACTCCTTCATGCTCGCGAGCTGCTGGTTGACCGCCAGCGCGTCGGCGTTGCCCGGGAACCACAGCGCCACCGTCCGCGGCGCCAGCACCCGCCGCACGATCACCTCGTTGCGCGGGTCGGGGAGGAAGATCGCCGGCCCGCGCTTGAGCGAGATGCGCCCCGTGCGCCGGTCGAGCACGTAGCGCCCTTCGCCCGCGGGGATCGCGATGGCGTAGTGGATCTCGTGCTCGCCGTACTTCACCACCGCGTGCTCGGGGCGGGGGAAGTAGATCATCTGCTCCTTGCCGGTGAGGAAGAGCTCGTCGCCGACCTTGTGGGCGCCCGTCTCGTCCTCGTAGGGCGCGATCACCTTCACGTAGATGCCGGAGGTCTCGCTGAGCTCGATGGCGCGAAACTTCCGCGCCCCGCCGCGCTCGACGAAGCCCTCCGTGGGCCGCGGAAACACCACCGCCGGGCCGCGGATGAAGCGCTTGTTGCCGTCCTCGTCGAGCAGGATGCAGTACTCCAGGCGCTCGAGGGTGACGGCCTCGCGCACGTAGCGCCCCGCGCCGTCCGACACCACCTCGATGCCCGTCGGCGGGATGTGGAACGCTACCTCCGTCCCCTTGATCACCATGAGCTTGCCCATGGTGAGGTCGTCTTGACGGATGGGCGGCTCCTCGGGCTCGGCGGCGCCGTCGCCGCTGCGCTGCGGCTTGAAGACGGCGTCCTTCCAGTTGGCGCGGGCGGCCTCCTCGTCGTAGACGCGCACCACGAGGTACTGGTTGGAGTGGAGGTGGTGCCCCTGGATGACGCGCGCCATCTGCCCCGGCCACAGCGCGAAGGACACGGGCCCGGGGACGTTCACCTTCCGCCCGACGTTGAGCTCGGGGAGGTTGTTGAGCGCGCCAGTGCGGGGGTGCGAGCCGTCGCGGGCGGGGTTCTTCAGCACGAGGTACCAGCCCTCGGGGGAGACCGAGAGGGTCTGCGTCGCCTGCTCCAACGAGCACCGGTCGAAGCGCTTCGACTCGTTGTTGAAGACCACCGGCCGATCGGTGTTGGCGAGGCTGGTCTTGTGCGGACCGACGTAGACGTTGATGTTCCCCTTCGTCTCGTCGGAGATGAAGGCGAACTCGTTCGGCGCGAGCACCAGGTCTCGCTCGCGACCCCTGTCGTTGTCACCCATCGCAGTGCGCTCCTCCGCCGCGCGCGAGGCACGGCGCGCAGGGTGATAGGGCGCGCCGCCCCCGAAGGCAAAGGGAAACGCCGCGCCTACGGCTTCGCCGCGTCGGCCTCGGCGTAGGCCTGCGCGAGCAGCGCCCGGGCCCGCCGCATCACGAGGAAGAGCATCGTGCCGGTGACCGCCACGCCGAGGGCCAACTTCGCCAGCGTCGCCGGGTCGCGCAGCGAGGCGCCGTCGGCGAAGAGGTCGGACGCGTTGTGCAGGAGCGAGCCCCCGTACACGTGGACGCAGGTCATCGGGAAGAGCCCCACGGCCGTGGCGAAGGCGAAATCGCGCGTCGCGAGCGGGGTCGCGCCGAGGACGAAGTGCAGGAAGTTCTGCGGCATCACGGGCGAGGCGCGGAGGAGCGTGGTGATTCGCCGCCCGTCGCGCCGCACCACGAGGTCGACCTGGCGGAACACCGGCCGCGCGCGGAGGGCGTCGCCGAGGCGGGTCCCAGCCACCGCGCGGCCCACCAGGAAGGCGCACGTGGCCCCCAGGGTGAGGGCGGGGACGGCCGTGGCGAGGCCCCGCCCGAAGCCCCACGCGTAGCCCGCGATGCCCGACATGAGCCACAGCGGCAGCGCCAGGAGCGAGCCCGCGACGTACACCAGCGCATAGAGCGCGATGCCCTCCGCGCCGCCCTCCCGGAGCTGGTCGGCCAGGGCGACGATGTGCCCTTGAGCGGCCGCCCAGAAGGCATCGAGGTGGCGCCGTGCAGTTGGCTCTTGCCTCAGCGCCCGCACTGCGGCGAGCATCGCGAGGACGAGGCCCAGACGGGCGAGACGGCGGAGACGGGCCGGCGGCATCAGCGTGCGGCCGGTACCGTGCACCGGTGGCCTCGGAGTTTCAACGGAGGCGAAGCGTATCCCATGCGGAATTCCAACACGGTGAAGGTGCTCGCGCTGGTGGCGGGGGCGGTGCTCCCCTCGACGGCCTGGGCCTACGGGGTCGAGATCCCGGAGAATGGCGCGTCGGCCTTCGGGCGCGGCGGCGCGTTCATGGTGCGGTCGAGCGACCCCTCGGCGGTGATGCACAACGTCGCGGCGATCGTCGGGCTCCCGGGGCTCCAGCTCACGCTGTCGTCCAACGTGGGCGCCTTCGAGCACTGCTTCCAGCGCACCGGCAACGGTGGCAACTACGAGGGGACGGGCAGCCCGGCTGGCGCCACCATCGACCCGACGGGCACCGT
>JBILLV010000405.1:0-7564 GCA_044375895.1 Polyangiales bacterium | reverse complement strand
AGAAGCGCCAGGCGGACATCAACGAGGTGGTGCTCGTCGGCGGCTCGACGCGCATCCCGCTCGTCCAGAAGCGGGTGAAGGAGTTCTTCGGGCGTGAGCCCAACCGCACGGTGAACCCCGACGAGGTGGTGGCCGTCGGCGCCGCGGTGCAGGGCGCGATCCTCACGGGCGAGGTGAAGGACATGCTCCTCCTCGACGTGACCCCGCTCTCGCTGGGCGTCGAGACCAAGGGCGGCATCTCCACCCCGCTCATCCCGCGCAACACCACCATCCCCACGTCGAAGAGCGAGATCTTCTCGACGGCGAGCGACAGCCAGACGCAGGTGGAGGTGCACGTGCTCCAGGGCGAGCGCACGATGGCCCGCGACAACAAGAGCCTCGGCCGCTTCGAGCTCAAGGGCATCATGCCCGCGCCGCAGGGGGTGCCGAAGATCCGCGTGACCTTCGACATCGACGCCAACGGCATCCTGTCGGTGAGCGCCAAGGACGAGGCCACGGGCAACAACCACAAGATCACCATCACCGCGGGCTCCGGGCTCGCGAAGGATGAGGTCGAGAAGCTGGTGCGCGAGGCGCAGTCGCACGAGTCGGACGACAAGCGCCGCCGCGACGAGGCCGAGGAGCGCAACAAGTGCGACGCCCTCGCCTACCAGATCGAGAAGACGCTCCGCGAGCACAAGGACAAGATCCCCGCGGCGGACGCGGCGACCCTGGAGGCGGCGGTGCAGGAGGCGCGCAGCGCGATCCAGCGCGAGGACGCGGGGGCCGTGAAGGCCGCCCACGACAAGCTCCAGGCCGAGTCGCACCGCATCGCGTCGGTGCTCTACCAGAACACCGGCGAGGGCGGCGGGCAGGGCGGCGATCAGCCCCCGCCGGCGTCGGGCGGCGCGGCGGCGGGCGAGAAGAAGCGCGACGACGTGATCGACGCGGAGTTCGAAGAGAACAAGTGACCCGCGGCGCCTGAGCGCGATCACCCCGGAGGGCCTCGGAGACACCCGCTGTCTCCGGGGCCCTTCGCTATTTCGCGGCCTCGTCGGGCAGCTCGGTGAGGCGCGGGCCGGTCATCACTTCGAAGGCCCCTGCGCGCTCGCTCCATTCGAAGAGCTCGGCCTGCGCGACGTCATAGAACCAGGCGTGGAGCTCGAGCTCGCCGCGCTCGATGCGGTCGCCCACCTGCGGGAAGCGCCGCAGGTTGTCGAGCTGGCGGACGGTGATGGCGCGGGCGGCGTCGTCGACGTCGGCGTGGGCGGAGAGGTCGCCAGAGGCCCCGCGGACGCCCGCCAGCCAGCGCTGGAGGGTCGGGAGCTCGTCGGGCACCTCGCCCGCCTTGGCGGCCTTCACCGCGCCGCAGCGCGAGTGCCCGCACACGACGATGTTGCGCACGCCGAGGACCCCGACGGCGTACTCCACCGCCGCCCCCTCGGCGGGCTGCGCGTCTTCGCCGGGCGGCGGCACCATCGCGCCGAGGCAGCGCAGGATGAAGAGCTCGCCCGGGTGCGCCCCGGTGAGCATCGCGGGCGTGACGCGGCTGTCGACGCAGGTGATGAAGAGCGTGTGCGGGTGCTGGCCGTCGGCGAGCTGATCGAACAGGGGCGTGTAGTGGTCGCGCACCTCGGCGCGGTAGCGGTCGAGGTTGGCCACCACCTGCGCGCGCATTTCGAACGACCGGGGCCGGCCGAGCACGGCGTCGACGTCGCGCTCGGTGACGCACAGTCGGGCCGCGAGCCCGCCGTGTCGGTCGGAGGCGAGCAGCGACTCGCGGTAGGCAGGCGCCGCCCCGAAGACGGCCACCCTCGCCCCGCGCGCGACCGCCTCGTCGACGAGCGCGACGAAGTGCTCGCAGCCCGTGACGTCCATGGCGGGGACGCTCCGCACGTCGAGGATGACGCCCGACGCGGGCTCGAGCGCGGCGAGGCGAGCGCGCGTCTCATCGATCGCGGGGGTCGCGAGGAAGGTGACCGAGCCGCTGAGGTTCACCTGGTGGGGCGCGCCGTCGACGCCGCGCTGCACGCGCGCGCGGAAGCGGGCGAGGTTGGCCATCGCGAGCAGGAGCGTCGCCAGCAGGCCCGCCTCCACGCCGCGCAGCAGGTCGCCGAACACCATGACGAGCGCGGTCGCCGCGAGCACCACCGCCTCCGCGCGCGACACCCGGAACACCGCGCCGAGCGGGCGCGGGTCGAGCAGCGGGACCGCCGTCGCCACGACCACACCCGCCAGCGCGGCGACGGGGATGTGGCGGTCGACGAGGAGCACCGCGGCGCCGACGCCGAGCCCGAGCACGCCGTGCAGGAAGGCCGCCGCGCGGGTGCGACCTCCGAGCGAGCGGAGGGCAGTGACGCGCGCGAGGGAGCCCGCCGCAGGCACGCCGCCGAGGGGCGCGAGGAGGAGGTTGGCGAGGCCGTGGCCGACGAGGTCCTGGTCGGGCTCACCGCGGGCGCCCGGGTCGCGACCGGCGTCAGCGCGCGCGGACAGCAGCGTCTCCGCCGTGGTGAGCGCGAAGAGGACGAAGGCCGAGCGGGCGAACTGCGCCACCTGCGACGGCGGCATCCCGAGGCGCGTCGGACGCGGCAGGGTGAGCGGGAGGTCGGGCAGGGTCGCGACGTCGAGGTGCGCGAAGGCCGTCACCGCCGTGCACGACGCGACGGCCAGCAGCGCCGCGGGCACCCGCCGACCGCCGCGCCCGCCGAGCCACGCCGCGACGCCGCAGAGCGCGGCCATCGTGAGGGCGGCCGGGTGGGTGTCACGGGCGTGGGCCGCGAGGTGATCGGCGAGCTGGAGCGCGTCGTGGGTCGCCGGGAGCTGGAGCCCGAGCGCGTCGGGGAGGCACGCGAGGACAGCCGTCGCGCCGATGCCTAGCGCGAAGGCGTGGACGACGGTGACAGGAACGAGTCGGATGAGGCGCCCCGCCCCGAGCGCCCCCAACACGAGCTGAAACGCGCCGCAGAGGGCGCACGCGAGGGCGAGGCCGGTGGGGCCGTGGGCGCGGTGGATCTCGACGAGGACCGCCGTCGTGGCGAGGCCCGGCCCCGCGAGCCCGAGCGTGGCGCCGCCGAAGAGCGCGACGACGACGCTGCCGACGATCGCGCTCGCGAGCGCGGCGGTGGCAGGCAGGCCCGCGTGGCGCGCGGCGAGGAGGGCGATGGAGAAGGAGGGGCCGAGGGAGGCGACGGCGGCGAGGAGATCGTCGCGCGCGGTGGCGCGGCTCCACGCGGCGCGCCAGGTGGGGAGGAGCGCGCGGAGGCCGAGGTCGAAGCGCGGCGCGAGGCGGATCGACGTTCGGTCGGGCATGGACGCAGGGTGCACGAAGTCGGGCGGGCCGGGGGAGGCGAACGTCAGCGCGGGGTGAGCGTGATGGAGGTGCCCGGGAGGTTGCGCACGGCGGGGGTCGAGAAGCTCCCGATGGCCTCCACCGCAACGCCCGCGCGCACGTACGAAGGCGCCGCGACGCCGATGGGCGACGGGCGCAGGCGAAACTCCACCGCGTCGCTCCCTTCGTACAGAATCGCCTCCGACGCGAGCGCCGCCGCGTACGGCAGCGCGTCGGCGCGCCAGCGACCGCCGCCGAAGAGCACCCGACGCCGCGGTGCGACGCCTTCGATGCGCGCGCAGATGGCGTTGGCCATCGGGTCGTCGAGGACGATGCGCTCGGCCTCCCGCGCGCCTGCCGTGACGCCGCCGCTGCCTCGCGGCGTCCGCGCGCGGAGGTGCGCCTCGCCAGCGGCTGACACCGTCACGTCGAACACCTCGCCGAGGAGCCGAACCGACAGCGGCGTCGAGGGCACGACGATCGGCAGCACGCAAGGCTCCTCGAACGGCACGTCGCCGCGCACCGCCACCGTGTAGCGCCCGTCGCTGCACGTGGGCGACGCGCTGCCCGACGCCGCACACGCAAGGCCGCCCGCGCAGGCGCGCTCGGCGTCGCAGGGAGCGCCCGGCGGCGCCGCGCTTCGGCACAGCGACGCGTCGCACGCGAGCCCCGCGTCGCAGGCGCTGGACGCCTCACGGCACGGCGCGCCCAAGGTCCCGAGCGCGCGACAGAGTCCACCCACGCACGCGGCGCCGGCGACGCACGAGCGATCGAGCGGCGGGGGGCACGGCGCGCCGAGGGCCACGGCCGCGACGCACCGACGCGCGCCATCGGCCTGCGCCAGACACTGGAGCCCTGCCTCGCAAGGAAGTCCCGTCGCTCGACACGCGCCGCCGACGCCGCCGTCCGTGCGACACTCGGCGCGGCCCGGAGGCGCCGCCAGCGGGACGCACGACGCGCCGCGGACGCAGGTCACGGTGGGCCCGCACGCGACCCCCGCCGGCACCTCCGCGCGACAGAGCCCACGGGCGCACGACGTCCCCGAGGGACACGCGGCGGGGCCGCCCGTCTCGGCGAAGCACGCGATGGTGGTCGTGCTCCGGGCGATGCAGCGAGCGTCGGCGCGCGAATCGGTCCAACTGCACTCGGCGGCGATGGGGCACACCGAGCTCACCGCGCCGTCGTCCGCGCAAGCCTGGCCCAGGGGCGCGATGCGCGCGCAGAGCGGCGGCGACCCGAGCGTCCCCGACGCGCACGCGAGGCCCGCATCGCAGAAGGGAGCGGTGAGCCGACACCACCCCCGCTCGGCGCCGTCGGCGCGGCACGTCCCTTCGCAGCGAGCGCCGCCGCCGCACTCCCCGTTCGCGCTGCACGCCGCCCCCCGCGCGAGCCACGGCGCGCAGCGGCGGAGCCCGTTGCACGGAAGTCCACCATCGCACGGCGAGGCGCCCGCGCGACACGCGCCGCCCGACGCGCCGTCGCGGACGCAGCGGGCCACACCGACCCCGCCGCTCTCCCGCGTCGTGACGCACGTGGCGCCCTCCGCGCACTGAGCCCCCTCCCCGAGGGTGCAGATGTCGCCCGCCGCGCCGAGCGGGACGCACCGGCCACTGAAGCACCGCAAGGCCGCCGCGCAACGGTCGGGGCCGAGGGCACACGCCGCCCCCATCCCCGGCAGCCCCGCGCTCGGCTCGCACACGCCACGCCCCGAAGCGCACGCCAGCGAGGCGTCGCAGCGCGGGGCGACGTCACGGCAGCGCCCCGACGCGGCCCCGTCGCGCACGCAACGCCACGCGCCGTTGGTGAGCGCGCACGACGTCCCCGAGACGCACGTGGACTCTGGCCGCGCGGGCGAGCAGCGCTCCCCGACGGCGACCGCGCGCACGCAGCGCTGCACGCCGATGGGCTCCACGTCGGGGCAGGTGAGCCCGGCGTCGCAGCGCGGCTCCGTCACGCGACAAGGCCCGAAGAGCGCGCCCACCGCGGGGCAGCGCGCGCCCGGGACGGGGACGCAGGGCTCGTCGAGGCACCAGTCACCCGCGCCGCACGCCGCCCCCGGCGCCACGCGGCGCAAGCACACGCCGGCGTAGCCCTCGGGCGTGGCGAAGAAGCACGTGAGCCCGGGTTCGCAGGGCGCTCCGCTGCGACGGCAGCGGGTGCCCTCGCCGCCGTCGGGACGACACTCGCGGGTGGGAGACGACGCGCAGGTGCTCCCGGCGGGGCAGCGGTCGCCGGCCTGGGAGGGGTCGCACACATCGCCGAGACGTCGTGACACGCCGACCTCGGTGATCTGCAACGTGGCCGCCACCGCGTCGCCCGTCGCGACGAGGTACACGGCGCGCCCGGCGGTCAAGCGCGCGGGGGAGACGAGCGTGCGGGGCGACGCGAAGAGGCCTCCTTCGGTCTCGATGCGGCCCGCGCAGGCGAGGCGCCGGGTGGCGGCGCCGCAGCCGTCGAGGAGGAGGAGGCGACCCACGAGGTCTGTGCCGCGCGGCGCGTCGTCGGCGACCGTGAGGCGCGCCGTGAGGAAGCCGTCGCTGCGCGGCACGTAGCGCACGACGAGCTGACGGTCGCCACCGCCGTCGGGGCCGCAGCCCGTCGACGATGGGAGGGCCACCCCGCGGGTCCATTGTGCGGGGGTGACGGTGACGAGGGTCTGCGCGCCCGCGAGGACGCCGAGCGCGTTGGCGTCGAGGGCGCTCGGGCTCGTGCAGGGGGTGACCGCGCCTACGGGCGGTGCGTCGCCCGTGGCACCGGCGTCACCGCGCGCGCCCGCCACCGTCTCTGCGCAGCCCGCGAGGGCTGCGAGCGTGAGGAACCATCCAGCACTCGTGAGCCGCATCGAGGCGCGCGAGCGTATCACCCGCCGGCGGGGCGCGTCGCGTCGGGCTCGTCGACGATCTGCCGGAGGTGCCACGCCTGCGTCACGAAGCGGAGCTGGAGCGCCAGCACCTCGTCGCGGATGCGCCCCATCACGAGCTGCGGCACGATGGTGAAGGCCGCGCTCGTGTAGAGCAGCCCGAGCAGCGTCCGCCCCGGGTGCAGCGCGAACACCCGCTCGATCAGCACCAGGCGTCCCTCCTCCATCCGAAACGAGTGCGGGACGACCTCCGCCGCCTCCAGACCGAAGGGCAGCAGGGTGATCACCACGCCGAGGCCCAGCAGCACCTTGCGCTCCGTCGGCTCGCAGAACACCGCCATCATCGTCAGGATCGCCGTCGCCGCCTCGGGGACCAGGATGAAGGGGCCGAGCCACGCCGACAGGCTCATGATGGCCACCGCCATCGTCGCCGCCACCGCGAGCGTGTACTTCACGTGGAAGCGCGTCGCCCGCGCCGCCCACGCCATCGCGAGCGTAAACGCCACCACGGTCGACGACGCCATGAGCGCGGCGGGGAGGTCGCGCACGCCGAGGGCGAGGGCCGCGGGGATGGCCGCGCACCACGTGAGGAGCCCCACCACGCCGAAGCGGAGCCCCTTGCGCCGCGACTCCAGCGCCCAGGCCGCGAGGTCGGCGCGCACGGCAGGGGGCGCCTCCTTGGGGGCCTCGGTGAGCAGGCGGACGAAGGTCTTCCGCGCCTCCCGCTGCTCCGGGTCGAGGGCGAGCGACTGGACCACCGAGCGCATCGCGTCCTTGCGCAGCGCCTCGTAGTCGCCGCCCGTCGCCTCCTGCGAGCGCTCGGTGGCGTCGAGGGCGCGCTTCGCGTGTTCGGCGGCGAGGTCGCGGCGGCGCTGGAGGTCGCGGTCGCCGTCGAGGTAGGCCTCCACCGCGCGGGCGAGCTCACCCACCGTCGCGAAGCGCGCCGCGGGGTCGAGCGCCGTGCACTTCTGCACGAGGGCGTCGAGCTCAGGAGGCGTGTCGGGGGCAGCCTCCGAAGGGATCGCCCGCACCCCCAGCAGCGTCTCCGATGCGATGGCCGCGAAGCCCTTGCCGCTGTGGAAGGGACGCGCGGCGCAGAGCTCGTACAGAATCATCCCGAGCGCGTAGACATCGCTCCGCCCGTCGAGGGTGTTGTGCTGGCCGCGGAGCTGCTCGGGGGACATGTACGCGGGCGTCCCGAGGAGCGCGCCCGTCGCCGTCGCGTGGGGCCCCGAGCCGAGGATGTCGCGCGAACCCGGTCCGTCGATGATGCCGGGCGCGTCGTCCATCTGGCCTTGCACGCGGGCGATGCCCCAGTCGAGCACGTACACCTCGCCAAACTCACCCAGCATGATGTTGGTGGGCTTGAGGTCGCGGTGGATGACGCCGCGCGTGTG
>JBILLV010000092.1:0-28662 GCA_044375895.1 Polyangiales bacterium | reverse complement strand
CACATCCGCCACAAGGTCTCTGCGACGCAACGTCCACGTTCCGAGCACCGCGAACGATTTGGGATTGAACATTCGTTGCGCACGCCGCGACGCCCGCTTGAGGCCGCGCCGATCGCCGTGCGAACTAGCTCAAGCGCGCGCCGAGCGTCACCCCGCCATGTCGTTGAAGCGTTGGTACATCAGCCTTGCGACCGCTGCCCCGCTCGTCGCGATCGGCGCGTTGACGGCCACCCACCGCCTCCAGCTCACCCTGGCGTGGATCGGCGCGTCGCTGTCCCTGCTGGCGGTTCCGGCGGCCATCGGGCGCTACTACGTCCTCCCGACGGCGCGCACTACCCCGCGGATGCCGCTGCTGCTGGGGGCTGCGGGCCTGGGCCTCGTCCTCGCCCTCGTCGCGTCGTTTCGCGGCGAACCCGCCGGGGTCGCAGTTGCGCTCGCCCTGGTCGGCCTCGCCAGCGCCCTCGCCTACGTCTTCTGGTACTCCCCACTCGAGCGCGTCCCCGGCAGCGCGCTCCAGGTCGACGCCGCGTTGCCCCCCTTCGACGTCGCCACGGTCGACGGAGCCGCCATCGACGCGCGCACCCTCTGCGATCGACCCACGGTCTGGATCTTCTTCCGCGGCAACTGGTGCCCCCTCTGCACCGCGCAGATCCGCGAAGCGGTGCGGGCCTACCAGTCCATCGAGTCCCTCGGGGCCCGCGTCGCCCTGGTGAGCCCGCAACCGCAGCGCCACACGGCCGACCTCGCCCGGAGGCTGCGGGTGCGCTTCGAGTTCCTGATCGATCCACAGGGGCGCGCCGCGAAGGCCCTCGGCATCGCGCACCGCGGAGCCCTCCCCGTCGGCTTCGAGGTGCTCGGCTACGAGGCGGACGCCGTGCTACCGACCGTGATCGTGACCGACCGCGCGGGGGTCGTCCGCTACCTGCACGAGACCGACTCCTACCGCATCCGCCCGGCCCCGGAGGTGTGGCTTCAGGTGCTCGCGCGGATCGCTGAGATTCAGCCCCCGCGCCCCTCGTCCCCGCCGGGCTAGCCGCCGTTATTCATGCTTCGATGGCGTCCTCGTCGCAGCTCACCGCCCCCGCCCCCGCCATCGACGAAGCGAGCGACCCTCACGCCCTCGAACTGCTCCGCACCCGGGTCGTGCTCATCGCCCGCTACGGCGCCATCGCGGCGTTGCTCGTGGCCGGCCTCGACCTCGCGCTCGGGTCACGTCGGCTCGTCGTCATCGACGGCGTCTACGTGCTGCTGGCGCTCGCCCACGGCGCCGTCGCCGCGCGGGCGCAGGACATGCGACGCATGCGGCTGCTGGCGCACTCCACCACCGGGGCGGCCGTGGCGCTCATCGCGCTCGCGGCGCAGTTCGACGCCGAGCCCCTGAGCGACCGGGTCTTCTGCTACGTGGTGGTGCCCCTGCTGGTGACGGTCAGCCTCGGGGTGCGGTCGGCGCGTGGCTGGACGGCCGTGATGGTCGCCGTCATCGTGGCCCTCAACGCGCTCCTGGTGGGCAGAGGGCTCCGGGTCGACGCCGTCGCGCCGCGGGCCGCGCTCCAGGTGTTGCTGTGCGTGAGCGCCGCGATGTTCGCCGGCGCGCTGCGCGAGCTCGCCGACCGGCGCGCCGACGAGGCGGCCTGCGCCCGCGCGTGCTCCGACGAGGTGGCGCGCACGCTGGAGGCCACCAACGACGCCCTCGCCGCGGCCCTCCGCGCCCGCGACGCCTTCCTCGCCAACATGTCGCACGAGATCCGCACGCCCATGAACGCGATCCTCGGCATGTCCGACATGCTCCTCGACACCCGCCTGGAGCGCGAGCAGCGGGAGTGCGTCACCACCCTCCGCGGCGCCGGCGAGGGCCTGCTCGTCATCATCAACGACATCCTCGACCTGTCCAAGATCGAGTCGGGCCGCATGGAGATCGAGCAGATCGCCTTCGACCCGCGCCGACTCCTCGAAGACGCGCTCGACCTCGTCGCCGACGTCGCCCACGCGAAGGGGATCGAGCTCCACGGCGTTGTGGCCCCCGAGGTGCCCGAGCGCCTGCGCGGCGACCCCGTGCGGGTTCGCCAGGTGCTCCTCAACCTCCTCTCCAACGCGGTGAAGTTCACCGCGCGGGGCGAGGTGGTGGTGCGCGCCTCCGCGAAGCCCGAGCCCGACGGCGGCTGCCGCGTGTGCTTCCACGTTCGCGACACCGGGGTCGGCCTCCGCCCCGAAGACCGGGCCCGCGTGTTCGACGCCTTCACGCAGGCCGACACGTCGACCACGCGGCGCTTCGGCGGCACCGGCCTCGGGCTCACCATCACGCGCCGCCTCATGGAGCTCATGGGCGGCACCATCGAGGTCGAGAGCACGCTCGGCGTCGGGTCGGAGTTTCGCGTGGGCGCACCGTTCGCGGTCGAACCGCCCAACGCCCGCGCCTCCTTCGCGAGCGTGCGCGGCCGCGTCGCGATCGTCATCGACCCCCACCCCACGGGGCGCGAGGCGCTCGGCCAGCACCTCGCGCAGCTCTGCCTGACGCGCGTCGACGCCGCCGACCTCGACGAGGCCCTCGCGCTCCTCGCGACGCACCGACCCACGCTGGCCTTCGTGTCCCCGGTGACCGACGCCGACGCGCTCGCTCGCTTCGTCGCGGCCTTTCGAGCGCAGGCGCCGACCGCGCCGCGGGTCATCGCGCACTGTCACCGCCGGGTGTGGCGCGACCTCGCCGACCGGTCGCCCTTCGACGGCGTGGTGTACCGCCCCGCCCGCTTCGACGGCGTGGTGCGCGCGCTCTCGCCCGCCCGCGCCGCGCACGACGACGCCCTGGCGGCGGCCTCTGTCCCGCCGCTCGCGCCGCTCTCCGGGCGGCGGGTGCTCGTCGCCGAGGACAACCCCGTCAACCAGCGGATCATCGAGCGCGCCCTCCGCCAGCTCGACTGCGACGTGACCCTCGCGAGCAACGGGGCCGAGGCCCTCGCGGCGCTCAGCCACGACCGCTTCGACCTCGTCTTCATGGACTGCCAGATGCCGGAGCTGGATGGCTTCGACGCGACGCGCGCCATCCGCGCGCAGGAGCGCATCCGCACCGTACCGCCCGTCCCCATCATCGCCCTCACGGCCAGCGCCTTCGAAAGCGACCGCGAGCGCTGCCTCGACGCGGGCATGAACGACCACGTCTCCAAGCCCTTCCGCCGCGCCGAGCTCCGTGAGGCCATCGATCGCTGGACGGCGACCACCTCCGACGATCGGCAGTAGACCGGCGCACACCGACCGCGCTACGACCTCCCGTGGAGGCACTCCGCGCCGTGACGAAGCCCGCATTCCCCCCGGTCCTCGGGACGCGCGAACACGCGCGCCTGCCCGCCGCGCTCCTCGCGCTGCTCCTCGCGATCTGCCTCGTGACGGGCTGGGCGCCGCCCGCGGGCCACCAGAGCTACCTCCTCGAGGTCGTCCCGGGCCTCGCCGCCGTCGCCGTCCTCGCCGCGGTGTACCGACGCTTCCCCATGTCGCACCTCGTGTACGGGTGCTGGTTCGTCCACGTGCTCATCCTCGTGTACGGCGGCATCTACACGTACGCCAACACCCCCCTCGGCAACTGGGCGCGCGACGCCTTCCACCTCTCCCGCAACCACTACGACCGCGTCGGTCACCTCGCGCTCGGCTTCTTCCCCGCCCTCACCATCCGCGAGGTGCTCCTCCGGCGCACACCCCTCGCGACGGGCGGCTGGTTCACGTTCATCACGCTCTCGATCGTCCTCGCCATCGGAGCCTTCTGGGAGCTCATCGAGTGGTGGACGACGCTCATCGTGGCGGGCGACGTGGGGACGGCCTTCCTCGGGTCGCAGGGCGATCCCTGGGACGCTCAGTGGGACATGTTTCTGGCGTTGGTGGGGGCAGCGATCTCGCTGCCGTTGCTGGCGGGCGCACACGACCGCTCGATGCAGCGCGCGGGCGTGATGCAGAGGCCCGCGCCGCCCGCGTGACCGCGAACGGCGCGGCGGTCGATCAGGCCTGCATCTGGAGGAGGCGCTTGGCGCGCGCGGAGGCGGCCTCGATGACGCGCTCGGCCTCGCCCTCGGGGATGCGCAGGGCCTCGCGGAGCTGGCCGATCATCTGCCGCTCGTCGTCGGTCTGCTCGCCGTCCATGTACGTGAGCACCACGGCGTGGTTGAGGAGCACGCGGCGGTCGTCGCGCGAGAGGTCGGTGATGGGGATGTCCACCAGCCCCTTGGGCTCCTTGGCGAAGTCACGGATCTCCGTCGCCTCGGCCTCGTCGGCCCCGAAGGCGTTGATGAGGGCCTCGATGTGCTCGTGCTCGCCCTCGTGCACCTGGCCGTCGACCCACGCCACCGCCACGAGACCCTTCAGGATTGCCTTGTCTTGCGTGTCCATCGTCGTTGCTCCCTGCGATTGAGCGCGGAGTGTAGACGACCTCCCGCGGCCCGTGGAAGGGTCTTATCCGTTGCGCCAGACCGCGTGTCCGACAAAAAACGGACCCATGTGGTCCATGAACTCCGAGGTCTGGCGGGTCTTGCGCATCGTCTGAACCACGTGGGACAGCGGGTGCAGCTCCTTGCCGATGAGCCCGATGACAAACTCGTTGTCGTGGACGTCGAGGCCGTGGCACGCCAGCCGGATGTCATGGGCGAGGTCGGACTCGCCGTAGCGCTTCCCGATGGTGCCGTGCTCGCGGAGAATCGCCCCCTGCTCGCGGCCCTCCAGGCGGTTGAACGCCCCCGTGCGCTTGAGGGGGTACCAGACGTGCCAGTCCCAGCCCTCGTGGAGCACCGTCTGCTTGGGGCGCTCCAGGAGCCAGAAGGCGAGGTCGCTCTCGTAGCCCGTGCTGTACGAGCGCCCGAGCATCGTGAACTCCGGGCGCAGCGTGAGCCCGTCGCGCGCGAGCACCGGCCGGGCCTTCTTGACGAAGAGGGCGGGGTCTTCGCTGAAGGTGAGCACGCCGATGCCGCGCGGGTGGCTCACGTCCTCATAGAGCACCGAGGGGACGGCCGCGTCGCGCAGCGCGGCGCCGAGCCCGCGCAGCCCCACCGCCGGGTCGCCCGCCGCTTCGAACACCTGGAGCTGCATGAACAGCCGGCGATCGAGGTGCTGGGGTTGACCGTCGACCGGGGCGCCCCGCTCGCGGACATCGATGGGGGCCTCTGCGTCGTGGCCGTGGCTCGCGTGACTGTGGGTCTCACTCATGATGGGCACAAGACTCATAGGCCCCGGCGCGACGCGACGTCAACGGGTGAACGCCCCCCGCACGCCGTGCCTCTTGCGCCGCCGAGAGGCATCGCCGATCATCCGCGCGTGCGCGGGCTACGCTCGGCGACAGCTCCCCCGGGCACCGTCTTCGGGGCCTATGTGCTCCGCGGTCCCATCGGCCGTGGGGCCTTCGGCGTGGTGTACGACGCGACCCGCGCCCAGGACGGACGGCCCACCGCGCTCAAGGTGCTTCACCCGCAGCACCACGCCGACGCCGGGCTGGTGGCGAAGTTCTACCGCGAGGCGGAGATCGTCGCGCTGCTGCGGCACCCGCACATCGTGGAGGTGTTCGACCGCGGCGAGCACGACGCCCAGCTCTTCATCGCCATGGAGCGCCTCACCGGGGAGACGCTCTCTCAACGTCTGCGTCGCGACGGGCCGCTCTCGCTCGAGGCCGCCGTCGACTTCCTGCTCCCCATCGCGTCGGCCGTGTCGGCGGTGAATGACCTCGGCCTCGTCCACCGCGACCTCAAGCCCGCCAACATCTTCCTCGCCTCCCCCGCCGCCGGCGTGGTCTTCCCCAAGCTGCTCGATTTCGGGCTCGTCGCCGCGGAGGGGAGCGCCGAGGAGGTGCGCGAGGGCGCCTCCGTCGGCACCCCGGATTTTGTGTCCCCCGAGCAGCTCCTCCGCCCCGAAGAGGTCGACGGGCGGAGCGACCTCTGGTCCTTCGCGGTGGTTCTCTTCGAAGCGTTGACGGGCAAGCGCCCCTTCCACGGCGCGAGCGACGCCGAGACGCTGCGCAACGTCGTCCACGCCGACCCGATCCGCCTGCGCGCGCTGCGCCCCGAGCTCCCCGAAGACGTCGATGAGGCCATCTGGCGCGCGCTCCGCAAAGACCCCAGCGAGCGGCCCGTGTCGCTCCGCGCGTTCTGCGAAGCCCTCCTCCCGCACGCGAGCCCGCGGGCGCGCGCCGACTTCACCAGCGACCTCGGCCACGGCCCGTCACGCCCCCCAGCGGCGCCGTCGCCTCCCGCGTCGCCTCCGCCACCGCCGCCCGCGGACGCCTACACCCTCGGCCCCGTGGTCACCGCCGCGCCCGTCGTCGCGCCGACGCCCGAAGCCTCGACGCCCCGCTGGGTGGTGATCGCGAGCGGCGTCCTGGCCGCCATCGCCGTGGGCGTGAGCGCCTGGGTCTCCCTCCGCGGGCAGGACACCGTCGCCCGCCCGCACCCCGCGGCGCACGCCGACGCCGGCGCCCCGCGGCGCTGACCGTCAGCAGTTGAAGCTCGCGTTGACGGTGCGCACCGTGCCGCTGTTGAGCTGCGTGCACGACAGACCGTTGAAGCGAATCTCGCGGTTGGTGCCGTCGGTGTAGATCCAGCCGTCGGTCCCGTTGCGGGGGACGGGCCGACCATCAAACTGGACGGTCACCTGGTCGGGGCGCGAGGGCGTGGTCGCGAAGCGGTAGGTGCAGCTCCGCGTCGCCGAGGTGATGGAGCGGAGCTGCGTCTCGAGCTGCGCCGTCGAACCCGCGTCGTAGAAGCGAATCGCGCCCGTCCGCGCGCGCCCGCCCGCCTCCGCCATCGTGTTGAGCGAGGGGTAGAGCGAGAGGTCGGAGCCCGGGATGCCGAGGATGAAGGTGTCGACGCCGTACATCGCCCGGATGCGCGAGATGGTGGTGACCACCTGGGCGACGCCGCCGCTGCAGTTGGGCGCGCCGTCGGTGGCCAGCACGATGAACCGACGGCGCGTCGAGGCGACCGAGCGCAGGTGCGCCTCCGCGGCGAGCAGCGCGGCGTAGGTCGGCGTGAGGGCCGTGCGATACGGGCCGCGCGCCGCGAGGGCCGAGGTGATGCGCGACGCCGCCATCGACGAGATCGGGACGACGGGCGCCGACGGCACCGAGCACTGGTCGGGGTCGGGGTAGATGATGAGGCCCATCGAGAGCGACGCGTCGAGCGGCGGAAGCACCGCCCGCACCGCGGAGACGAGGGCGTTCCAGCGCGTGACGCCGTCGAGGGTGGTGAGCGTCATGGAGCCCGAGCGGTCGACGACGAAGAGGATGTCCGCGGGCGCGGTGGTGAGGGTGAAGCGCTCGCCGCCCGGCATGCACGGCCGACACTCGGCGGCGTTGGTGCAGCGCGGGTCGGCACAGTCTGTCCGACCGTTGCAGTCGTTGTCGACGCGGTCGGAGCAGTCCTCGCTCGACGGCAGGAGCTGTCCTTCACACACGCCCCACGCCGAGCCCAGCACGAGCCCGGGGAGGCAGCGCTGCGTCCCCACGCGGCACACGCCCGTGGCGGAGGTGCCCATCGGGCCGTCGTAGCAGGGGCGCGTCTGGCCGATGGGGCACTCGCAGTTCTCGTCGTTGCGCCCGTCGCAGTCGTTGTCGAGGCCGTCGCAGGTGTCGGGCCGCGGGAGCACCTCGCCCACGCAGCGCCCCCACGTCGCCTGGCCGAGGTCGTTGACCGCGCACGACTGCTCGCCGATGCGGCAAAGCCCGACCCCGCGCGTGACGGCCGCGCCCGTGTAGCAGGGACGCCGCTCGCCCGATCGGCACGCGCAGCCTTCGTCGACGATGCCGTCGCAGTCGTTGTCCTGCTGGTCGCACACCTCGCGCTGCGGCGCCCCGTGGCCCATGCACGGCCCCCACGCGCCAAACTCCGTCTCGCCCTCGCAGCGCTGCGTGCCGTACTGACACGGCCCGTGCCCGGCGAGCGCGGGGTCGCCCACGAAGCAGATCTGCGACGCGCCCGGCAGGCAGGGGCACTCGTCGTCGACGCGCCCGTTGCCGTCGTTGTCGAGGCCGTCATCGCAGCGCTCGCGGGGATTGCCCCCGGTGGTTCCTCCGTCCGGGATCGGGAGGGGCACCACGTCGCCGGCCCCGTTGCTCCCGTCCCAGCCGCCGTTGTTCCCGTCGGCGAAGACCGTTCCGCCGTCGCCCGTCGGCGGGCGCGCGTCGAGGCCCGGGGGGAGGCCGTTGTCCCCCGTCGGGTCGCGACGATCGATGAAGTTGCCCGCGTCGTCCGTGAGCTTGCCCGCGTCGACCCCATCGCCCTCCACCGGGGTGGTGTCGCCGGCGTTGCAACCGATCCACACAGCGCCGAGGAGGGCCACGAAGAAGGCGGAGCGCGAGGTCATGGGGAAGAGAAGACTCACGTTCTGTGCCGCGCGCAACAACACAATTCACCCGTGGGAGAGCCATTTCGGGCGCGGAGGGGGAGTGGGGCCGCGGTGACCATCGGGTCACACGAGCCCCACGGTCCGGCGGGCGGTCTCAGGGGGCGCCGCAGGGCCGGAGGGGCGCCCCGTTGAGCGCGATGGTGGCCCGCGCGATGCGCCGAACCATGCAGCAGTCGTCGATGTGGGTGAGGACGACCCGGTTGGAGCCGGCGACGACGTAGCGCGCGAGGTCGGCCGTGCTGCCGCCGCCGAGGTAGGCAAAGGCGCCGGGGTCGACGATGCCGTTGGGGTAGCGGGTGTTGAAGACCGCCACGCTCACGCCGTCATCGACGTCCTGGATGGTGACCCGCATGCTGGTGACGGCGAGCGTGGAGGGCACGTAGAAGCTGGTCTGGAAGTACGTGAAGTCCCCGCCCGCGCGGCATTCGCAGACGCCGCAGAGGGTCGACGGGTCGTCGAAGCTGATCGCCTCGGGGGCATGCGGTCGCCAGCCCGGATCCATCTGCGGCGGGATGCGCGAGAAGGCGTACTCGCCGGGGTCGCCGTGCATCGCGAAGGTTCGCCCCCAGCAGCGGGGACCCTCGCCCAGGTGGATCTGCCACGGCGTCGAGGCGCCCGCGTTCATGATGCAGGCGGCGCAGTCCTCATCCACCGTGCCGTCGCAGTCGTCGTCGAGGCCGTTGCACACTTCAGCGCGCGGGAGCACCTCGCCCATGCACGGCCCTGGCGTCCCGTTGGCCTGACACGCGCGCGTCCCGCCGCGGCAGATGCCCCGCCCGATCGTCCCCATCGGACCCGTGTAGCAGGCGGTGGTCATCCCCATGCGGCAGCACCCGGCGCCGTCGTCGACGACGCCGTTGCAGTCCTGGTCCATCCCGTCGCTGCACACGTCGGCGCTTGGGAGCACCGCCCCCATGCACGCGCCCCAGGTGCCGAACTCGCCGGTCCCCTCGCAGCGCTGCGCCCCGTCGCGGCAGGTGCCCACGCGGTGGTTGCTGGGGTCGCCGTTGAAGCAGGGCTGCGTCGACCCTGGCGCGCAGGGGCAGTCCTCGTCGATGGCGCCGTCGAGGTCGTCATCGAGGCCGTTGCCACAGCGCTCGGCCACGGAGGCGCGGTCAACGCCGGTGGGGCGGTCGCCGCCCGACGCACCGTCACGGTCTCCGCCGTCGGCCGTGCTCGCGTCCAGCCCACCGACGGCGAGGTCATCGGTCGGGAGCGCGCGGTCCCGGTCGGCGGCGTCCGCGCCGGGCGATGACGCGTCGTCCCCGGGGTCGAGCACCACCTCGTCCTCGTTGGCGCACGCGGTCAGACAGACGGTCAGCGCGAGCGCACGCCACGTGTACCTTCGGCTCATCGAAGCCTCCAGCCCACAATTGGAACACCGTCCCCACGCCGACACCAGTGGGCACCGGAGTGACCAGGGCGGGCGCAGCGTCAGTCGACAAAATCGAAGCGGGCGAAGCCGCCGAGCGAGTCGGCGATGCGGCCCATGAGGCGGAGGCGAGCGGCGCGGAGGGACTCGTCCTTGTCCATCACCATCACCTCGGTGAAGAGGCGATCGACGGGGGCCCGGAGCGACGAGGCGATGAGCTCCAACGCAGAGACAAACGCCCGCCGCGCGAACAACGGCGCGAGCTCGGCCCGCGTGGCGTCGAAGGCCGCGAGGAGGGCGACCTCGGCGGGGTGCGTGAGGAGCGCGCGATCCGCCTCGGTGAGCTCACCGCTCGGCGCCTCGCGCGAGATGTTGAACACGCGACGGAAGGCCACCGCGAGGTCGGCCGCGGCGGGCGTCTGCCAGAAGGTCGCCAGCGCCTCGACCCGCTCGAGCACGTCGACCGGCACGTCGCGCCCGGCCGCCATGCACGCAGCCACCACGTCACGCGCGTGCCGCTCCTCCAACATGCCCTTGAGGCGATCGGCGGTGAAGGCCAGCACGTCGGCGACCAGGGACTCGCGGGTCACCTTCGCTGCGGCCGCGGCCGTGGCCATGCGACCGTTCTCCGCCGCGTAGACGTCCCACGCGCGGGTCACGGCCTCGGTGAGCGAGACGCGCGCGCCGTGCTGGAGAAGGGTGCGCAGCAGGCCCAGCGTCGTGCGACGGAGGCCGAAGGGATCCTCGCTCCCCGAAGGACGGAGACCCACCGCGAAGCAGCCCACGAGGGTGTCGAGGCGGTCGGCGACGGCGAGCGCAGCGCCGAGCTTCGAAGGGGCGACGGCGTCGGCGGCGCCCTTGGGCTGGTAGTGCTCCGCGATGGCGCGAGCGACGTCCGCGGGCTCCCCGTCGTGCGTGGCGTAGAAGGCCCCCATGAGCCCCTGCAGCTCGGGAAACTCACCCACGGTGAGGGTCACCAGGTCGGCCTTGGCGAGCGTCCCGGCGCGCGCCGCGAGGTCGCCATCGGCGCCGAAGGCCCCCGCGACCCAGCCCGCGAGCGCGGCCACCCGCCGGGCCTTGTCGCCGTAGGAGCCGAGCTTCGCGTGGAAGGTCACCGCGTCGAGCGAGGCGACGCGGGCGTCGAGCCGCGAGTGACGGTCTTGCGCGACGAAGAAGGCGGCGTCCGAGAGCCGCGCCCGCATCACGCGCTCGTTGCCGCGACGCACGGTCTCGACGTCGCGGGCGGTGTTCACCACGGTGAGGAAGAGCGGGAGGAGGCGGTTGTGGTGGGGCTTCGGAGTCTTCGCGCCCTCGCCGATGCCGCCGCCGGTGGGGCCGAGCTCGTCGCGGCGGCGCTCCACCGCGAAGTAGCGCTGGTGCCCGCGCATCACGCTCTCGATGAGGGCGTCGGGGAGCTCGAGGTAGCGCTCTTCGAAGCGCCCGACGATGACGTGCGGCTCCTCGACGAGGCCGAGCACCTCGCCCTCCAGAAACGCGTCGCGCACCAGCTCGCCCCCCTCGGCGGCCGCCGCGGACTCCAGCGCCGCGAGCATGGCCACGCGCCGCGCGTCAGGGTCGACCCGCACGTGACGCTCACCCACCACGGACACGTACGCATCGGCGTGGGGAACGTCGACCACGTCCGGCGCGAGGAAGCGGTGCCCACGCGTCGACCGACCCGCCGTGACGCCCGCGAACTCGAAGGGCACCACGGCGTCACCGAGCAGCGCGACGATCCACTGGACGGGCCGACCGAAGGCCGTGTCGCCGTTGCCCCAGCGCATGCTCTTCGCAAACGTGATCCGCCGAACGACGGCGCCGAGCACGCCCGGCAGGAGGGCCGTCGCCGACGCCCCTTCGTGACGGATCACCGCGCGCAGGTAGCGACCCTTCGGCGTGTCGGCCACCTCGAGGCGGTCGAGCGGGACGTTGTTCTTCTTCGCGAAGCCTTCGGCGGCCTTCGACCAGCCCCCGCCCGGCGCCCGGGCCGCGGACTCCGAGGGGCCGAGCAGCTCCTCTTCGCGCGCGCTCACCGCGTCGGCCACCTCGGCGACGAGCACGACGAGCCGACGCGCGGTGCCCAGCACGCGGACGTCGCCGTGGGTCACCCGCGCCTTCGCGAGCTCCTCCGGCACGAGGGAGCGCAACTGTTCGAGGGCGCCGTCCAGGAAGGACGTGGGAAGCTCTTCGCAGCCGATTTCGAGGAGGAGTGTGGACGCCATGGCGCGGGACACCTACCAGACCTCCGCCCCACGGTGGAAGCGCCTTCACCCGAAGCGTATCGCCCCGACCCGGCGTCCCGGTCTATCCTCGCGGCCCATGCGCGCCCTTCCCCTCCTCGTCCTCACCGCCGCCTGCGCGTCCTCGACGCCCGCGCCCACGTCGCCGCCGCCCCCCACCTCACCCTCGGGCGCCGAGGCCCCCGCCCCTGTCGCGCCCGCGGCGACCCCCGCGACGACCTCTCCGACGGCCTCGACGCCCCCTCCCCCCACCGGGGCGAGCTCCGTCGACGCGCCCGAGATCTCCCGCTCCATCGGCGTCCGTGGTGGCGTGGTGGTGCTCTGGCCCCGCATCGCGCCGCGCTCGGAAGACCCCGCCGTCCGCGCGATCGCCACGGCGGTGCAGCAACGCCTCCGCGCGGTGGTCGAGCGCGCCCTCCCGGGCCGCCCCATCGACGTGCGCCCCGAGCCCGAGCGCGTGTGCCCGCGGCAGGGCTGCGCCGCGATGACCGTCGGCGCCTCGCTCTTCCACACGCCCCGCGGCGGGTGCACCGTCGTGGCCATCGTGAGCGGCGCTGGCATGTCGCCGCAGCGACTCCTCCAGTGGGTCGGCAACGTCACGCTCCGTGAGTCGATCGTCCCCTACCGCGACCCCCCCGAGGGGCGCATGGTCGCCGAGGACATGGCCCGCTGCAGCGACGTCGCGAGCCAGTTCGCCGCCCGCGAGGAGGACATCGTCCGCGCCGTCCGCGAGGCGGCACCGCCCAACTGACCCCGCGCGGTCCGCCGCTTACGCATACAAAACGCAACACACACCGCACGCAATGTCGACCGACGGACCGTGACAGGTGTGCGAAGTTTTGAAGACGCCAACGTCTCCCGGCCATGAAAGGGGAGGCGGCTCGTGGAGGTCACCCTTGGCTTCGATTCCCTTCAACCAGACGACGCGGCGGAGGCGGGCGTGAGCGCGGCGATCGTCGACGCCTCCGGGCTTGGGATGCTCGCGGCCATCATCGCCGAGTACGACGCGGCCGCCCCCGCCGACCTGGAGCGTCTGTCATTGCAGCGCCGCTTCGACCGGAAGTTTCTCGTGCCCTCG
Organism: Polyangiales bacterium; assembly: GCA_044375895.1. GTDB lineage: Bacteria > Myxococcota_A > Polyangia > Polyangiales > CAISKJ01. The sequence continues at coordinate 15,608 of JBILLV010000092.1, read as the reverse complement.
GCGACGATCGGCGAGGTGCTGCGGTCGATCCGTGAAGACTACCGCGTGGTGCTCGCGGGGGCGCAGCGCTTCGCGCACTACGACACCTGGTACTTCGACACCCCGACGCTGCGCTTCTACCACGACCACCGCCGCCGCCGTTCGCCGCGCTTCAAGGTGCGGATCCGCAACTACGCCGACCGGAACCTCTCGGTGCTGGAGTTCAAGGAGAAGACCTCGCGCGGCGACACGAGCAAGCGCCGCTGGGAGCGTTCGGAGCTGTCTCGCGACCTGACCCCGCTCGACCTGGAGCGACTCGCGTCGGCGAGCCCGCGGGTGTTCGCTGAGGGCTCGCTCGTGCCGGTCGCCCGCACGGTGTTCTACCGCCTCATGCTGCTCAACCGCCGCACGGTGGAGCGCGCCACGCTCGACTTCAACCTCGCCCTGGAGCGCGATGACCAGCGCCGCACGCTCGACAGCTTCGTGATCGTCGAGGTGAAGGACGTCGGCCGCGGCCAGGCCTCGCCCCTCATCGCGGCGGTGCGCCGGGCGGGCGGCAAGAGCGTCCCCTTCAGCAAGTACTGCGCGGCGGTCGCGCTGCTGTCGGGCGAGCGCGCCAACACGTTCCGGCCCACGCTGCGGGCCTTCGACGGAGCCCCCTGATGCACGACTTCACCTCGCTCCTGCTCCAAGCCGCCCGCTCCGTCGGCCCGCGCCTCGCGCTCGACGTCGCCTGCGTGGCCATCGTGGTCCGGGGCATCTACCTCCGGCTCTACCCCCGCCAGGAGTACGCCTTCACCTTCTGGCTGCTCAACATCATCACCTTCGCGGTGGCGTGCACGCTGTCCGGCGTGCGCGTGGAGTTGGGCGTGTCGCTCGGCCTCTTCGCGGTGTTCGGCATCCTTCGGTACCGCACCGAGGCGATGCGCATCCGCGACCTCACGTACCTCTTCCTCATGATCGGCCTGGCGATCTTGAACGGGGTCGCGGCCGACGCTGCGACGTTCGCCCGCGTGGCGCTGGTCGATCTGGCCGTGCTCGCCGTCGTCGCCGCGCTCGAGCTCGGCCCGTGGCGCCGCGGGGTCGACTCGGTCACGGTCCGCTACGACCGCATCGAGCTGCTCCCGGTGTCGCAGCGCGAGGCCCTGCTCGCTGATCTCTCCAAACGCCTCGGCGTCCCGTGCGAGCGCGTCCTCGTGGAGAACGTCGACCTCATGCACGACAGCGCGGAGCTCGTCGTCACCTATCGAACGCCCGATCGCAGCGCCGCGCCGTGAGGCCGCCTGCGCGTTCCGCCGGCCCCTGTCTTCACCGCCTTCACGCCCGCCCGTCCCACAGTCTTGGCCTTCGAGGGAGAGCTTCATGACGCACGCACACGACCTCCGTTGGATCCTCGCCGCCAGCGCACTCGCGAGCGCGTGCGGTACGACACCGGCGACACCGGGCGACGGCGGCGCGGCGGACGCGGCCTCACCGGACGGCGCGGCGACGGGGGGAGCCATCTCGGGCACGTTCCAGGTTCAGCTCGTGGCGCCCTCGGGCACGACGCCTGGCTACACCAACGTCGTCGGGCGGGTTCAGCTGGGCGAGACGCCCGAGACCACCGCGTGGACGGAGGCGTTGACCGACGGCGACTGCCGCGTCCTCACGCCGCGCATCCCGTTCTGCGCGACGCCCTGCGGGAGCGCCGCGGCGTGCGTCGCCGACAACACCTGCCGCCCGTACCCCACCTCGCAGAGCGCGGGGACGGTGCGCATGACGGGCCTGCGCACGGCTTCAGGTGCGATGCCCATCGAGCTGACGCTCGTCGCCAACAACTACCAGCCGCCGGGCAGCGTGACCCTGCCCTTCCCTGCGTTCTCTGAGGGCGACGCGCTTCGAATCGAGGCGGGTGGCGCGGGCGCGATCCCGGCGTTCGCGGTCGACGGCCGCGGCATCGCGCCGCTCACGGTGACGAGCACGATGCTCCAGGTGGCGCAGAACACGCCCGTCGAGCTGCGATGGACGACGCCCGGTGCGGCGGGCACGGGCTCACGCGTGAAGGTGAAGCTCGACATCAGCCACCACGGCGGGACGCGCGGGATGATCTCATGCGAGACGGCCGACGACGGGTCGCTCACCATCGGGGCGGGGCTCGTCACGCGCCTCGTGGGCCTTGGCGTCGCGGGCTTCCCGAGCATCGTGGTCACGCGCGAAAACGTCGGAAGCGCCACCGTGGGCACCGGGCGCGTCAACATGGTGGTGTCGTCAACGGTCGAGAGCTACGTCACCGTGCCCGGCGTGCGTTCGTGCACGAGCAACGACGACTGCATGGGCATGGGAACCTGCCGCGCCGACCTCACCTGCGGCTGACTTCTCTTCACTTCGAAAGGAACGGTGCACCATGACCTGTGCCACCCGCCTCCCGCTGCTCGTCGCGACGCTCCTCCTGACGGCCTGCGGCAACACCGTGATCGAACTGCCGGGAGACGCGGCCGCGCCCGACACCGGCAACGCCGACGTGTCTGCGCACGATGCACCTGTGACTGACGCCGCGCCCGTCGACGCAGCCCGCGCCGACAGCGCGACGGCGGACGCGGACGTCGTGGCGCCTACGGACGGCGACCTCCCGCGCTTCAGCTTCTTCGTCACGAGCCTGACGGCGCTCCAGGCGCTCTCGGGCAGCGCGCAGGGCTTCGGCGGCGACCTTCGCTACGGGGAGACGGGCGTGGGCGCGGGCCTCCGCGGGGCCGACCGCATCTGCACGGCCATCGCCGAGCGCTCCATGCCCGGCTCCGGTCGCAAGCAGTGGCGCGCCTTCCTCAGCGCGACCAACGGCGGCGACGGCAACCCCGTCCACGCCATCGACCGCATCGGCAACGGCCCCTGGTACGACCGCCTCGGGCGCCTGTTCGGCAACACCCGCGCGGAGATCATCGCCACGCGCCCGCCGAGCGCGCACCCGGCCATCATCAACGACCTCCCGAACGAGGACGGCGTCCCCAACCACGCGCCCGACCCTACGATGGGCCAGGTCGACAACCACGACATGCTCACCGGCTCAAACGCCTCGGGGCAGCTCTACAGCATGACCGCCACCTGCCTTGACTGGACGAGCGCGCGCGGTGTCACCACGATGGAGGGCAGGCCCCGCGTCGGTCACTCGTGGCCCCGCGGAGGCGGCCCCGGCGGCCCGGGCGGCCCGGGCGGAATGGGCGGCAGCGGCGCGCACTGGATGTCGGCGCTCGACGAAGCGGGCTGTGCGCCTGGTGTGAGTCTCATCGAAATGGGTCCGCCGATTCTGAGCATGCCGACGGTCGGCTCGGGCGGCGGCTACGGCGGCTTCTATTGCTTCGCGCTCACGCCGTGACGGGACGGTGCGCGAAGCGCCTCACGGCAGCGCAGTGACGATCGCGCGCAGCGTCGCGACCCGAGCCTCACGAGGCGGCAGCGCGGCCCCTTCGATCCCCGCCCCCGCCACCACCACGACGCGCCCAGCCTTGCGCGCGACGAGCACCTCTCCCGCAGCACCCGACGCCGAGAAGGCCTCCTCGCCGACCCCTGCGACGGGCGTCGACTGCGCGCCGCGAAAGAGCGCCACCACCGCGCGGGCGGCCGTCGCATCGGGGCGTTCGAGCAGCGCCGTACGCCACCGCGCGCCGTCTGCACCGCGGTAGTGCCCCACCCAGCCCGCGCCCGTGCGCTCGACGCCGAGGACGCCCTGCGCGAGCCACGTCATGCCGCCCCAGACCACGCCCTCGCGGGGCAGACCAGCGGGCGCAGGGGCGGTCGTCTCCCCAGGCAGTGAAGCGGCGATGCGTTCGGCGAAGGCGGGCAATGCCTCGCGCGCCGCCGCACGGAGAGCAGACTCGTCACCGTCGTCGTTCTCGTTGGTGAGGTTGATCTGAACGAGGTGCTGCCCCTTCCAGAAGACGAGCTGGCTGGTGCCGAGGAAGCCTCCCCCACCGTGCCGCGTCCCCTGCGCTTCCAGGGTCGCCGGGTCGCGCCCGTCGCTGAGCAGCATCGAGTACTGCCCGTACGCGCCGAGCACCGAGCCCATGTCGTAGATCTCCGCCGTCGTGACGAACTGGGTCCCCTCCTTCCGATAATCGGTCCGGGCCATCTGCCGGAAGCCGTAGGCCATGTACTTTTCGCCCGCTCCGTCGATAAGCTGGAACAGGTCCTGCCCGTTGACGATGCGCACCGAACCCGACTGCGACCACGACGGCGCTGGAGCTCCCTGCGGGAGGTACTGCCCGGCCTCGCGAAACGCGCTGGCCGCAGCGGGCGGGTCGAACGCGGGGGTCGGCGCGACCGCTCGGGTGGTGCTTCCGCCCGTGGCCGGTGCGGGTGTACTCTGCGGCAGCGGACGCGGCGCCTGGGGCTGCGGCGCGGGATCTCGACGGCACGCGACGACGACAAACGCAATGAGAGGAGCCCGGAACTTCATGGGCCGCGTTGATACGGTCCCCACCCCGACATCGCAAGTAGGGTACGCATCGCAGGTCTGCAATCGTTGCGTAGTCCCGCAAGCGCTTTCGAGGGGCACCATGGGTGGCGTCGATTTCCCCGAGGAATTCAAGTTCCCGACGAGGGCACATGGGTTGCAGTCTAAGGCGGTCGTGACGCAGCGCTTCCACTCTGCCCCGGGCTTCACCATCGTGGAGTTGATGGTCGTGGTGACCATCATCGCGGTGGTGTCTGCCCTGGTGCTCCCTGGCGCCGTGCAGGTCCTGCGCGAGCGCCGGGCCCAGCAGGCGGCGACGTCGGTGCTCGACATCGCGCGGGAGACGCGGACGCGCGCGATGTACCGCGGGATGGCGCACACCCTTGTCATTCAGTCCGCCGGCACCGCGCTTCGCTTCGAGTCCTGGGAGGGTTCGAGCAGCTCGTGTCGCCTCTCGCAGTTCGGCGGCGGCCTGTTCAACGCCGCCGATCGCGTCTACGCGCTCGACCTGTCGACCACGACCTTCGCGCGCGACAACATCGGCGCGCAGGTTTCGGTGCCGTCCGGCGCGAGCTACGTGCAGATCTGCTTCACCCCGCTCGGCGTGGCCTTCTTCTCCACCTCGCCGATCGCCGACGGGACGCTGCCCGCCTCGGTCTGGAGCAACGACAGCGGCGTGATCGGCAGCGGCGGAGGCTTCGTGGTCGATGTGTTCCAGCGCCGCGGCTCGGTTGACGGCGGCGTGCGGCGACGCGTGGTGATCCCGCTCTCTGGGATGCCGAGGATGCGGTCATGAGGCGCGATCAAGCTCGCCAGCAGGGCTACACGCTCATCGAGGTCATGGCGTCGATGGCGGTCCTCGGCACCGGTCTCCTCGGGATCATCGCGATGCAGGGGTCCACCGTCGCCGCCAACCGCCGCGCGCAGGAGATCACCACCGCGACCAACCTCGCGCGCCGCTGGCAGGAGCGCCTTCGCCGCGACGCGTTCCAGTGGAACTACCCCTCCTACGGCAACCCGATCTCCAACATCAACAACACCTGGTACTTCCGCCCGCTGCTCACGGCCCCCTTCACGGCCTGGGAGCTCCCCACGCAGCCGACCGGCCTCACGACGGGCACCCCCCTCGAGAGCGCGGCGGCTGACTGGTGGGGCAACGACGTGGTCGTGGGCTCTGCCAACGCGTACTTCTGCACGCACTACCGCACGCGTCGGCTCATCAACGACGAGCTCGTGCGCGCAGAGGTCCGCGTCTTCTGGTATCGACAAGGGGGCGTACGCCCGCCGACCTACGCGAGCTGCGGCCTCGCCGCCGACCGAACCGTCATGGGCAGCGACACCATCAACCTGCGCTGGGTGTACATGTCCCAGACCCTCGACCGACACGAGCTGCAATGATGCGCGCTCCCTCCCACGCCCGCAGCGGCTTCACGATCGTCGAGCTCATGGTGTCGATCACCATCACCTCGGTCGTCGTCGCCGCGCTCTACTCGGTGTCTCGCTCGACGACGGAGACCTTCAACCAGCAGCAGCGCGCGGCGGAGATGCAGCTGCGCCTCCGTCTGGCGATGGAGCGCCTGCGCGCCGACGTGTCGCGAGCGGGCTACATGGCCACGCCCAACTCCGACGCCGACCCGCGCGTGTGCCCGAAGCCCACCCCGCTGCTCGGCGCCATCTCGCTCACCCCCGCGCTGCCCGCGGCGAGCCCGATCCCCAACACCTCCGACAACGTCTTCATCCGCCCGATGACGATGCGCATGGTGGGCAACTTCACCACCGCCGATGAGTATCTCGTCGAGAGCATCTCGGGCAACCGCGTGCGCCTCCAGCACCGCACGCCGCAGTGGGCCGGTCGCGTCACGACGGCGGCGGAGTTCAGCCGCATCTTCACGCCCGGCGGCGGCCGCACGCGGATGATCCGCATCATGAGCCCCTCGGGATTCATGCAGTTTGTCCGCGTGGTGTCGGGCACCTGGCAGCGCTTCGACGCCGCCACCAACCCCGAGCTCATCGTGTCGCCGCCGCCCACCGTCATCGGGGAGGGCGCGATGATGGGGACGATGATGGGCTGCGGCATCTCGGGCCTCGGCACCGGGTCCACCATCGCCCCCGTCGACCTCGTGGAGTACGCGATCCGCAACGGGTCGACGATGCGCACCACGCTCCCGGAGCTCTACCCGACGGACGTGACAGAGGCCGGGTTGAAGTCCGACCTCGTGCGGAGCGATTGGACGCTCGACTCCACGCCGACGCAGATCGCCGGCACCGCGCAGCTCGTCGGCGAGTACGCCGTGGACTTCGACGCGACGCTCACGGTCGACGACGCGACGGGGAGCGGTCAGGTGGTGACCCGCTCGCTGCCCTTCGCGGACTACATCAACATCGCTCGCTACGCGGAAGACCTCATCGCGGCGGGCACTGGCGTGGGTCGCATCCCGCAGCGCATCCGCTCGGTGGTGCTCCGGCTCTCGATCCGCGACCGCGCCGCGGAGCCCTCGTTCGGGTGGGTCCAGCGGGCCGCGGCGACCGATCCGCTCACGCGCTTCCGGCTCTACACCGACCGACCTGGCGCAGCCCGCGTGCGGACGCTTACCTCCGAGGTGGTGCTTCGAAACATCGCGGCGAGGGGGCTCCGATGAAGACCATGGTCCGTCGAAAGCATCTCCTGCGCAGGCGTCGCGGCGAGCGCGGCGTCGCGATGTTCATCGTGATGATGCTGATCGTGATGGTCAGCGCGGCGGGGGTGTTCGTGACGCGCTCGTCGTCGCTGGAGATCCGCTCCGCGGGCTATGTGCGCCAGGCCGGCCAGACGCACTACGTGTCGGAGTCGGGCGCGACCTCGGTGATCGCGCGGCTCCGCATCAGCTGCCAGTCGTACGTCAACGACTACCTGCGCCGCAGCGCCCTCAACGGCGACGTGTGGACCTCGGGCTGCCCGGAGGTTCGCGTCAGCGCGGGTGAGGTGTACCGCAAGCCCTGCTACCGCTTCACAAGCAACGACCCGTCGATCCTCGGCTCCGGCGGGACGATCTTCGAGACCGCCGCGGGCTCTGGTGTGTCGCGGGCGCCGGGCTCCTTCGGTGCGGGCTACCTCACCCCTGTGTTTCAGGCGACGGTGACGGAGCTGTACGGAGAGACGACCCCCGCGCCGGGCAGCGACATCGGCGGCTCGACCTTCTCCGATACGCTCCGGCAGTCCCGCCTCCTCATCGATGTGACGGGCACGTCCGAGCTCGATCGCTCCCTCGCGGCCTACAGCGCCGACAGCAACAACGTCTCGCGCGGCGCGGAAGCAATGCGCGCGATTTCGGTGATCCAGTGCAGCAACTGAGGCAAGACTCCGCATCTCTCTGGGCCTCCGCGGTTCGCATCGCGAGGAGAACGACCATGAGCCTCAAGGGACACTCCGTCGTCGCCTACGCCGCCGTCGCGCTCGCCGCCACGGTGGCGCCGTCGACGTCCTTCGCGCAGCCTGACGCGCGCCTCCTCCGCCCGAACATCATGGTGCTGCTCGACACGTCGGGCTCCATGGAGTTTCGGATGAACGCGCGCGACGACGACACCGCGTGCGACCGCTCGGATGGCGGCGAGTGTGTGCGCTGCACCAGCGGTGCGAGCCAGTGCTCGACCTCGTGCTCCGCCTCCGAGTCGCGCAACCGTTGGATCACCGCGATCGAGGTGCTCACGGGGACGATCAACGGGTACTCGTGCACGCAGGCCCCGCGCTCGGACGCGACGCAGTACGACTACCTGTACCACCTCCCGCACCACCAGCCGCTGTCGGGGGGTTGGCCCCTGCACGACGCGCGCTCTTCGCAGATGCTGGACGGCATCATCGACGTCTACGCCGACCGTGTCCGCTTCGGGCTCATGACCGGCGACTTCTACGAAGACCCCGACACCGAGATGCGCGGGATGTACTCCTACGCGGACGATCGGCGCTTCCGGCCCGTCGGCTGCCTCACCGCCGAGATCTGGAACTTCGGCGCCAAGCGCGCGCCCCGCAGCGCGACGGACATCGTCCCCGGCGGTCTGGTGTCCGTCGGCCCCGCGGGCGCAGACACCGCGACCCTCGCGCTCATCAACCGTCAGGTGCAGGAGGCGCTCACGGGGCGCCCGGCCTCTGGTGGCGCCCCGGCGGTGCCCGGCGTTCGCCCGATCGGCACGACGCCGCTCGGCGCGCTCCTCGACGACGCGCTCTACTACTGGACGCGCAACACCGACGTGGTCGACGGTTCGCTCACGCCCGGCGGCGACCCGTACTTCCAGTGCCGCAACCGCGCCAACATCCTCATCACGGACGGCGCGCCCACGGACGACCTCTGGCGCTCGCAGTGCCGCTCTGGCGGCGAGTGCCCCTACGCGCCCCCGACCGACACCGCGATGACGATGGCGATGACCGGCCCCAGCTCGCCGGGGGTCCGCACCTACGTGCTCGCCTTCGACCAGAACGCCTCCGTCGAAAGCGCGCTGCTCCCCATCGCGCTCGCGGGCAACACGCCGCGCGTCTACTACGCCAACGACCGCGTCACCTTCGCGACGCAGCTCTCGTCCATTCTCGACTCCGTGGCTTCGGCCTCGTCCACCCGCGTCCCGCCGGTGTTCGGGACGGCCGGCACGCCGACCGCCGTGGGCGCCACGCAGTATCAGTACTCCGCGGGCTTCAACCTCACGCCGGGGCTGCCGTGGAGCGGGTCGCTCGTGCGGCAGCGCACCGTGTGTGAGTCGCCGACGATGGGCGCTCCGCCCGTGCCGACCGACAAGCCCGTCGACCTCTCGCAGGGCGATGACTTCGGTTACAACCTCCAGGCGGCTCAGCGCGCGCTCCGCCCGGGCGTCGGCCCGCGGTACCTCTGGACCTTCGTGCCCAACGGCGCCACCACCCCCTCGGCCCTCACCGGCAACATCGCGAACGCCGACACCACGATGGTCGGCTTCGCGCGCGCCCTGACGGATCTGACGTCAATCCCTTCGCTCTTCAGCTACTCGACGTCCACCGAGGTCTCGACGCTGCTCGCCTGGCTCCGCGGCGACGCGGGGACGGTGCGCCAGTTCCGCCCCCTCGGCGACATCTATCGTTCGACGCCGGTCAACGTCCCGGCGCCGCTCCTCGATCTGCCCGACCAGAGCTTCTCGGCGTACCGCGGGCTCCCGCTCACGCGCGCGGGCGCGTCGTCCGCGCTCAACGCCGTCCCCACGCTGCGCCGCACCGACGTCCGCGTCGGCAGCCGCGAGCCGATCATCTATGTTGGCACCAACGACGGCGTCCTCCACGCCTTCGACTCCGACACGGGTGACGAGGTCTGGGGCTTCGTCCCGCCGTACCTCGTTCCGACGCTGCGCAACCGCTTCCCCTCGACGCGCGCGTTCGGCGTCGACGGCACCCCCGTGGTGAAGGAAGTCGTGTACGAGCGCTCCGCGATCGCTCCCGCGGTCGCCTCCTCGTGGCGCACGGTGCTCGTCGTCGGACTCCGCAACGGCGGCCCGGCTTTCGTCGGGCTCGACGTGACCGATCCGTATCAGCCCAAGTTCCTCTGGCAGTTCACCGACCCCGACATCCTCACGGCGACGGGGACGCCCGCGATCGGCACGCTCTTCTACACCCCGCCGAGCGCGGTGCAGCCGGTCGAGCGCGCGGTCGCCTTCATCCCGGGCGGCGTCGGTCGTCCGCAGAGCACGTGCAGCCCCACGTCGGCGCAACGCCCGCCCCGCAACAGTATCATCGCCGCGCCTGACGGCGGCCGCGGCGCGCGCCGCCCCTACACCAAGTGCTGGGACAACGGCGTCGGACAGTACCTCTACGTCGTCGACCTGCAGACTGGCATGCTCATCCGCAAGCTCGGCGCGGGCCTCGCGGGCTTCACGCCCACGCCCACGGGCTCGCCGCTCACGGGCGCTCCCGCGCTCTACTCTGGCACCTCGGGCACGGTCACGACGCGCGCCTATGTGGGCGACGCGGACGGCACCCTCTGGCGCGCTGACTTCAGCAGCCGCGATCCGGGGCAGTGGTGGATGTCCGACGAGTTCGACCTCTACTGGGGCGGGGCCTACAACGTCGGTCAGCCCATCATCGAGCGCCCCGTGCTCACCGTGGGCACGCGCGGTGAGCTCAACATCGCGTTCGGTTCGGGCGACCCCGAGCTCCTCGATGACACCACCAACGAGTACCGTGTCGCCGCGTTCACCGAGACCACCACGGCGGACAGCGGCGGCATCATCACCTCCGTCGGCGTGCGCGAGAACTGGGAGGTTCGCCCGGGCGCGGACACGAGCCGCGACTTCTACGCCGGCGAGCGCCTCACCGGCGCCCTCACGCTCTTCAACGGCGTGCTCTACTTCGGCACCTTCTCGCCGCGCTCGTCGATGGCCGCGTGCGACTTCGGCTTCGCCCGCCTCTGGGGCGTCGACATGACCCGCTTCGACGTCGGCTCGGGCTACGACTACCCGCGCGCTCGCCTCGACCTCGACGGCGACCCCGCCACCACCTCGGACATCGTCCGCGTGACCGCCGACCTCAACTTCAACGGGTCGCCGACGGATGACAACAACACCGTGCTCTTCGGCGTCACCATCGCGCGTCGCCTGAGCTGCAACGTCACCGCGAGCGCGCCCGACCCCCTGACCGGCGTGCCGCGCTCCTACGTCGCTTCGTCCACGGGCGGCGAGTACCGCATCGTGCTCCAGACCGCGCAGTCCGGTCGCGGCGGTGGCGCGGGCCTCAACCCCGTCGTGTCTCGCGCGCTCCCTCGCCCGCAGATGCCCGCGCGGGTCGACTCCTGGGCCGCCATCTTCGAATAATGCGCGCCGCGCCCCTCCTCTGCCTCCTCACCCTCCTCAGCGCCCCCGCGTGCCGCCGCAAGCGACGGCCCGCGGCGGTGACGCCGGGCACCGCGGCGACGGCGCCCGTCGCAGCCACCGCCGCGCCGATGGAGGTCGAACCGGTCGACCCGGACGAGCTCCTCCCCGGCACGTTGGTGGCCTTCGGGTTGACGCTCCCTGCCTTCGCCATCAACCGCGTCTCCACCGACGAGACGCGGATGTACTACGTGCCCGCGCGCATGCCGCAGGTGATGCGGTACCTCCAGCGTCGCCTCGACTTCAGCAACGCCAACATCCAGCCCCTCGGCGCCATGATTCGCGGCGCCCGTCTCCACGACAGCGAAGACCCCACCGTGCTCGACGTCGGCGTCCGCGACGAAGGCGACAAGACCCTCCTCACGCTGTGGAACCGCACGCCCGTCGTGGGCGCTCCGCAGCGCTCGCTCGACGACGCGCTGCGCTCCGCTGGCTACGACCCCCAGACGCGCCGTCTCCAGAACCGCTACAACCGCTGACGCGCTACCCGAGCGTCGCCGCTTCGCACGCGAACGAGATCGCCACGTCGCCGACGCGCACCGTCATGCCGTCGCGCACGGGCTGCGAGACGCCTCCCGCGATCGCCACCAGCTCGCCGTCGCCGCACGCGAGCACGAGCCGCCCATCACGCGCTCGCTCGTGTGGCAGGCGGATCGCAGCCCCCACGGCGCCGGAGACCTCCGCGATGTCGAGCACGAGAAGGTGCAGGAGCCCCGCGCCGTAGGGGTCGTCGCGCCTCAAACGCGCCCAGCCGGGCAGCACGCCGGCCATCGCGAACGCCTGCTCGAAGCGGAGCCTGACGTGCGGACCGAGCGCGATCACGTCGCCGTCATGAAGCGCCACCTCCTCGCCGCGCGCATCGAGACGTCGACCGTTGACCGCCGTCCCCGTGGCGGAGCCGAGGTCGCGGAGGAAGGCCGCGCCGCCGCGCCAGTCGAGCCGCGCGTGTCGGCGCGAGAGCGTCCGGGCGCGCGCGTCATTCTCTGGTGAGAACGGTACGCAGCGCAGCACCACATGCCCCGCGCGGCCGAGCACGACCCGCGGCGCGACGAGAATCTGCACCGGCCCCACCCCCGCGTCGGTCACCATCTCCGCCCGCGCGAAGGCCCCTTCGACCACCTCCACCTCGCGCGCACTGCCCGCGTCGATCGTGAAGCCGCCCGCCGCTTCGATCGCCGCACGCATCTCGTCCGCGCCACCAAATCGATCCACCGGACGCTTCGAGAGCGCACGGCGCACGATCGGCTCGAAGGCGCGCGCGGCGTCCGAAACCTCCCCGCCGAAGTCCGGCACCGACGCCGTCAGGTGCGCGGCGCAGATCTCCCGCAGCGTGTCCCCGCGAAACGGGCAGCGCCCCGTGAGGAGCTCGTAGAACATCACCCCCACCGCGTAGAGGTCCGTCCGCGGATCGATGGCGTCGCCCGCCCACTGCTCGGGCGGCATGTAGTCCGCCGTCCCCATCACCGCTCCCTGCGCCGTGCGGAGGATCACCGAGCCCTCCAGCGCCGCGTCGAGCACCTTCGCGAGGCCGAAATCCGTCAGCCGCGCCGCCTCCCCCAACGGGTGCGTCGCGTCGGGCGCGAGCAGCACGTTCTCGGGCTTCACGTCGCGGTGGAGGATGCCCCGTCCGTGCGCCTCCTCCAGCGCCGCGAGCACCTCCGCGGTCCACATCGCGGCCGCCATCGGAGGCGCCGCGCCGTCGGCGATGGCGTCGTCCAGGCCCCGCCCGATCACGGCCTCGGTGACGAGGTAGCGCAGCCCCTCGGCCGTCTTGCCCACGTCGAGCACGCGCACGACATGGCGCGAGGTGAGCACCGACGCCGCGCGCGCCTCGCGAGAGAACCGCGGTCCCAGCGTGGGGTCGGCGTCGGCCCGCGGCACCAGCAGCGCGAGGGCCACGGGACGTCGCGCGAGGAGATCGTCGGCGAGGTACACCACCTTGGCCGAGCCGCGCCCGAGGCGTCGAACGACCTCGTAACGCCCCGCGACGCGCGTACCTGCCGGCAGTTCGTCCGCGTCGTCCACCGGGTCACCGCATCCGACGGCGGAGCACGTCCATCAGCACCTGCGCCACCTCGGGGCGCTCGGACGCGGCCGCGTTCTGGAGAAGGCTCGACGCCTCCTGCGCGTCGTTGCGAATGAGCAGCTCGCGGGCCTGCTGACGCTCCTCCTCGCTGCCATGGAGCAGCGTCCCGATGAGGTACTCGACGGCCTCGCGCGAGGTGATCTTGCCGATGGACCCGAGCGCGGCCTGACGCACCCGCGGCTGGTCGGCCTCACGATGCAAGCGCGACAGCGGATCGAACGCGTGGGGGAAATGCAGCGCGCCGATCGCCTCGATGGCCGCCCCCACCACCTGCGGGTCGTTCGCGTCGTGGACGCCCTTCATCACCACCGAGAACGTCCGCTTGAAGAAGAGCTGACGCGCCGCGCGGAGGCACGCCACCCGCACGTCGCCGCGGCCCCGCTCGAAGAGGTGCTCGAGCGGCGCGAGCACGGCGTAGAGCTGAACCTGCCCGAGCGCCTCGGCGATCGACGCGAGGGTGTTCGGGTGGTTGGGCTCGCGCTGCGTGAGCGGGATGAGCCGCGCGATGAGGGCCTTGCGGCGCACGAAGTCGGGGAGCGTCGTGTCGAGCAGGATCTCCCCGCAGGTCTCCACCGGGTCGCCCGCCTCCTCCCACTCGATGGCGTCGTCGTTCCAGATATCGGGGTACGCGACGGGCTGACGCAGGTAGTCGGGCAAGGCCGTCGTTCGCGAGGGCTCATCCACCGCCTCGCGGTACCGCTCCGCGAGCGCCTTGTAGCGCTTCGAACGCTTCTCCTCCGAGCCCGGCAGCTCGCCCAGCGCGCGGAACACCGCCACCGCCTGCCCGTGCATCCCCACCGTGGTGTACGCCCCCACCGCGGCGAGCAGCGCGTTCTCCGCGAGCTGCGGTGAGCCTCCCTGCGACAGCGCGTACTGCGCGGCGCGCCGCCACCCCTCGGCCTCACGCACCCGCAGCGTCCCATGAAACGGCAGCCCCACGCCGCGCGCGTAGTCGGCCGCCTCGTGGAGAATGGTCGCCACCGCGTGGTGCTCGCCCGCCTTCTCCGCGCGCCCGATGAAGTCCTCGTAGTACTGGAGGGCGTAGTACTTGAGGTGATCCTCGCGGAGGATGCGGATGCAGTTGAGGTAGCCCTCGGCGAGGTTCTCGAAGCTCCCCGTCTCCGCGCCGAGCGTGAGCAGCACCTGGAAGCAGTCGAAGGCCCGCTCGCGCAGCCCCCGCGCCTCCAGCATGTCCGCCGCCTCCTCCAAGAGCCGCGTCGCCTTCACCCGGCACCGGTGCGCCCCCGCGTTGTCGCCGAGCTGCGCGAGCACACGACCGAGGTTGAAGCTCACCAGCGCCGCGGTGTACGGGTCCTCCCGCAGCCGCGTGTCGGCCGCCACCTCCTCCCACAGCGCCCGCGCCGCGGGGTACTGCTTCGCCTCCTCGAACTGGATCGCCGCGTGCGCCGGCCACCGCGCCGCCCGGTAGTGCTGCGCCGCCAGCGCGTGCTGCCGGTTGAGCTGCGCCGCCCGCGCGAGGTCGCGGGGCTCCGAGGCCACCAGCGCCGCCATGCGCGACGGGTCGCGGAGGTAGAGCCACACGCTCCCCGCCGCCCGCAGCTCGCCGAGCTGCTGCAGCGCGTCGGCGAGCGCGCGCAAAATCTCGTCGTAGTCGCGCGCCGCGAGGTGCGTCTGCTGCATGTTCGACAGCAGGATCTTCTTCGCCGTGTCGGCGTTGCCCGCGCGCAGCGCCTGGCGGGCGCGGCCGATCGCGTCGTCTCCGAGCATCGTCACGGCGACACCGCCTTGCCGTCGCGGGGCTTCGGCGGCATCGAGTCGCGGCGCGCGGTGGAGGTCGCGTGCTCGACGATGGAGAGGGCCCGCGTCGCCCGCTCGCCCCGGTCGCGCAGCGCGGCGTCGGTCACCACCTCGTGGAGCGTCAGCATCGGGAGGTACTCCAGGTCGAGCGCCCCGCGCGACGGGAGCATGAACACCCCGCACATCTCCGCCACCTCGCGGATGCGCCGCACGAGGTCGACCGGGACGTGACACTCCGCGTGGGTGATCACGTACACCGTCACCGCCGACCGCTCCCGCGCCCGGTCGAGCTCGCTCGCGAGCTGCGAGAACACCCGCGCGTAGTTGCGCCCGCGCTCGCCCTTGAACGCGAGGATCCCCGCGACGTGCAGCGACCCAGCCCCCGCCATCCCCGAGCGCCCCTTGCGCAGCCGCATCGGCTCGTAGAGCCGCGAGTCGAAGAAGCGCACGCTGGCCTCGAAGCCCTGCAGCGTCATCCGCTTGGCCAGCGCGATGGCAAGGCCC
>JBILLV010000403.1:0-7602 GCA_044375895.1 Polyangiales bacterium | reverse complement strand
CGATCCCCGCGCTCGCGCCGCTGATGATCCCGCTGGAGATCGTGTCGCACCTGGTGCGGCCCTTCTCGCTCGCGATCCGCCTCCTCGCCAACATGTTCGCCGACCACCTCCTCGTCGCGGTGTTCACGAGCATCATCTTCGCCTTCCTCCCGCTGCCCATCATGATCCTGGGCGTGCTGACGGTGACCCTCCAGACGTACGTGTTCTGCCTGCTCTCGACCATCTACATCCAGATGGCGATCGAGCACCACGACGACCACGAGGCCCACGCCCCGCACGGCCACGAGACGAGCACGGCCCACTGAACCAAGAGCTTCCCCTGCGGGCGCACCGGTCGCCCGCGCTGCCCACACCCTGAAAGAGAGAGACACCATGAAGAAGATCGCCGCCACCTCGAGCGCCCTGCTCGTCACCCTCTTCACCGCCGCCGCCTTCGCGCAGGACAGCGCCGGCGCCGCCGCCAACACCTTCGACGCCCAGATGGCCGCCGCGCTCGGCGCCGGCATCGCCATCGGCCTCGGTGGCCTCGGCGCCGCGCTCGGCCAGGGCCGCGTGGCCGCCGCCGCCCTCGAGGGCATCTCGCGCAACCCCGGCGCCGACGGCAAGATCCGCGGCAACATGATTCTCGGCCTCGCGCTCATCGAGTCGATCGCGCTCTACGCCTTCGTCATCGCCTTCCTCCTCCAGCAGAAGGTCGGTCACTGACCGTCCCCTGGCGGGTGCTATCGTCGGCGCCCGCGTGCCCCCTCGCCTCCTCCCCCTCCCGCTGATCCTGCTCGGCTGCGCCCACGCGGCGACGCCCTCCCCAGCCCGTCCGCTCGACCTCGCCGCGACGCCCCCGCGCGACCCACCGCGCCCCTACGCCGCCGCGGAGCTCCGCCCCGGTGAAGGGCTCCCCCGCGCCGACGTCACCGCCTGCGCGGACGCGCGTTGCGGGCTCGCCGGCACCATCGCCCAGGTGACGCTCCCCGACACCCGCGGCCTCGTCGTCGACCTCCTCGACCGCTACGCCCGCGCGATGACGGCGCACGCCGCCGACGCGCTCCGACCGCTCTTCGACGAGGTCGTCGGCACCACGGGGGGCGCCTCCCTCCGCGACGGCATCGGCCTCGCGCGCGAGCACGTCGTCGGCGCGCACGCCCAGCTCTTCGACCAGATGGACCGTCGCGGCTTCGGCGCGCTCGCCGTGCGCGTGGCGTCGTACGAGGAGTGCCGCTCGCTGCGCTGCAACGCCCTCCTTCGCCCGGGGGACTGGTACGTCGAGTGGCGCCCGACGTCCTTTCGTTCCGTGCCCGGTCCGGGGTCGATCGCGCCCACGCGGATGATCGTGCGCGTCCGTGACGGGCAGGCCAGAATCGTCGCGCTGAACGACGAGTTCTTCGGCCGTCGCGGTCCGTAGTCATCCGTCCGCCTGACCCGAGCAGCGTGGCACAGGCTGAAATGCGCGAATTTCACGGCGCACCGTTGCTGTTTGTACAGCCCTCGCGATAGAGAATTCAGCGATGAAATCCTGCCGCGGCCCCTTTGGGTGGAGCAAGCGTTTGTTCAGCGACAACCCGGGTGGGCTGGCTCCCTGGGTCGCGCTGCTGCTTCTGAGCGCGCTGGTCTCCTGCGTCGGATCTTCCGATTCTCCTGGTCAGGGGAGCGCGGAGGTTCGCTATTGCGTGGAGGCGACGACGCTCGATGGGCGCGGCGACCCACGCAACGCGGCGGGGTACATCCGCTACTGCTGGCCGGGCGAGCCCGCGTGCTTCTGCGACCGCGACAACGACTGCTACGCGCTCGACGGCTACCTGACCTGCGTCAACCCGCCCGACGGCGGCGTCGACGCGGGAGCTGACAGCGCCGCCGACGCGGACGCCACCGCCGATCGCGCAGACGCCGACGTGGCCGACGCGGCCCTCGATCGCGTCGACGCCGACGTCGCGGACGCCCGTGACGCCGATGTCGCCGACGCCACGCTCGACCGCACCGACGCATCCGACGCCGACGTCGCGAGCGACCGGGTCGACGCCGACGTCGCGGCTGACCGGGTCGACGCCAGTGACGCGGCCGCCGATCGTGTCGACGCCGACGTCACCGACGCGGCCGCCGATCGTGTCGACGCCGACGTCACCGACGCGGCCGCCGATCGTGTCGACGCCGACGTCGCCGATGTCGCCTCGGACGGCGCGCGCTACTGCCCGGAGGCGGTGACCCCCGATTTCCGCGGCGATCCGCGCAACGCCGCGGGCTACATCCGCTGGTGCTGGCCCGGCGAGGCGGCCTGCTTCTGCGACCGCGACAGCGACTGCTACCGACTCAGCGGCTACGTCGCCTGTGTCCCGGTGGGCGGCACCGACGCCGGCGCCGACGTCGCCGTCGACACGAGCATGGACGTCGCCGTCGACACGAGCATGGACGCCGCCGTCGACACGAGCATGGACGCCAGGCTCGACACGAGCATGGACGTCGCTACCGACACGAGCAGCGACACCGCCGCCGACACGACGCCGCCTCCCAACTACTGCCCCGGCGCCACCATCACGGGCCGCGACGGGCAGCAGTACGACCCCGTCACGCTCGGGCTGCGCCAGTGCTGGCCCGGTGAGCGCTACTGCTTCTGCGACACCTGGAACGACTGCTACCGCCAGTCCGGCTACGTCCCCTGCGTCCCCTCCGACGGCGGCACCGCCGACGCGGGCACCTGCGACGCCGCGGTCGACGCGCCCGCCTCCGACGCGGGGACGCTCCCCGTCGACCCCATCGCGTACACTGGCACCTTCTCCACCGCGCCTGGCTACCACTACGCGAGCTTCACCGTCGCGGGGATCGCGCGCGACGTCTGGTACTACGTCCCCCGCCGGACCTGCGCCCGCCCCGCCCTGGTGCTCGCCTTCCACGGCGCGACGCAGACCGGCACGGAGATCGTGCAGCGGATGGACGCGCAGCACGTGGCCGAGCGCAACGGCTTCATCCTCGTCGCGCCCAACGCGCGCTTCATGAGCGCCGCGCAGGCGGATTTCAACCGCCCCGCGGGCAACGCGATCTACTGGGAGACGCAGCGCAACACCGACCCCAACAGCAACCCCGACCTGATGCTGACGCGGGCCATCATCCGCGAGGCGCAGCGCTCGCTCAACACCGACCCCGACCGTACGTACGCCACGGGCTACTCCAACGGTGGGTTCATGAGCATCGAGGTCGCGGTCACCCTCCACGACCGCATCGCGGCGTGGGCCATCACCAGCTCGGGGATGGTCCCCTGCATGTACCGGACGGACTGCGGTTTCCGCGGCACGGCCCTCTCGTGCGGCGCGCTCCAGACGCAGCCGGGCTACTGCGCGTGCACGGGCCCCGACAAGCCCATCGCGCTGCCCGGCACCTTCCGCCGCCCCGCGTACGTCTCCCACGCGGTGCAGGACACGGTGGTGTCAGTCTACTACTCCTGCACCCTCGACCAGCGCCTCTCCGCGCTCGGCGTCACGCACCAGATGAACCTCTGGAACGGCGACCACTACCCGCGCGACGGCTTCCTCGCCGACGCGTGGAGCTTCATGTCGCGCTACACGCGCTGACCGTCGCTCACAGCACGTCGAAGGGGTACGCGCCGTCCTGGTAGGCCTGGGCGGCGATCCCCTTCAGCAGCTCGTCGTCGTTGGCGTCGAAGGCCGACACGTTGGCCTGTAGCCGCTTCTCGGCGGCGTTGGCGAAGGCCGCGGTGAGCTCCACCTCGCGGCGCGCGCCCTCCTCGCCCTTGCGCTCGATCGCCCGCGTGGTGCGCGAGAGGCACGCCACCAGCGCGTAGAGGTCGATCGCCACGTCGGCCATCCGCCGCTGCGTGTACTGCATCTCCGCGATGTCCTTGCCGTGGCGGCGGAGCACCTTGTCGACGTTCTTCGAGAGCATCACGGTGTACTCCTCGAAGAGCACCGTCTCGTGGCGGAGCGACGGGTGCGCCCGGTTGAGCCGCTCGCGCCCGAGCGCCGAACGGGCCTTGCGCAGCGCGAAGTCCGACAGCAGCCCGAAGCCCTTGATGGGCTCGCGCATCGCCCGCCCCGCCTCTTCGAGCGAGCGCCCGGGGCCTTGCATCCCCGAGAGCGCGATGAAGGCCCGGAGGATCTCGCTCGTCCCCTCGAAGATGAGGTTGACCCGCGCGTCGCGGAGAATGCGCTCGGCGGGGTGGCCCTCGACGTAGCCCGCGCTCGCGGCGATCTGCAGCCCCTCGCTCGCCGTGCGCCAGAGCACCTCCGAGCCGAACACCTTGCAGATGGCGCTCTCCAGCGAGAAATCGGGCACGCGCGCGTCGCGCAGGCCCGTCGTGAGGTAGGTCATCGACTCCAGCGCGAAGCTGTCGGCCACCATGCGGGCGATCTTGTCGCGCATCATGCCGAACTCCCCGATGGGCCGACCGAACGCGCGCCGCTCGACGCACCGCTCGATGGACAGCTTGAGGATGCGCCGACACGCCCCGAGGCACCCGGCGGCGAGCGCCACGCGCCCAGCGTTGAGCACCTCCATCGCCACCTTGAACCCCCTCCCCGCGTCGCCCAGCACCCGCGCCGAAGGCACCCGCAGCCCGTCGAAGAACACGTCGGGGATCGTCGCCCCGCGCAGCCCCAGGCGCCGCGGCTCGTCGCCGACGCGCACCCCGTCGGCCCGCTCGACCAGCAGCGCGGTGATGCGCGGCTTCGACTGCCCGTCGCGCGCGGTGGTGCGGGCGAACACGGTGTAGAGCCCCGCCCGGCCGCCGTTGGTCACCCAGCTCTTGGCGCCGTGGAGGGTGTAGCCGTCGCCGTCGGCGCTGCGGTCGGCGCGGGTCTGGAGCGCCCCCGCGTCGCTGCCGGTGCCGGGCTCGGTGAGGGCGAAGGCGCCGATGAGCTCGCCGGAGGCCATGCGCGGGAGGTACGCGCGCTTCTGCGCCTCGGTGCCAAACTGGAGGACGCCCATCGCGCCGAGCGTGAGGTGCGTGGCGACGGTGACGGCGACGGAGGCGTCGAAGCCGGCGAGCTCTTGGATGACGCGCGCGGTCGCCGTGGCGGAGAGCCCGCGGCCGCCGTACTCCTGCGGGATGTTGAGCCCGAAGACGCCGCGCTCGCGCAGCCCTTCGATCACCGCGTCAGGGATGGCCGCCTCGCGGTCGATGCGGGCCGGGTCGACCTCGCGCGCGGCGAAAGAGCGCAGCCCTTCGAGGAGCAGCCCGGTGTGCTCGCGCTCGTCCTTCCCGGCCTCGGGCCAGGGGAGCACCATGTCTTCCGCGATGGCCCCGTGAAACAGGGCCTTCATGAAGCTCTCTTCGATCGCCATCGTACCTCGGAGGGCACTAGTCCCGCGGCCAAGGGGGCGACGTCAAGCGCCGTTCAGTGGCTCGCGGCGCCGAGCACGTCCTCGCCGCGCAGCAGCGACAGCACCTCGTCGCTCGCCTCCGCCCGCCCCGCCGCGACGCGGGTGGCCTGCTGCTCCAAGGTGCGTTCGAAGAGGTTGCGCACGAAGCGGGCGTTGCCGAAGGCCGGGTCGCGGCGCGCGTAGGCGTGTTCGAAGAGCACCCGCAGCTCGTCCTCGGCGTCGTGGTCGAGCGCGTAGCCCGCGTCGTCGGCCTGCAACCGCAGGATGGCCACCAGCTCGTCGGGCGAGAAATGCGGGAAGTGAAACTGCCGCCCGAAGCGCGACCGCACCCCGGGGTTCATCGCGAGGAAGCGCTCCATCTCCTTGGTGTACCCGGCGATGACGATGGCGAGGCGGTCGCGGTGGTCTTCCATGCGCTTGAGCAGCACGTGCACCGCCTCGATGCCGTAGTCGTGGTAGGTGAGCTGCTCGGGCACCAGGGAGTGGGCCTCGTCGATGAACAGCACCCCATCGAGCGCCGCCCGCACCGCGTGGTCGACCTTCAGCGCCGTCTGCCCGAGGTAGCCCCCCACGAGGCCCGCCCGGTCGGTCTCCACCACGTGGCCCCGCTGGAGCACCCCGATGTGCTTCCACAGCCGACCGAGGAGCCGCGACACCGTCGTCTTGCCCGTGCCCGGTGGGCCCGAGAGCACCATGTGGAGGGCCGTGGGGGCGTTCTTCAAGCCCCGTCGTTTGCGCTCCTGCTGCACCTGGAGGAGGTGCGTGAGGCGAACCACCTGGCGCTTGATGCCGTCGAGCCCGACGAGGCCCCGCAGGTCGCTCATGGCGCGCTCCAGCGTGTCGCCGGGCGGCGGCTCGTGGAGCACGTAGCTCGCCTCGGTCTCCTTCGCGGGCTTCGTGGTCGTGGCCGCGGCCTCGGCGTCGTCGGCGAGCACCAGCGCGTGGAGCGACGCACGGATGCGCCCCTGCACGATGAAGCCCGTCGCGGCCGTCGCGTCGCGCGCGATGTCGTCGTGCGGGACCGAGCCGACCACCGTGCGGTTCACGAGAAACTCCACCGGGCCGCCGTCGCGACGCCGCATTTCCAGCAGCGTGATGCCGGGGCCGCGGCGCGCGCTGCCGACGACCGTCCAGTCGATGAGGGGCTCGACGCGGTTCTCGCGGTGTCGGGCGACGCGCACCTGGCCGTCGGGGCGCACGAGGAAGGAGTGGAAGTGGCTCGTGTCGCGCACGCCCCACACCAGCCCGCAGGCGCTGTCGCGCACGCCCCCCGCCCGCTCGACGGTGGCGTGGACGCGAAACTTCGCCCGCTCGTGGACGGCGACGCCCACCCACGAGAGCCAGTAGCTGTCGCCGTCGCGTCGGTGATCGAAGGTGTACGAGCCGTCCGTGAGACCCGCCGTGCAATCCGCCTCGCGGACGTCG
This sequence comes from Polyangiales bacterium, assembly GCA_044375895.1. Lineage (GTDB taxonomy): Bacteria > Myxococcota_A > Polyangia > Polyangiales > CAISKJ01. The sequence goes on along the minus strand of JBILLV010000403.1, from coordinate 852 downwards.
TGCCAGGCGTTGCGGTTGTCGGCGAAGTGCTCTTCCAGGACGATCATCGCGGGGATGCTACGCCACCCGCGGCCCGCGTCACCGCTCGAAGCGCTGCACCTCGGCCTCGAGGCCCGCGAGCGTCACCCGCGCGCGGAGCGTCACCGCCAGCCCGAGTCCCCGCGCAAGCTTCGCGGTCTCGTCGGGCCGGGGCGACACCCACACCATGCGCCCGCCCTTCGGCAGCACAGCCGCCACGGTGCGCACCACGTCCATCAGCAGCGCGGGGACGTCCCCGCCGAAGCCCACGCGGTGCCCGAGCGGGGGGTTGGTGATGACGACGTTCATCCCCGGCGGCGGGGTGCTGCGCGCGTCGCGCTGGGCCAGCTCGACGCGCTCCACGCGGGCCGAGTCGAGGTTGGCCTGGGCGGCGTCGAGGGCCCGTGCGTCGAGGTCGCTGCCGCAGAGCCGACGGTACGGCCCGAGCTGGGCGCGCTCGCAGAGCTCGAGCCCCGAGCCCACGAAGGGGTCCCACACCACGTCGTCGGCGCGCGGCAGGCTGAGCTTCGCCAGCGTCGCCGCCAGCGTCGGGTGCGACGCCGCCGGCACCTCCGCCTTGCGGTAGAGGAAGCGCGGGTCGGCGAGGCGCTTGGGCACCAGCTCCACCCGCAGCGTCTCTCCCTCCTCGCGGGCGACCACCTCCCAGGTGCTCTCCCGCGAGTCGTTGACCAGCACGCTCCGCAGGTGCGCCACGCGCTCGACGCAGCGCTGCGTCGCGCCGCGGCGGTGGCCGGCGTCGACCCACTCGATGCGGTAGCGAATTGCGCCGTCGGTGAAGGCGCGAAACACCGCAATCGCCTCGTCGCGCGCGAA
>JBILLV010000402.1:0-7666 GCA_044375895.1 Polyangiales bacterium | reverse complement strand
TGCGGTGCACCGCGATGCCGACGGTGCTGAGCTGGGCGGTGGTGTTCGCGGCGTGGCCCTCCGAGCTGCCGCGCACCTTCCGCTGGTGCCTCGGCCTATCGGCCCTGATGCTCGCGCTGGAGGCCGCCAACAAAGAGCTCTTCCCCCGCCCGAGCTTCATGCTCGCCTTCCTCACGCTCGGGCTCTATGTGCACCTCCGCGTCACGCGTCAGCTCTCGCCGCGGATGGTGTCGTGGGGCATGGTGCTGCTCCCGCTCATCCTCGCGGTGATCATCCGCAGCACCTTCCGCGCGGTGTCCTTCGCGGCGATGGGGGTGCTCCTCTGGGGCTTCGCGCGCATGTGGGAGGGCCGCGTCGCGCTGGTGCTCGCGGTGGCGCTGGGCGGCGCGTACGTCGCCGCGGCGCCAGCCGCCGAGCCATCGTACTCGCGCGACATCGCCCGGGACGACTACATCAACCGCTTCCGCACCGTCGACGAAGATCGCTTCTCGGGTCGGGGTGACATCTGGGAGGGCCTCTGGTCGGACATCAAGACGCAGCCCCGCTGGCTGCTGACGGGCCTCGGCTACGGCGACATCGACGTCCACGTCGCCGCGGTCAACCCGCAGCTCCACGCCGTCAACCGCCGCGGGACGCGCGCCATCCACACGCACAACCAGATGCTCGACGTGCTGCTCGCCACGGGGCTTCCCGGGATGATCCTGCTCGCCGCGGTGGTGGTCGCCTGCGCGCGTCGCTCGTCGTGGCGCGACCCGACGCTGGTGTACGGCCTCGGGCTCGCGCTCGTCGGCACCGCCAACGTGCTGCTCACCGACGCCTCGGGGAGCACCGCGGCGCTGGGGCTGTACCTGAGCTGGTTCGGCGCGACCCGGCGGCCGACCGCGGCTGCGGCAGGGGTCGAGGGAGAGAGGGTGGGGTGGAGGGTGCTCGATCTACCGATCGTGCGGGAGCCGGTGACGTGGCGGGCGTAGCAGACTACAGCGTCGCGAAGGCGCCGTCGGGGATGTCGATGGGGGAGGTGTCGGCGAGCTCGAGCACCTTGCTGATGGCCTCCACCGACGGGAGCACGTTGCGGGCGTAGTAGAGCGCCGCGAACTTCTTGCCCGTGTAGAAGTTGTGGTCGGGGTGGTCGGCGGCGACGGCCGGGAGCTTCTCCAGCGCGATGCGCGCGGCGTCGAGGAGGAGCCACGAGACCACCACCGTCGCCATCATCTCCAGGTAGCGCGTGGAGGCCAGCGGGACGAGCGACACCTGGCCGCTCATGAACCACCCCTGGAGCTTGAACGTGACGCCCTGGAGGGCCTCCGTCGCCGCGCCGAGGCGCTGCACCGACTCGCCGAGCTCGGGGTGGGCGCTGTGGGCCGCCACGAAGGTCATCACGTCCTGGAAGAACTCCATCGCGTGACGCCCGCCGTTCTGCCCCAGCTTGCGGCCCACGAGGTCCATCGCCTGGATGTGGTTGGTGCCCTCGTAGATGGAGAAGATCTTCGAGTCGCGGCAGTACTGCTCGACGGGGTAGTCCTTGACGTAGCCGGCGCCGCCGTAGGTCTGGATGGCGGATTCGCACACGCGGAAGGCCTGGTCGGAGCTGTACGCCTTCACGATCGGCGTGAGGAGCTCGACCTGCCCGTGGTGGTAGGCGTGCTTGTCGTCGTCGACGCCCTTGAGCGCGTCGGCGTTGTCCTGGTGGAAGGCCAGCTTGAAGATGAGCGCGCGGATGCCCTCCACGCGGGACTTCATGTCGAGCAGCATGCGACGGACGTCGGCGTGCTCGAGGATCGCCACGCGGGGGGCCGTCGGGTCCTTCCAGCGGGTCATGTCGGCGCCCTGCTTGCGGTCGCGGGCGTACTCGAGGGCGTTGAGGTAGGCCGCAGACGCCACGGACACGCCCTGGATGCCGACGCCGATGCGCGCGCCGTTCATCATGCGGAACATCTGCGCCATGCCGGCGTTCTCCGCGCCGCCGACGAGGAAGCCCTGGCAGTTGCCGGCCTCGCCGAAGTTGAGCACGCAGGTGGCCGAGCCGTTGATGCCCATCTTGTGCTCGATGCCGCCGAGCGTGACGTCGTTCTCCTCGCCGAGGGTGCCGTCGTCGTTGACCCGCACGCGCGGCACGATGAAGAGCGAGAGCCCCTTGGTGCCGGGCGGGGCGCCGTCGATGCGGGCGAGCACCAGGTGGATGATGTTCTCCGCGAGGTCGTGGTCGCCCGCGGAGATGTAGATCTTGGTGCCGCGGATGGAGAAGCTGCCGTCGGCGTTGCGCGACGCGGTGGTCTTCGCCATCCCGACGTCGCTGCCGGCCTGCGGCTCCGTGAGGCACATCGTGCCGCCCCAGCGGCCGTTGTTGAGGTTGAGGATGTACTGGTGCTTCTGCGCCTCGGTGCCGAAGATCGCGACGATCTCCGCGACGCCGTGCGTGAGGCCGGAGTACATGTTGAGCGCCGCGTTGGCGCCGGAGGTGAGCTCCTCCACGGCCACCGCGAGGATGCTCGGGGCGCCAGCGCCGCCGTGGTCGGGCGTCGCGCGGAGCGAGCGGATGCCGAGGGCGTAGCTCTGGTCCCACGCGTCCTTGAAGCCCGTCGGGGTCTTCACGCGGCCGTTCTCGATGCGACAGCCTTCGCGGTCGCCGACGGCGTTGAGCGGGCCGAGGACGTCCTTGGCGAAGCGGTAGGTCTGGTCGAGGACCCCGCGCACCTCGTCCGGACCCCAGGCGGCGAGATCGCCCTTGCCCAGCAGCGACCCCACGTCGAGCTGCTCGAAGAGCACAAAATGGAAGTCACGAAGATCGGCCTTGTAGCGGTTGAGCGGCTGCGACACGGGGGCCTCCGGGGAGAATGAATGGCGGTTCAGTCGTGTTGGTAGATGCACCAACGCGCCGCGTCAAGCGCCTCGCGCGGCCGCACGTTCGCAGTGGTTCGATTTCGGGCTTTTGGGTACCGTCGCGGCGCCCATGGGCGACGCACCGCCCGAGGAAGGGAAGCACCACGACCGATGATGACCCACGGCGGACGGATCGTCGCAGAGCAGCTCCTCAAGGAGGGGGTGACGCACCTGTTCACCCTCTGTGGAGGGCACATTCAGAACATCTACGACGGCTGCCTCGACGTGGGCATCCGCGTCGTGGACGTGCGCCACGAGCAGACCGCGGGCCACGCCGCCGACGGCTGGGCGCGGGTGACGGGGCTGCCGGGCGTGTGCGCGGTGACGGCGGGCCCTGGGGTCACCGACGTGGTGACCGCCCTCGCCAACGCCCAGCGCGCGGGCGTCCCCCTGGTGTGCATCGGCGGGGCCGGCCCGGCGATTCTCACCGACCGCGGGTCGCTCCAGGACATGAACCACATCGACCTCGTGAAGAGCATCACGAAGGCGTCGTTTCGGGTGCTCCAGACCGACCGTCTCGCCGAGTACGTGAGCATGGCGTTTCGTGTGGCGATGGCGGGCGTCCCCGGCCCCGTCTACCTGGAGATGCCCCTCGACGTGCTGATGAACTTCGCCGACGTCGACGACTTCCCCGCCCCCTCGCGCGCCCGCACGCTCGCCCAGTCGGCGCCCGACCCGACGGAGTTTGCCGAGGCCCTCGCGCTGCTGGAGAAGGCCGAGCGCCCCGTGGCCATCATCGGCACGCAGCTCCGCTGGACCCGCGACGCCGCCGCCCTCACCGACCTCCTCGCGCGCTTCCCGATGCCCACCTTCGTCAACGGGATGGCCCGCGGCGCCCTCGCGCCCGATCACCCCTGCCTCTTCACCCGCGCCCGCCGCGCCGCCCTCGCCGATGCCGACGTGGTGCTCATGTGCGGCACCCCCTTCGACTTCCGCGTCGACTACGGCCGCTCCCCCACCTGGAACGACGCGACCAAGATCATCAAGGTCGACCGCGACGCGACCCAGATCGGGCACAACCGCGGCGTCGACGTCGGGCTCGTGGCCGACACGGGCCTGGTGCTCCGCGCCCTCGCCGACGCCCTCCCCGCCGGCAAGAGCCACGCGGGATGGCTCGCCACCGTGCGCAAGAGCGAGGACAAGAGCCGCGCCAAGATGACGCCCGAGATGGAGGCCGACGGCGATCCGCCCAACCCGCTGCGGGTGTGCGCCGAGCTCGATCGCTTCATCGAAGACGACACCGTGGTCATCGGCGACGGCGGCGATTTCGTGGCCACCGCGGCCTACGTGCTCCGCGTGCGGCGCCCCGGCCTGTGGATGGACCCGGGGCCCCTCGGCACCCTCGGCGTCGGCCCGGGCTACGCGATGGCCGCGAAGCTCGCCCGCCCCAACAGCCGCGTGGTGGCCGTGTACGGCGACGGCGCCTTCGGACTCCACACGATGGAGCTCGAGGCCATGGTGCGGCAGAAGATCCCCGTGGTCTGCGTGATCGGCAACGACGCCGCGTGGACGCAGATCCGCCGCGGGCAGGTCGACCTCTTCGGGGCCGAGCGTGCGGTCGCGACGGGGCTGGCCTTCACCCGCTACGACGAGGTGGCCAAGGCCCTCGGGTGCCACGGCGAGTACGTCGAGACCACGGCCGGCCTCGCCCCGGCGTTCGAACGGGCCTTCGCGGCGGCCGAGCGCGACCAGGTGCCCGCGGTGGTCAACGTGAAGATCGCGACGAGCGAGTTTCGGAAGGGCGCGATCTCCGTCTGACGCGACGGGGATCGCGGGTCCGCCGGGCGCTCAGTAGCGCTCGGCGGACTGGAGGATGCGGGCCGCTGCGAAGGCCGCGCCGAAGCCGTTGTCGATGTTGCACACGGTGATGCCCGACGCGCAGCTCGTGAGCATGCACCCGAGCGCCGTGAAGCCGTGGAGCGCCGCGCCGTAGCCCACCGAGGTGGGGACGGCGATCACGGGGATCGACACCATCCCGCCCACCGCGCTCGGCAGCGCCCCTTCCATGCCGGCCACCACCACCGCGATCGCGCAGCGGTCGAAGACGCCGCGCTTCGCGAGCAGGCGGTGTACGCCCGCCACGCCGACGTCGTACACCCGCTCGACGGACGCGCCGAGCATGCGGAGCGTCTCCGCGCACTCCTCGGCCACGGGCATGTCGCTGGTCCCTGCGCAGACGAGGGCCACGGGGTGCTTGCCGAGCGTCGGGATGGCGCGCTGCTCGAGCGTCGCGATGCGCGCCATCGCGTGGTACCGCACGCCTTCGAGGGAGGTCTGGAGCGCGGCGGCCTTGGCGGCGTCGACGCGGGTCATGAGCACGTTCTGCCCACCCTTGGCGATCTCTCGGGCGATGCCCACCACCTGCTCGACGGTCTTGCCCTCGGCGTAGATCACTTCGGGGACACCTTGCCGCAGCGCCCGGTGGTGATCGACCACGGCGTAGCCCAGGTCTTCGAAGGGGAGGTGCTTGAGCGCGGCGGTCGCGGCGTCGACCGTGGTGGTGCCGGACTGGAGCGCCTCGAGGATTTCGCGGATGCGTTCAGGGGTCATTGGGTTCTGGTGGCGCCTCGTTCGCCGACGCTCTCTAGGGCGCCGCCACCGCAAGCGCAACGGCTAACTCGCACCGCACCTGTTGACGCGGTGCCCGGGGTGGGGTTCAACCGCGACCCCATGCGCTTCACGCTCGCGATCGCCTCCCTGCTCGTCGTCGGATGCCCCGCCCAGGCGCCGTCCGACACGGCGCCGCCCGACGCGGAGGCCGACGTCGCGCCCGACCGTGGGGTACCGACGCCAGACGTTGTGACGCCCGATGCGGTCGTGGCCGACGCCGCGATGGACGCCGTCGCCATGGACACATCGGGCAGCGACGCACCCGCAGACCAGGCCCTCGAGGCGACGACGGACGCCGCCCGCGATGTCGCCCCCGACGTCGCCCCCGACGTGGCCGCGCGGCTCACCACGTTGCGCGTTCGCTACACGCCCACCGCCGACCCGGTGGCGCTGCGCGGCTCGGTGGCGCCCCTCAACTGGGAGCGCGGGGTGACGTTTCGACGCGTGGCCGACGACGCGTGGGAGTGGTCGTCCGCTGACCTGTCTGCCCCGCTGGAATGGAAGCCCCTCCTCGGCGATCGGACGTGGTCGCGCGGCCCCAACTACCGGGCGATGCCGGGGACGACGGTGGAGGTGTTCCCGCGCTTCAACACCGTGGCGGGGGCCTTCGCGCGGACGTACCCGTCGGTGCGCTCGACGGTGCTCGGCAACACCCGCGGCGTGTGGATCTACCTCCCGCCGACCTACGACGAGAACCGCGCCGCCCGCTTCCCGGTGGTGTACATGCACGACGGGCAGAACCTCTTCGACCCGCGCGCAGCCTTCGGCGGCGTGGCCTGGGACGCCGACGGCGCGATGGACGGCGGGGCCGAGAGCGGCGCCATCCGCGAGGCCATCCTCGTGGGCGTGGAGAACAACGCCTCTCGCATCGACGAGTACACCCCGACGCGCGACGCGACGGTGATGGGTGGCGGCCGCGGCGACCTCTACCTGCGCTTCCTCGTCGACGAGGTGAAGCCCATGATCGACCGCGAGTTTCGAACGCTCCCCGGGCGCGAGACGACCGCGATCGTGGGCTCGTCGCTCGGCGGCCTCATCTCGCTCTACGCGGGCGTGCGGCGGCCCGATGTCTTCGGCGTGGTGGGCGCGCTCTCCCCGTCCACGTGGTGGGACGGGCGCGTGATCTTGCGCGAGGTGATGTCCCTCGCGGGCCGCCCCGTCCGGCCGATCCGCGTGTACGTCGACAGCGGCGACGCGGGCACCTCCCGCGATGGCGTCGACGACACCCGCGAGCTCGCGGCGACGCTTCGCACCTTGGGCTACGCCGAGGGCACCACCCTGCGCCACGTCGTGCAGCCGGGGGGGCAGCACAGCGAACGCTTCTGGGCGATGCGTCTGCCGGGGGCGCTAGCGTTCATGCTCGGGCCGCGCGAGGCGACCGCTCCGTGATCTGGTAGGGTGCTCACGCCATGAGCGACCCGATCCCGCCGTTGACCGTGCTCCCCGTGGTGGCGGCCTTCTTCGTCGGCGTCGACTGGCTCGCCCGGCGTGGCGGACTCTATGGCGCGACCGAAGCGGCGTGGCCGACGCTCACGCGCCTCCGTCGTGCGGCGACGGTGGAGGGCGATCGTCCGTACCGCGCGGTGTCGCCCGAGGGAGCGCAAGGGGTCATCGCCGCAGGAGTCCCCGCGGTCGTCTCGGCGCCGATGCTCGCCGTGATGGCCCAGAGCGCGCTGTGGACCTTCGCGTTCGCGATGGGCTTCGGCGATCTCTCCGCGGCCTTCGCCGGGCGTCGGGGACTGGCCTTTACGCTCACGTCGCTCGTCTGGTGCGGCCTCCGCGCGGCGGCCGGGTGGATGCTCGCGGGCAGCGCGCTGACCCGGCACGGTCGGGGGTTCGCCGTGGCGGCCGCGGTGGTGGGCGCGATGGACGCGGCGCTCGCGGTGTTCCCCGTGCCGTGCTCTGACATTCGCGCGGATGATGTCTCGGTGGCGCGCGCGGGCCTTCTGGTCGCGGCCGTTCTCACGCTCGGCTTCGCCCTGGCGCAGTGGCATCGTCGCGGGACACTTCCCCTCGACGCCGTCCAGGGGATGAACTGACGTCGACCAGCCCTTTCAACGTCTTTCAACCTCCCAGGGTTCGCCGGGCGCTCACCCTGGGCTGGATTCGGATCGCCCGCAGAGCCGGGCTCAGGAAGAAATCCCATGGCGTGAGACGCGTGAGCCCGGCCTTGCGG
>JBILLV010000091.1:0-29031 GCA_044375895.1 Polyangiales bacterium | reverse complement strand
CAGGCTCCAGCCCGACGTGCGCGCCCCGAAGGCGCGGAGCACCCGCACCGGCGCGTCGTCGCCCCAGCGCGCCATCATCGCGCGGACAAACACTTCGCCGAGGGGGTAGGCGAGGTCGGGGTCGTGGGCGGCCTCCAGCGCTTCGAAGTCCACCAGGTACTCGCTGCGCAGGAGCCCGCGGCGTTGCAGGGCGGCGAGGACGAGCTCCCCGTCGCCGCGGCGCGGCCCCGGCGCGAGGTCGTGCTCCAGCGCGAAGGCGAGGCCCTCGACGAACACCTTGGTGGCGTTGTGGGCCTCGGCGAGGTGCCACCGCGACACGAGGCTCTCGTACGCGTGGACGGTCTCGTGGGTGAGCACCTCCACGCTCCGCTGCGGGTCGGCGAGGGTGCCGCGGTCGAGGGCCACCGCGAGCCCAGAGGCCTGCCCGGCGCGCCCGAGGTGGCTGAGGTTCTGGGTGAGCTCGACGGTGATGCGGGCGGGGGCGCGCTGCCCGAAGCGGGCCTGCACCCGGTCGTGGATGGCGTCGGCCTGCGCGATGAGGGCCGCGGCCTCGGCCCGCTCGCCGCGGTTGAGCGTGAAGCGGTAGCGGGCGGTGTCGACCTTCTCCGTGACCGCCCCCATGAGCCCCATCGCGAGGCCGCCGAGGCAGGTGGTGGGCACCATCAGCGCGGCGGCGAGGATCCACCACGCCCGCATCGCCCCCGGGGCCGCGACGCCGTCGCCCTCGTCGCGCCGCGCGAGTCGGCCGAAGTGCCACAGGCCCACCAGGAGCATCGCGAGCGAGGCAAGCACCTGACCGCGGAAGGCTGTGGGGGAGACGATCCAGCGGCCCGAGTCGCGCCACGCGAGGTGGAGGTAGAGGGCGTTGAGGGCGCGGGCCGCGGGGGCGAAGCGCTCGAGCAGCACGAGGAAGGCGAACGCGGCGGCGGCGGCGGCGAAGGCGGCGTTGCGCGCGGGGGCGGTGGCGACGCCGAGCCCGACGCCGACGAGGCCCAGCGTGAGCGACGCCCGCGCGTACGCGAGGTGGGCGCCGAGGTGGGCGCCGGGCGCGAGCGACGAGGCGGCGAGGGCGGCCCACAGCGCGTTGCCGACGAAGGCCGCGGCGACGCCGAAGAGCACCATCGCGAGGCACACCGCGACCTTGGCGGCGTAGAGCTGCCAGCGCCCGACGGGGAGCGCGTCGAGGGCGCCGAGCGTCCCCTCCTCCGACTCGCGGAGCATCACGCGCTGGGCCATCACGAAGGCGAGGGCGAGCTCGATGAGCCCGAGGGCCGTCGACCCGTCGCCGTCGAACACGTGGAGCGACGCCTCCGTGGTCGTGTGCGCGGGCCGCCACAGGGCGTGGTCGATGTTGGCCAGCACACCGAACAGCGCCTGGAGCGCGGCCCACAGCGTCGCCCCGCGGAGCTCGCGACGGAGGAGCGCGATCATCGCAGCGCCTCGCGGTGGTGCGGGGTGTTGGCGGCGCCCGGCGCGCGCATCCGCCAGAGCACGTCTTCGCCGCGCACGAAGCCCGCGGGGACGAGCGCCCCTTCGCCCGCGAGCGACCCCGCGGGGACGATCGCGTGCCACGCGAGGCAGCGACCGTCGATGTCGCCCGGCACCAGACCCTTCTCGGCGTGGGAGCTCTCCGCGCAGAGGCGCCACACGGTCACGGCGACGGGAGCATCCGGCGCGAGGCGAGCGGACGGAGCGAGGGCGAGGCGGAGCGTGCGCGACTCGCCCGCGGCCGTGACGCGCGCGGCGGCGAGCATGCGGGGGACGCGGGCGAGCGCGTCGCGGTGGGCGCTGCGGAGGCGGAGCAGGTGGTCGCGCCACGCGGCGACGGCGACGACGGGTGTGACGCCCGCCGAGCGCCACGCCGAGGCCATGGAGGGGAGCGTCCACGTCGCCGCGTTGCCGACGCCCCAGGGGCGCGCGAGCACGTCGTGGAGCATCGCGGCGACGGCGTCGCGACCGCGGGAGAGGGCCACCGCGCGCAGGAGGGTGTAGGCCACGGCGCGGGCGCAGTCTTCACCGACCCGCTCGCGGAAGGAGCGCCAGGAGGTGAGGTCGTCGGCGGTGAGGTCGTGCGGGAGCGAGGCGAGCATCGGGAGGACGAGGTCGAGGTCGTCGTCGAGGGGGCGGGCGACGCGGCCCCAGCGGGCGGCGAGGAGGCCGACGCCGTCGAGCGTCCAGGCGGTGGCCTCGCGGCGGAGGTGGGCGCGGGTTCGCTGGAGGGCGGCGGCCTCCACGGCGGCGGCGACGAGCCCTTCGCCCGTGACATCGCGGAACGACACCACCGCGGCGGTCTCGCTCGCCTCCTCGACGCGCATCATGCCGGCGGGGACGTCCGCGCGGGCCACGAGGGCGACGTCGGGGAGCGCCTCGCCCGTCCACCCGCGCACCACGCGGAGCGCAGCATGGGCGGCGTCGAGCGTGGCGGCGTCGACCGACACGCCGTGCACGACCACCCCTTCGGTTCGACGTGATTCGCCGGGGAGCGTGAAGGCCCTCGCCCGGTCGCGGTCGGTGTGGATGAGCACCATGGCGAGGGTGATCCCCGCGGCCCAGCGCATCCCTTCGCGGTGCGACATGCGTTCGAAGAGCCCGGCGGAGAGGCTCCCCGAGCGGGCGCGCCAGACGAGCGCAGCGAACGCCGCCCCCGCGAGCGCGCCGACGAGGGCGGCGACGGCGGGACCAGTGGGGAGAGGTCCGCGGTCGACGGTGAAGGTGCGGGCGACGAGGGCCCAGGGGGAGACGGAGGCACCGTCGAAATCCGCGGACGAGAGGCTGCTCTGGAGGAGGACGAGGATCGTGATGGAGACGGTGAGGTAGCGCCCGAGGCTCGCGACGGCGAACCCGACGCCCGTCACGAAGGCCCCCGCGAGCAGCACCCGCGCGAACACCCGCGCCGTGAGCGCCCCCTCGGGCGACGGCGCGCCGAGGGCGGCGAAGAGGCCCACCTGGAGCGACGCGATGAGGGCGACGAGGGTGAAGCCCACGAGGAGCTTCGAGGCGATGACGGCGCCGCGCGTGACGGGGATGGCGTCGAGGAAGGCGCGGGTGCGGGTGTGGTGCTCGTGGCCGACGAGCTTGCGCGCGAGGGCGACGGCGAGCACCCAGAGGCCCGGCACGGCGACGAGCGCGAGGGGGTCGAAGGCGCTGAGGTCGCCGCCGCGCACGCGGTGGTTGGCGAGCATGAGGAGATCGCCGAGGAGGAGGAAGCCCGCGAGCGCGAGGGCCGTCCCGCGAACGTTGCGGAGGTCGCGGACGAGGAGGCCGATCATGCAACCATCTCGCGCGGGGTCATGAGGGCGACGACGGCGTCTTCGAAGGGGAGTCGAGCGACGCGCTCGGGCGGGAGCGCCGCGGCCTCCCACGCCGCGGGGGGCGCGCGGTAGGTGGCGGCGTAGCGAGGGGAGCGCGTGAGGCGAAGGAGTTCGAAGCCGGGGGGAGCGGGCGGCGGCGCGTGGGGGTCGTACCAGCCGTCGAGGGTGACGGTTCGAACCGAGTCGGTGACGTCGCCGATGGGGCCTTCATAGCGGAGGCGGGCGCCGTCGAGGACGCCGACGCGGTCGGCGAGGCGCTCGATGTCGTCGATGTTGTGCGAGGAGAAGAAGGTGGTGCGGGCGTGGGCGCGCGCGGTCTCGCGGAGGATGTCTTGAAACACCCGGCGGGCGATGGGGTCGAGGCCCGCGGTGGGCTCGTCGAGGATGAGCACGCGGGGCCGGTGCGCGAGGGCGAGCGCGAGGGCGAGGCGGGTGCGCATGCCGACCGAGAGGGTCTCGCTCTTCTGGTCGACGGGGACGCCGAGGACGCCGAGGAGCTCGGTGAAGTGGGCGTCGTCCCAGGTGGGGTAGAAGGGGCGGAGGAAGGCGCCGAGGTCGCGGGCGGTGGCCCACGGGTCGAAGCGAGGTTCCTGCGCGACGAAGCCGACGTCGCGGCGCCAGGCGGGCGGCGGGGTGGCGGCGCGGCGGCCGAGGAGCTCGACCTCGCCGCCGTCGGGCCGGAGCACCCCGAGGAACATGTGAATGACCGTGGACTTGCCCGCGCCGTTGCGCCCGAGGAAGCCGTAGGTCTCGCCCTCGTGGACCTCCAGCACGAGGCCGTCGATGACCGCGCGTCGGCCGAAGCGCTTGCGGAGGGAGCGGGCGGCGAGGGCGACGGTCACGGCTCGAGCGGGACGGTGGGGATGCCCATCGGGTCGATGCCCGCGCTGCCGAGGAAGCGCGCCGCGCGGAGCCGAGCGCCCGGGACCAGGAACACCACGAAGTGCCCGTCGCGCCCGGTGGGGGCGTTGAACTGCATCCACGCCGCGGTGACCATCGATCCGCCCGCGCCGACGAGGTTGTGGCGCGCGGGGAGCATCGTCGCGCCGACGCCCGTGAGGGGAAAGAGCGCGTCGGCGTAGAGCACGGGCTCGACCAGCGGGAGACCGATGGAGCGGGCGAGCGCGGCCATGGACTCGACGGCGGTGAAGTTGTCGACGAAGCCCTGGGTCTGGAAGATGTGCTTGGGGCGCATCCCCATGCGCGGCTCGCGGATGATGTAGCGCCCGTAGTTCACCGGGTCGGAGGGGTCGATGAGGGCTTGGAGGAGGGAGATGGCGGGGTGGAAGGCGTTGAGCTCGCGGGGGACGAGCTGGAGGATGGTGGAGATGATCTGAGGGACGTTGACGGGGCGCGTCTTGGCGAGGAGCGCGACGTTGAAGGCGCCCCCCGCGCCGGAGAGGACGCCGGCCCGCGCGCCGTCTTCGGCGGCGAGCCAGAGGGGCGCGTTGAGGCCGCCCTGCGAGTGGCCGAAGACGTAGACGCGCTCGGGGTCGAAGCGGGCCATCACCATCGAGCCGTCGGTGTGACGCACGGGGATGCGGAGCCCCGCGATGAGGCGACCGCACTGGACGAGGTCGAGGGCGGCCTGGAGGTTGTTGGTGCGCCCCGCCTCGGGGTTGAGGAAGTTGAAGAACGAGGTGTCGGGGTTGGTGCCCATCGGCGCCCGCTCACCGTGAAACACCTGGTCGAAGCCGAGCATCGCGACGCTCTGGTCGGAGGCCGCGGCGGCGGTGTTGTCCATGATGAAGGTGCGGTGGTCGCCGCCGGTGCCGTGCGCGTAGATGGCGATGGGCCAGCCGCGCTCGGGCATCGCGCCGCCCGGGATGGTGAGGGAGAAACGGATGTTCTCCATGCGCTGCATCTGCGGGGTGCCGGTGGCGTCGAGGACGAAGCCGCCCGTCCCCGGCTCGCCGTAGGGCACCGCACCGGCCTGGAAGACGGGGTTGGGCCCGTAGTGCCCGCTGAGCTGGAAGAAGCCGCCCCCGTAGGTGGGCATGGTGCTGTCGACGACGGCGGGCGTCGGCGCGGCGCGGCGGATCCAGTCGGCGGCGCGGAAGAACTCGCGCGTCGGATCGGCCGTCGTGAACACCGTCATCGTGAGGATGCGCTCGCTGGGGATGCCGACGCCCGCGAGCTCGGTGAGCGCCGGGGCGTAGCGCGTGCGGGCGGCCATGACGGCGGCGTCGGTGGAGGGCGTGGTCGCGAGGACGGCGTCGAGGTCGGCGTCGCGGCGGAGCATCTCGCCCCGCTCGCTGCGGAGGCCGGTGGTGACGACCAGGGCGTAGCGCGTCGCGGGGCGGAGGGGGAAGCCCGTGGCGGGCATCACCGCGAGGGTGTTGGTGCGCCACCAGCGCGTCGGGTCGATGCGAAAGTGCCACTGGACGGGCGTGCGGCGGCCGCGCTCGGGCGAGCTCGGGTCGACGTTGACGAGCTGAAGGACGGAGGCGTCGCGCCGCGAGTCCTCGGAGCTCACCGGGAGGGTCATCGCGTCGAGCGTGGAGCCGAAGCGGAAGTACGCCGCCCCCACGGGGGAGAAGCCCTCCAGGCGGTCTTGAAACTGCCGCACGTAGTCGGCGATGAGCGTCGTCCCGTTGGCGCCGGGGACGAAGGTGAGGTCGACCTTGCCCGAGGGGAGGCGCGCGACGTCGTTGGGCCAGGGCAGCAGGAAGGCCGTCCGTCGATCGCCCGTGGTGTCGGCGCGCGGGAGCACCCAGCTCGCGACCCCCGCGGCCACGGGCACGCTCTCCGCGGGCGGCGGCGGCGCGACGTCGTCGGGCAGCGCGGCGTCGGAGGCGTCGTCGGGCGTCGCGTCGGCGGCGTCGAGCTTCTTGCTGACGTCCGCGAGGATCCCGCCGTCGCCCGAGTCGGGGGAGGTGCCACACGCAGCCAGGACGAGCGCGGACGCGACCGTGAGGGTCGCCGACGCAAGCAGTCGCTTCATGGGGGCCGAGACTACTCTTTTGCGGGTTGCGCGAACACCTTCCCGATGGAAGAGTCGCGGCCGTCATGCGCACGCTCGCAAGCCTCCTCGCCGCAGCGCCTTCACGCTCAGCCCACGACCCGGTCGGGTCGTCAGGGGCCGAAGCGTCAGCGCGCGCCGCGCGGGACGAGACGAGACGAGGCTGAGACCCGGTAGCGGGTCGAGCGCCCGCTCCCTCGAAGACCCCCTGCGGCCCACACGGCTTCAGGGGGTTTCGTCATTTCGGCCCCGCCGCTCGTCGCCCCACGAGCCGCACGAGTGCTGTGGACGTCGCGCGATGGTCGCGCGCCGCCCACGCAGCCGCGCGCGCTGGCATTCACCGCCCGCGCGCGCACCACCTGGAAGAGAAGAGAAGAGAAGACAGTCATGGGCAAGGTGCACCTCAACGTCGGGACCATCGGCCACGTCGACCACGGCAAGACCACCCTCACGGCGGCCATCACGAGCGTGATGGCGGCGCTGCACGGCGGCCGCGCGTTCGCGTTCGATCAGATCGACAGCGCGCCGGAGGAGCAGGTGCGTGGGATCACGATCAACCTCGCGCACGTCGAGTACGAGTCGGCGCGGCGGCACTACGCGCACATCGACTGCCCGGGCCACGCGGACTTCGTCAAGAACATGATCACCGGCGCCTCGCAGATGGACGGCGCGATCCTGCTCGTGGACGGCTCGCAGGGTCCGCAGCCGCAGACGCGCGAGCACGTGCTGCTCGCCCGCCAGGTGGGCGTCGCGCACGTGGTGGTGTTCGTCAACAAGACCGACGTCGCTGACCCCGAGCTGCTGGAGCTGGTCGCGATGGAGACCGCGGAGCTGCTGGAGGCCCACGGCTACCGGGACGTCCCGGTGGTGCGCGGCTCGGCGCGGCGCGCGCTCGCGGCGATGGCCGAGGGCAAGGTCGATGACCCGCGGACGCTGTGCATCCGCGAGCTGGTGGACGCCCTCGACGCGACCGTCCCCGACCCGACGCGCGACTTCGCGTCGCCGTTCCTGATGCCGATCGAGGACGTGTTCACGATCGCGGGTCGCGGGACGGTGGTGACGGGCCGGGTGCAGCGCGGCGTCCTCGCGAAGGGGGCGCCGGTGGAGGTGGTCGGCCTCGTCGACGAGAGCGCCCGGGCGCGCGCCATCGTGGTCACCGGCATCCAGTCGTTTCACCGCGACCAGCCGGAGGCCCGCGCAGGCGAGAACGTCGGCCTCCTCCTGCGCGACGTGAAGCGCGACGAGGTGGTGCGCGGCCAGGTGGTGACGGCGCCCGGCGTGGTCCGCTCGCACGTGGCGGGCTCCGCGGAGGTGTACCTCCTCACGCAGAAGGAAGGCGGTCGGCACACGCCCGTGCGCTCGGGCTACCGGCCACAGTTCTTCTTCGGGAGCACGGACGTGACCGGCGAGGTCGCGCTCGCGGGCGACGGCGGCGCGGCGATTCAGCCGGGCGAGCGGGCGGAGATCAGCTTCCGCCTGCTGCACCCGGTGGGCATCGAGCCGGGCATGCGCTTCGCCATCCGTGAGGGTGGGAAGACGGTCGGCGCCGGCGTCGTCACCGCCGTTCAGTAGCGCCACTCTCCCTGCCATGAGCGCCGCCCCGACGTGTCCACGACGCGCCGGGGCGGCGGCTCCGCGCGCGTGGAGCGTTCACTCCCACGCGTCGATCGTGCGAAGCTCCGCGCCGATGAGCGACGCGAACCGCCCGACCTCCCCTGCCCTCGCTGCCCTCCGCGACCACGCGCTGACCTTCCCCGAGGCCTGGGAGGACTTCCCCTGGGGCGACCGCGTGGTGAAGGTGGGCAAGAAGATCTTCGTCTTCCTCGGCGCGGGGGCGGACTCGGACGGCGTCTCGATCGGCGTGAAGCTCCCGCACTCGGGTGAGGCCGCCCTCTCGATGCCCTTCGTCGAGCCCACGGGCTATGGCCTCGGCAAGAGCGGTTGGGTCTCGGGCCGCTTCGCCCCGCGCGACGTGCCGCCGCTCGACACGCTCCGCGCCTGGATCGACGAGAGCTACCGTGCGGTGGCCCCCACGAAGCTCGTGAAGCGGCTCGACGGGGCGCCGTCCGAACCTCCGCCCGCGGCGAAGAAGAAGCCTGCGGCGAAGAAGAAGCCTGCGGCGAAGAAGAAGCCCGCGGCGAAGAAGAAGCCTGCGGCGAGGGCGGCGCGATGAGCGCGGTGGTCGTCCGCACGGTGACCGCGGAGGACGTTCCCAACGTGGCGGCGCTCGTGCGGGGGGTGCTGGCGGAGTTTGGCATCGCGTTCGGCGTGGGGAGCGAGACCGACGCGCAAGTGCTCGCGCTGCCAGCGTCGTATGAGGCCGCGGGCGGGCGCTTCTGGGTGGCGACCGACGACGGCGCGCTCCTGGGGACGTGCGGGGTGTTTCCGCTGGGTAGCGGCGACTGGGAGCTGCGGAAGATGTACCTCGACGCGGCCGCGCGGGGACGCGGCGTGGGGCGGCGGCTGCTCGACGAGGCGGAGGCCTTCACCCGCGCGGCGGGAGGGCGGCGGCTGGTGCTCGACACGACCGAGCAGATGACGCGAGCGATCGCGTTCTACGAGGCCAACGGCTTCGTGCGCGACGACGCGCAGGTGCGCGGGAGCCGGTGCAGCCGGGGCTACGCCCGCACGCTCTGACGCGCCGACGCAATCACCTCGCGGGCCGCGCGCTCGCCCGACTCCACCGCGCCGTTCATGAAGCCCGGCGACTCGGCGCTGGTGTGCTCGCCCGCGAAGAACACCCCGCCCACCGGCGTCGCCTCGGCGCCCGCGATGCGCGTCCAGTCACCCGGCCCGTAGCACGCGTAGCTCCCTTCGAAGTACCGCGCGCTCGGCCAGTGCATCCGCGCCGCCCGCCCCGTGAAGGCCATCGCCGTCCCCGGGAACACCGCGTCGAGCGCCTCGGCGAAGCGCCGCCCCTGCGCCTCCGGGTTGCTCTCCCCCACGCTCACCCCGAGGCGCCCGCCCGTGTACGAGGTCATCACGGCGACCTCGCCCGCGTAGCCGCGCGTGGTCTCCCAGCTCTCGTGGTAGACGCCGCCGTCGCTGAAGGACGTCCCCGTCGCGCCGCCCTCGCGCCAGGGCCGCGACCGCGTGGAGATCATCACCTTGGCGTTGGTGCCGTAGGCGAGCTCTTGAATCGCGCGCCGCTTGGCGACGGGCATCTCCAGCCCGAGCTCGCAGCGCCGGAGCTGGTTGAAGGGGAGCGCGAGCACCACCCGGTCGGCGACGATGTCGCGGGTGGTCGCACCCACTTCGAACGAGAGCGTGACGGCGCCGTCGGGGCGCGCGCGCAGGGCCGCAAGGCGGTGGCTGAGCACCACGGCGGCGCCGAGGCGGGCGGCGAGGCGGGCGGCGATGGCGTCGGAGCCCTCGCGCACCGAGAAGCGCTCGTCGCTCGAGCCGTAGAGCGCCAGGCGGTCGGTGTCCTTCCCGATGGTGTACAGGAACGACAGGGCGTTGAGCTCGTACGGTTCGCGCCCGAGCTCGCTGACGAAGGCCACCTCGAGCAACGCGCGCAACACGCCGCGGACGCCGTTGCGCTCCAGCCAGCTCCCCAGGCTCAGCGCGTCGAGGGACTCCGCCGTGGGCGTGAAGTGCTGGTGCGTGATGGGCGCCGAACCGACCGCCTCCAGGTCGCGGCGGATCGCGGGGACCAGGGGGCGAAACTGCTCCAGGATCTGCGCCTCCGTGTAGCGCAGGGCGTTGAGCACGTAGCGCTCGGGCTCGGCGTTGGCGGTGGCCTCGCGGAGGTCGACGAGCGTGAGTCCGAGCTCGTCGACGAGGGCGCGGATGTGGCGGTGACCCGTGTCGATGAGCTCGCCGCCGAGCTCGCACTTCACGGGGAAATGGTCGCGCAGGGTGAAGGCGCGGCCCCCGGTGCGGCCCGAGGCGTCGTAGACGATGGGCGACGCGCCGGCCTGCTTCAGGCGCCACGCGGCCGTGAGCCCGGCGAGGCCCGCCCCCACCACGGCGATGCGCGCCCCGGCGAGGTTGGCGAGCGGCCGTGGCGGCGCCGGGGCGCGAGCGACGACGCCCGCCGCGGTGCAGGCGGCCGCGGAGGCACCGAGCGTGAGGAGCGCGCGGCGCGAGAGGTCGCGGGCCTCGTCGCGGCGTTCGAGCCCTTCGGCCACGGAGAGGCCGCGGCGGTCGAAGGAGAGCGCGAGGCGCAGGGTGTCGATGAGCCGGGCGGCGAGCGGGGAGCGGGCCATGGAAGGAGCGCCACCGTACCAGACGTCACGCGCCGCGAGACGCGCGGAATCCGTCACGGCGACGGGTGTGAGAGAACGGGACGGCCGCGCGCGCTCCCCCCGGAGCGAAGGGGCCTCAGGCGCAGGCGGTCTCGATGGGTTGGACGTAGCGGACCTCGATGAGCCCGTGGTCGGTCTCGACGGTCTGCCGCGTGACGATGGGCGAGGCGCGCGCGACGTCCCAGAGCGAGGGGTCGCTCGGGCCGCGGCGCTCGCGCGAGCGCACGACGGGTCGCTCGGCGAGGCAGGCCGCGATGGACGTCGCGAGGCGCATGCGCACCTCCGACGCGCTCCCGGCCGAGACGCCGAGGTCGAGGTCGAGGCAGTGACCGCTCCAGCGGCGGGTGCGTCCTTCCCGTTGTACGGGCGGTCGGAGGATGACGGTGAATGTGGCCAGCGTGATCTGCATCAACGACTCAACAGCTCCTGTCGCACCTGGGTGAGCGACACCGGACACGCGGGATATCACAACGTTTTCCGCGCGAACAGCCCCCCGCCCGGTGGTTGACAGCGCTCCGTCGGTGTGAGACCCCGCGGCGTGGTGCCGCTCAGCGCAGCGCGACGGGCACCGGTCGGCCCGGGGGGGCGCCCCGCTCGCGGTAGCGACCGCCCCAGCACACCACCGTGCCGTCGCCGCGCCGCGCGCAGGACGACTCGCACGCGGCCGACACGCGCGTCGCCCCCGCGACGCCCGGAATCGCCACAGGGACAGGCGCGGTGCGCGGGTCGATGGCGCCGACGGCGTGCGTGCGGTTGTCGCCCCAGCACGCCACTGCGCCGCCCGGGAGGACGGCGCAGGCGTGGGCGCGGCCCGCCGCGATGGTCTCGACGCCCGTGAGGTCGATGACGCGCTGCGGACGCGGACCGCCCGCGAAGGGGCCGCACCCGAGCTGGCCGTTGGCGTTGGATCCCCAGCACCACACCTCGCCGCTCTCGGTGCGGGCGCAGGTGTGACGGTCGCCCGAGCTCAGCTCCACGACGAGCGGGAGGTCGGCGACCTCGGTGGGCCGCACGTCGCGCCCCGCGGCGGTGCGCTCGGCCCCGGACTGTCCGTCGCGGTTGGCGCCCCAACAGCGCACGTGACCGTCGCGCAACAACGCGCACGCGTGACCGCCGCCGACGGTGACCGCGCGCGCCCCCTCGACGCCCTCCACGAGCTGCGGCGGCGAGAAGGCGCTCGTGCCCAGGTCGAGGAGGCGCCAGCACGCGACGCGGCCCGAGCGGAGCGCGGCGCAGGTGCGCGCACCGCCCCCGTCGAGGGACACCACCGCCTCCCCATCGGGCAGCGTGAGGGTGGAGAGCGCGGTGGGCCGGCGCGCGCTCGCTGGGATACCCCAGCACGACACGGCGCCGCCGACGCGGAGCGCGCAGCAGTGGTTGGCGCCGCACGCGAGGGAGCGCGCGTCGGTGAGGTTGGGGAGCGCGGTGGGTTGGAGGGCCGAGGGGGCGGCGGCGACCTGCGCCCAGCACCACACCGTGGCGCCGTCCGCAGAGAGGGCGCACGAGCGGGCGCAGCTCGACGCGAGGGTCTCGCGCGACGCCGCCGCGGGCGACGGGGGCGGCGTCTGGGCGCGCACGAGCACGGGCGTCGAGACGCGCGCGACGGGGCGCGTGACCGAGCGAATGGTGCGCGTCGGGGCGGCGTTGCTGCACGAGAGAGCCGCCGCGAGGACGACCCAGGACGTGCGAGCGTGGATGAGGGACGGTGGCTGCATACGCCCCGGGCGACCGGTGCCGTGAGTACACCACGTCTCGCGCGGAACCTGTAGTTTTCCCAGCCCCACACGCGACCGCAGCGCGCGGACGTGACGCAAGGAGAGGGCCACACGACGACGCACGCTTCGGTCCGGCCAGCGGAGGCCGTGTCGGGGCGGCGTCGGACTCAGCGGAGGCGGAGCGGCGGCGCGGTGTGCGCCCACACCTCGTAGTGTGCGGGGCACTCGCCCGGTGAGAGCGGCGAGAGCGCGTGGGTGGTCTGCGCGCAGAGGGGAGAGGGTTCGGCGCGGAAGCTCGCGCAGCGGAGCGGGGCGAGGGCGTCTTCGGGCGAGGCGCCCCAGAGTCGTCGGCAGATGACGGCGACGCCCGCGGGGTCGACGCCGTCGCCGGTGCGCGGCGGGATGGGGTCGGCGTCGGGGCCGGGGCACACCGCGCGGAGGTAGCGAGCGGCCACGGCGTCGGTGGTGGAGAAGCCGCCGCCCGGGAGGCTGTGCGCGAGGAGGGAGAGCGGCTCGCGGATGATCGTGTGGCCGCACTCGGCGCCCTCCGACCAGGTGTAGGGGGCGGGGATGACGAGGTCGGCGCGCCCGTCGTCGTCGGCGTCGACCACGTCGAGGATCTGCATCGCGCGGGTCGGGGGGAACACGGCCACGCGGCGGTCGGCGCCGGAGTACACCTCGACGTCGACGTCGTGGCGGTTGGCGCCGTGGTCGATGGTGGTGGCGACCACGGCGAGCTCGGGGAGGTGGTCGCCGTCGAGGTCGGAGGAGGTGAGCGCGAGGCGCGTGTACGACTGCACCTCGTCGCCCGAGGCCACGACCCGGAAGGTGCGGGCGACGCGGCCGGGGTCGTCGTGCTCCTCGACGAGGCCGCCGCCCCGGTGGATGAGCATCGCCCGCCAGCGCACCTCGGCCCGGCAGACGCCCGACTCGTCGTCGGCGCGCGCGTCGGTGACCTCCGCGACCCACGCGCCGTCCGCCCCCCAGGCGCAGCGACCGAAGGACTCCCGGAGGGCCGCGACCGCCGCCCCCGCGCACCCCGCCTCGGCGCCGACCCGCGCGAGGAGCGTCTCGTTGTGGCGGATCACCTCAACGCAGCGGGGGTCGTTGGGGCTCATCGGGGCGATGGCCGGGCGAGGCGACGGAGAAGGCGATGGAGACAGCGGGGGCGCGGGGGTGTGAAACGTGGCGGGGGCGGCGCTTCGGGGAGCGGGCGCGGAGGCGGCGGGCGACGGGCGCGGGCGACGGGCGCGGCGGGCGGCGGGCGGTGGGGTCGTCGCGCAGGCCGCGAGGAGCGGAAGGGCAAGGAGGGAGCGCATCCCCTGGACTTAGCCCATTCCCGGGCGCCGATCGCGCCCCGCGCGTCGGAATCAAGAGCCGGCGCGAGCGTTGCGCCCACGCACCGTGGCGCGCACACCGCACCCCGCTCCAGGTCCGCGGAAACACGCGAAAATCCCAGGAGCTCCGAGGGGCGAGCGACAGGATATTACACTCCCCCCATTGCGAGGGGCGGGGGCGGGGGCGTAGTTCAGGAGGGCCATGCACACGGTCTCCAGCTCCCGACTTCGCAACGGTCTTCGTGTCGTGACGGTCTGTCGGCCTCACCTTCACCAGGCGGTCGTGGCGGTGTGCGTGCGCGTGGGGTCGCGGCACGAGACGCGGCGCACCAACGGGATCTCCCACTTCCTCGAGCACATGCTCTTCCGGGGGACGGCGCGGCGGCCGTCGGCGGCGGACTTCAACCACGGGATCGAGTCGCTCGGGGCGACCCTCACCGCGGCCACGCACGGGGACTACACCCTCTTCGAGCTGTCGGTGCCGCCGGATGCCCTGGCCGAGGGGTGCGCCGAGCTCGGGGAGGTGTTCACCAGCCCGGTGTTCTCCGACCGCGCCGTGGAGAAGGGGATCGTGCGGGAGGAGATCCTCGAAGACCTCGACGAGGACGGCACGGACGTGAACGCCGAGAACGTCTCGCGGACCGAGGTGTTCCGCGGCGACGCGCTGGGGTTTCCCATCACGGGCAACGCGCGCAACGTCGACCGCTTCACCGAGCGCGACCTCCAGGCCCACCTCGCCGCCCACTACGTCGCCCGAAACATGTGCGTCACCGTCGTCGGCCCGCTGCCCCACCGCACGATGGCCCGCGCGGTGGAGCGGGCGTTCGGGACGCTCCCCGCGGGCGCCGCGACCCCGACGACGCCCTTCCGCACGCAGCAGTCCCGGGCCCGCATCCGGGTGGTTCCGTACGCGTCGGCCCAGTCGTCGGTGCGCATCGCCTTCCCCACGCCGGGCTCGCGCTCGGCGCAGGCCCTGGCCATCGAGCTGCTGCTGCGCGTCCTCGACGACGGGATGTCCACCCGGCTCCACCGCCGCATCTGCGACGAGCGCGGCCTCGCCTACGAGGTCCACGCCGGGGTCGAGCTCTTCGAAGACATCGGCGTGTTCGAAGTGGGCGCCACCGTGGCCCACGCCTCCCTGGAGAGCCTCGTCGGGGAGGTGTTCGCGATCCTCGGCGACCTCGCGCTCCACGGCCCCACCCGCTCGGAGGTGGAGAAGGCCCACCGCCGCTGCGCCTTCGACCTCGACGCGATGGAGGATCACCCCTCCTCCCTCGCGGACTTCTACGGCCCCGCCGAGCTCTTCGACCACCGGCAGACGCCCGCGCAGCGCCGCCTCGCCATGCTCGGCGTCACCGCCCACGACATCCGCCGGGCCGCCCGCGCCGTCTTCGATCCGTCGCGCCTCAACCTCGTGCTCGTGGGCGCCAACGACCCGTCGCTCCGCCGCGCCCTCGGAGCCCTCGCGCGCCGCTTCCGCGAGCGCCTCCGCGCCCACCCCACGCGCGGCCGCGCCGACACGCCCACCACCGCGCCCACACTGCCCGCCATCGGCCCCATCCGTCCCCGCCTCCGCGTCCCCGCCTCCCGCGCAACGCCCTGAATTTCAGCGTCTCGCGCGCTGCGCCCCCGCGCCGTCACCGCGCCGCCGCGCGCCCGTGGTGCGCGGGCGGAGGTGTGCGAAATTCGATCGACATCGTAACGCCGCTCCGTGTACGAAGTGAGGTGGACGCGCGTCCTCTGGGCGCGAGAGACGGAGGCCTTGTGATGGTTCGCTTGGGCTTCACCACGGCGTGCGCCGCGGTGCTTCTTCTCCTTTCGGGATGTGGCAGCGAACCCACCCCGATGATGCTCCCGCGCCCCGACGCCACGGTCGACGCGGCGAAAGACGCCACCCTCGACGCGCCCGCCGAGGCCGCCCCAGACGGCGCCCTCGACGCGCCACCCACGTGCCCGGGCGGCGACACGCTCTGCGCCGGTCGGTGCGTGGACGTCACCCGCGACCCGCGCCACTGCGGCGCCTGCGGCCGGGCCTGCGCCGACGGGCAGACGTGCGCGATGGGCATGTGCATGGGCCAGTGCCCGACGCCGTTTCGACTCTGCGAGGGGGGAGGCTCCCCGCTGTGCGTCGACGTCCAGCACGACCGTCGCCACTGCGGCGCCTGCGGCAACCTCTGCCCGGCGGGCCAGAGCTGCGACGACGGCGTGTGCGCCGCGTCGTGCGGGTCGGGCTTCACCGTCTGCGAGGGCCGCTGCGTCGACGCCCAGAACGACCGCGCCCACTGCGGCGCGTGCGGGAGCGCGTGCCCCGAGGGCCAGGCCTGCGTCGCCGGCGCGTGCAGCACGCTCTGCCCCGCGGGCCAGCGGCTCTGCGGCGAGGTGTGCGTCAGCCTCCTCACCGACAACCGCAACTGCGGCGCGTGCAACACCGCCTGCGAGGCCGGCCAGGTGTGCTCCGAGGGCCGCTGCGGCCTCACCTGCGCGGCGCCCCTCACGCTCTGCTCGCTCGGCACCATGGGCTCGTACTGCGCCGACCTCCGCACCGACCGGAACAACTGCCGGATGTGCGGCGAGTCCTGCCCCGCGGGCCAGAGCTGCGAGGGCGGCACCTGCACCCTCGTCTGCCCGACGGGCCAGAGCGCGTGCGGCGGCCTCTGCGTCAACCGCCAGAACAACCCCGACCACTGCGGCATGTGCGACAACGCCTGCCCCACCGGCCAGTCGTGCGTCGCTGGCTCATGCGCCCTCGTCTGCCCCGCGGGCTTCACGGCGTGCGGGTCGGGCGCGGCGCGCTTCTGCACCAACGTCGCGATCGACCGCGCCCACTGCGGCATGTGCGGCAACGCCTGCCCCGGGGGGATGGCTTGCAACGCGGGCCGCTGCGAGCTCTCGTGCCCGCCGGGGCAGACCGTCTGCGGCGGCACCTGCGTGACCCTCGCCACCGACCGCGCCCACTGCGGCATGTGCGGCAACGCGTGCCCCGCGGGCCAGGTGTGCACCATGGGGGCGTGCACGGCCGCGTGCCCCGCGGGCCAGACCGCGTGCAGCGGCGCCTGCGTGACGCTCGCCACCGACCGGGCCCACTGCGGGCGCTGCGGCAACGCGTGCCCGGCCGGTCAGGTGTGCGCCGCGGGGGCCTGCACCACGGCGTGTCCCACGGGGCAGTCGGTGTGCGCCGGCGTCTGCGTCACCCTCGCCTCCGACCGTGAGAACTGCGGGATGTGCGGCGCCACCTGCCCCATCGGGCAGACGTGCACGATGGGCCGCTGCGCCCTCTCGTGCCCCAGCGGCCAGTCGGTGTGCGGCGCCGTCTGCGTCTCCCTCGCCACCAACCGCGAGAACTGCGGCATGTGTGGCGTCGCCTGCGCCTCGGGCCAGGTGTGCGTCGACGGCCGCTGCGTCACCTCCTGCCCCGCGGGCCAGACGCTCTGCGCCGGCCGCTGCGTCACCCTCACCGGCGACCGCGAGAACTGCGGCGCCTGCGGCAACGTCTGCGCGCCGGGGCAGCTCTGCGCCGGGGGCCGCTGCGTCACCTCCTGCCCCGCCGATCAGATGCTCTGCGGCGCGTCGTGCGTGACGCTCGCCACCGACCGCTCCAACTGCGGCGCCTGCGGCAACGCGTGCGAACCCGGCCAGGCGTGCGCGAGCGGCGCGTGTCGGCTCTCCTGCCCCTCGGGCCAGGCGGTGTGCCGCGGGGTGTGCGTGTCGCTCAACGCCGACCCGTTCAACTGCGGGGCGTGCGGGGCGGCCTGCGCGGCGGGCCAGACGTGCACCGGCGGCGTGTGTCGCCTGTCGTGCTCCGCGGGGCTCAACGACTGCGCGGGCGTCTGCCGCGACCTCCAGGTCGACCTCAACAACTGCGGCGCCTGCGGGACGCGCTGCGGCGCCGGGCAGGTGTGCTCCGGGGGCCGCTGCGCCGCCTCCTGCACGCCGCCGCAGATCGTGTGCGGCACGACGGGCTGCACCTCGACCCTCGCCGACCCCAACCACTGCGGGATGTGCGGCAACCGCTGCGCCACGCGGGCCAACGCGACGCCCGTGTGCTTCTTCGGCTCGTGCGACTACGAGTGCCTCCTGGGCTACGCCGACTGCGACGGCAACGTCGTCAGCGGCTGCGAGGTCGACACGCGCGCGAGCGCCTCCAACTGCGGCGGCTGCGGCCGGCGGTGCAGCCTCCCCAACGCCACCGCGGCCTGCGCGGGCGGGGCCTGCGTCGTCGGGGCCTGCGCCGCGGGCTTCGCCGACTGCGACGGCGACGCCATGACGGGCTGCGAGACCACCGTCAGCAACGATCCCCTCAACTGCGGCCGCTGCGGCGCCGTGTGCCCCGGCTACCTCTGCGCCGCCGGCGCCTGCGGCCACGCGCGAAACTGCCGCGAGCTCCACACCTCGCGCCCCGACCTCCCCACCGGCGTCTACCCCATCGACCCCGACGGCGCCGGGGGCAATCCGCCCTTCGACGCGTACTGCGAGATGTCGCTCCTCGGCGGCGGCTGGACGCTCGTGCAGCGCACCGTGTGGGACTGGGAAGACAACCGCCAGCTCGTCACCAACTACGCCAACTACTACGCCACCACGTACGGGTCGCCGCTCCCGGGCCGCACGTACCGCATGGCCGGGCGCTACTGGCCGACGCTCCAGGGCGGTGACCCGATGCACCTCCTCGCCCTCACGCCGCGGCGCACCGACGGGGCCGCGTGCTCGTCGATGTACTACTCGGTGACGGGCGGCGCGTGGACGGTGCCCGCTGTGAGCGGCGCGCGCCTCTCGGCCTTCACCCAGCGCGTGTCGGTGTTCGACTCGTCCACCTGGGTGACCACCGACACCGGGGCGCCCGTCTCCACCGACTGCGTCAACGTGTCGGGCTCGGTCCCGTGGACGCTCAACGCGTGCTGCGCGACGTGCCCGACGTTCGGGTCGTCGTTCTTCACGCCGCCGCGGCCGATGGTGAGCTACCTCGCGACGCCCGACGAGTTTGGCAACGTCGTCTCGGCGCGCTGCGCGGGCGTGGCCCCGATGATCGTGCGCGGCTACTACGCCGTCAGCAACATGGAGTACTACACCCGCTGACCGGCGGTGTGTCTCCCCTCACCCGCACACCCCCGAGCGGCACAGCAGGAGCGCGCAGCACCCCAGCGAGGTGGTGCACGCGCCCCCCGCGGGCATGCAGCAGCGGTTGGTCGTCGGCGACGGCGCGCACCTCCGTCCGCCCGCGCAGCAGCTCGTGGTGCTCCCCGGCGTGCACACCGCCGACTCGGCGAGCGTGCAGGCGCTGGGCGCGCGGCACGTCCCCGACTGACACGTGAGCCCGGTGCAGCACTGCGCGCTCGTCGTGCACGCCTGCGCCGAGGGACGGCAGCAGCGGCTGGTCTGGCAGAGATCCGCGCCGCAGCACCCCAGCGACGTGCTGCACGCGCCGCCCGTCGCGCGGCAGCAGCGGGTGGTCGTCGGCGCGGGCGAGCAGGTGTAGCCCGTGGGGCAGCAGCCCGGCGCGGCGGCTCCGGGCGTGCACGTCGCCGACTCGGTGAGCGTGCAGGTGGGCGCGCGGCACGTCCCCGACTGACACGTGAGCCCGGTGCAGCACTGCGCGCTCGTCGTGCACGCCTGCGCCGAGGGGCGGCAGCAGCGGCTCGACTGGCAGAGGTCCGCGCCGCAGCAGCCCAGCGACGTCGTGCACGTCCCGCCCGTCGGGTGACAGCAGCGGTTGGTGGTCGGCGCGGGCGAGCAGGTGTAGTCCGCCGAGCAGCAGCTCGTGGTGCTCCCCGGCGTGCAGAGCGCCCCCGCCGCGAGGGAGCAGGTGACCACCGGCGCACGGCACGTCCCGGCCTGGCAGGTCGCCCCGCCGCAGCAGCCCGACGACACGGTGCAGGCCCCGCCGATGGGGCGGCAGCAGCGGGTGGTCGTGGGCGCCGGCGCGCACTGGAGCCCCGCGGTGCAGCAGCTCGGGGGCGCACCCGTCGCCGTGCAGATCGTCCCCTGCGCGAGGGAGCAGGTGGGGCTGGGCGCCACCTGACACGAGCCCCCGAGGCACTGGAGGCCGGCGTTGCACGTGGTCGCCATGCAGCACGCCTGGCCGACCGCGCCGCACGCCACCGGAACCTCGCAGCGCCCCGCCACACACGACAGCCGCCCCACGCAGACGGCGCCCGGACAGCACATCTCCCCGTCCCCGCCGCAGGGCGCGGTGGGCACGTCGGGCGTCGCGGGCACGTCGGGCGTCGCGGGCACGTCCGGCGTCGCGGGCACGTCAGGATCCGTCGGTGCGTCCTTCCCCACCGACGCGTCCTCGCCGGGCGCGTCCTCGGGGGTGGGGACGTCTTCGGACGGCGGGAGGTCGTCGGGCGGAGCGCTGTCCGTGAGGTCGTCGAAGGTGGGGACGTCCTTGTCGACCGGCGCATCGTCGCCCACCGGCGGCGCGTCGGGCCGCGGGGGGAGCGGGTCGTCCGGCGTCGCCATCGCGCAGCCCGAGAGCACGGCGGCGAGCGTCAGGGCGCCTGCGAGCGACGAGGTCCTCATGGGCGGGAGAGCCTACACGACGGTGCCCCAGGGGCTCTACTACGCGTCAGGCGGGCCCGCGTCGGCGGCGCTCTCCTCGATGTTGAGCTCGTAGTCCCCTTCGTCGCCGCCGAAGCCGTCGACCACGATCACCACCGTCTGCCCCGCGCGGAGCGTCACGAACAGCTCGGACTGGACCGACTTCTCCGCGTCGTCGTTGCATTCGATCTCCGCCCCCGTGCACGTCCCGTCGAGCACGTAGAGCAGGGTGTCGTAGGCCGAGCCCCCCGTGTGGATGCGGTACGTCCCGTCGCGCGGCGCCGTCCACGAGAAGGCCGCGTCGGCGGACTCCTCGCCGCCGCAGCTCCCCTCCAGCGTCGTCGCCCCGGAGGTCGTCCCCATCGCCACGGGGCTCCCCAGCCGCGACCCCAGCGGGCGCGCCATGCACGCCCCCACGTCGGGCGCCGCCACGTCCGTCACGGCGGCGTCGGCGGCGACGCGATCGGCGGCCGCGTCTGAGCCCACCGGGACGTCACGCGGAACGTCCGCCGTCGCGACGTCCATCGGGCGCGCGTCGGGCGCGCTGGCGTCGGGCTGGCTCGCATCGGGGGCGCTGACGTCGGGGACGGACTCGTCCGGCGCCACGTCGTCGACCGCGACGTCGGCAGCGTCGTCGGCCGTGAAGTTCACGCCGGGTTTGCTGCTGCAGGCGGTGACGAAGAGGGCGAGGAAGAGAAGGGAGCGCGTCCGCATGGGGACGACGCTATCACGCCGTGTCGGGCGCGAGCGTCGTCGCCGTGACCTCGATGCGCAGCGGATCGAGCGCGGGGTGGGCCGCGAGCATCGCGCGCAGCGCACGGTCGATGCGCCGCTGGGGGCGCAGGTCGCTCATGGAGAACGCGATGCTCACGCCGAAGGTGGCGAGGAGGCCGTCGTCGCCGTCGGGCTCGACCTTCTGCACCACGGTGAGGAAGTCGTCAGAGCCCGGCGCGGGCGGCGGGTGGTGCTCGGCCAGCCACGCGCGGAGGAAGGTCTCGGCGGTGGCGGCGGCTTCGAGGAGGTTCATCGGCGGGCGGGGCGTGGTGGGGGGTCAGTAGCCCATCGGGACCATGCCCGTGCCGCCGTTGGCGAGGACGGACGTGAGCCAGGGGCCGAGCTGCGACGAGCCCACCGAGCTGCCCGCGAAGGTGCTCGACGTGGGGTTGCCGAAGCTGGAGTTGCACGCCGTGGGGACGGGGCCCGCCACGCTGCCCGTGGTGATCGTCTGCCCGGTGGCCGCGGCGACGAGGCGAACCGGGAGGTACTTCTGCGAGCGCGAGAAGGTGCGGGTGGTGCCGGGGACGCGCGCGCCGTAGCGGGTGCGGTACACCTCGCAGGTGCCGAGGACGGTCTGCGTCTCGACCCCGAAGCACGCGACCACCTCGGCGTCCGAGACCCCTTCGGGCATCTGGGCGTTGGGGATGCGCGAGTTGGTGATGCTCCAGGTGCCGCCCGACATCTCCGCGCCGACCGTGCGGTGGATGCCCGCCCCCGGGGTGTACGCCCGCGCCCCGGGGACCGCCTGACCGTTGCACGCCGCGGTGAGGGCGCCGTAGGTCTGCTGGGTCTTCTTGTTCTGGAGGTACGCGCCCACACCGCAGACGGTGCAGAGGAGCACGATGCCCACGACGCCGCCGATGATGAGCGGCGTGCGGTTGGGCGACGGCGGCTGCGGCGGAGGCGCGCCCCACCCGCCCGGCGGCTGGCCGTAGCCACCCGGCTGCTGCTGGGGAAAGCCGAAGCCACCCGGCTGCTGCGGCGGGCCACCGAAACCACCCGGCGGACCGAACCCGCCCGGAGGAGCGCCGCCCGGAGGACCGAACCCGCCCGGAGGTGCGCCGCCCGGAGGACCGAACCCGCCCGGAGGTGCGCCGCCCGGAGGACCGAACCCACCCGGAGGACCGAAGCCGCCCGGAGGCGCGCCGCCACCCGGGGGATAGCCCCCACCCGGAGGGGCGCCGCCGCCCGGGGGAAAGCCCCCACCCGGAGGACCGAACCCGCCCGGAGGACCACCCCCCGGCGGAAAACCACCACCCGGCGGGCCGAATCCACCCGGAGGACCGCCCCAATTTCCCTGACCGCTCATCGCTGCTCCTTCGCGGGCCTTAGGGCCTCGCGTCTCCCATCACGGAACCCACCACTACCCGAACCCGCGCCGTTCGTCGACCCTGTCACCAACGTCATCGTCGCCCGCGAACCGGATTGACACCATGGCGGCCCCCGTTGGATGACCTCGCGCGCTCGGCACGCGACGTGTTCGGGCGGAGGAGCTGAGTCCCCGATGGTGTCCCGCACCGCGCGCCTCATGTGCGCCCTGGCGCTCGCCGCGCCCCTCTCGTGCTCGTCGAGCCAGACGTCCGTCAACAACCCGCAAGGGGGCGCCGTGCAGGGGCCCGTCCGGGTGTTCACCGACTCCGACGTCATCACCGACATCGCCTCGTCGGAGCAGAGCCTGTACGTGGCCACCGGGCGCGGGGTGATCCAGTACCCCGCGGCGGGCGGCGCCGCGACGCGCATGACCCACCACGAGGGCCTCGTCGACGACCGCGTCCTCGCCGTGGCCGTGAGCGACGACGGCGCGACCGTGTGGGCCGCGACGATGGGCGGCGTCTCCCGCAAGCAGGGCGCCGACCCGTGGAGCTCCGTCGGCCCGGCCCAGCCCGACGTGGGCAAGCCCACCGCCATCGCGGCCCTCGCCAACGGCGGCGCGCTCCTCGGCGGCGAGCGCGGCCTCGCCCGCTTCGACGGGACGCGTTGGTACCTCCTCACCGACCGCTACCAGGTGACGGCCCTCGCGCGCTCGGGCGACCAGGTCGTCGCAGCGACGGCCAACTCGGGCCTCGTGATCTTCAACGCCGACTTCACCGCCCTCGACGAGCACGGGCTCAACGCGGGCGTCCCCGAGTCGCTCGTGCGCGACGTGGTGCCGCTCCAGGGAGGCAAGCTCCTCGCGCTCTTCCAGGGCGCCGGCGGATCGGTGCTGGGCTACTACGACGGCGCCCGGTGGTTCTCGTACACGGCCCGCGAGCTGGCGCGAAACACCTGGCTGGCGCTCGTTCCGTCGGGCAACTACGCGGCGATCATCACGCCGGGCGGCTGGTTCGACATCGGCCTCGACCGCGGTGAGGAGCTCGTCGCCACCAACGCCGCGGCCCCCGGCGGCGCGCGCCACGTCGACCTCCAGCCCACCGCGCTGGAGCCCCCGCCCCCGCCGCCTCCCCCGCCGCCGCCTCCGCCCACGCGCGGCCGACGCGGCGCTCGCCCGGCCGCTCGCCCCGCCGCTGCGCCTGCCGCACGTCCCGCCGCCGCGCGCCCCGGCGCCGCTGCGCCCGCCGCTCGCCCTGCTGCCACTGCACCCGCCGCTCGCCCCGCCGCCGTCCGCGCCGCGCCCACCACGCGCCCCGCCGCCGCCGCGGGGGACGCGGGTCCTGCCGCCGTCACCGACGCCGCCGCGAGCGCTGATGCCGCCGCCGCGAGCGCCGACGCTGCTGCTGCTGCGAGCGCCGATGGGGGAGCCCCCGCCGACGCCGCGGCCGCCCCCGCCGCACCGCAGCCGCCGATCCGCGTGCGTGAGATCCCGCAGGCGTCGTTTCCCATCGACCGCCCGCAGAACGCGGCGACCGTCGACGCGCCGACGCTCGGGCTCTCGGTGACCCGCGAGGGGCGCGTGCCGCTCGACGCGGTGCGCATCGACGCCGCGGGGCGCGAGGTGTACGCCACGCGCACGGGCCTCGGGGTGGCACGGCTCGCCTCGCGCGAGGGCGTGACGGCGATGGACTTCCGCACGCACGACCTCGCGATGCAGCGCCGCGCCCTCTCGCTCGCCACCGACGCCCGCGGCAACGTGTGGCTCGTGGGCGAAGACGGCGGGGCCGTGCGCTACGACGGGCGCACCTTCACGCGCGTCGAGCTCGAGGACGACCCCCAGGTGCGGCCGCTGATGTTCTGGTCGCGGGGCACGCAGGCGATCGCGGTCGCGCGCGTCGGCGACACCAACGTCATCCGCGGGTACCGGCTCGAAGGCACCTCCTGGCGCCGCGTCCTCGCGGGCCCCATCGAGACGTACGGGCCGGGCATCGTGGACGCGAAGTTTCTCGCGGCCGACTCCCGCGGGCGCTTCTGGATGGGGCTGCGCGTGCTGCGGGTGGACGGGGGCAACACCAACGCGCGCGACCTCGGCGTGGCGGTGCTCGACCCCGACTCGCCCATCACCGTCCAGTACAACGAGAACATCCCCGCCACCGGCGGCGAGAACGGCAGCGCCCGCGCCCCCAACGACGTCACCGCGGTGGACTTCGAGTCCAACGGCAACGCGTGGATGGCGGGCCTCGACGGCGCCGTCCGCGTCGGGAGCGACGGGGCCGTGCGGCGCTACCGCGAGGCCGACGGGCTCCGCGGCGAGCTGGTGAGCGACCTCGTGCGGGCGCTCAACAACCGGGTGTTCTTTGTCACGACGGAGGCGCTCGGCGTGTGGACGGGCGAGGCCTTCAACTTCGCGATCGACGGCGCCGGGGCGATGCCGCGCGCGACGGCCCTCGCGGTGAGCAACAACGGCGACCTGTGGGGCGCCGGTCCGCGCGGCGTGTGGCGCTACGACGGCAACGCCTTCACCCGCCTGGGCCGCGGCGAGGGCCTCCCCGGCGACGCGTACTCCGACATGGCCATCGACGCCCAGGGCCGCGTGTGGCTCGCCGACGCCGAGGGGCTCGTCCTGTACGACCCGTCGCTCCGGCGGCAGTAGACGCGGCGACCCAGGGCGACCGCACGCGGGCCACGGGGGCGACCCTGGGGTTGGCGTGCGGACGCCAGGGCCGACCCTGGGAAGTGCGTGCGGACGCCAGGGTCGACCCTGGGATCTGCGTGCGGGCGCCAGGGTCGACCCTGGGATCTGCGTGCGGATGCCAGGGTCGACCCTGGAACCGACGTTCGAATCGGACGGCGCGGGCCGGAGCAGACGCCCCCCGCCCCTACCAGACGCGGGCGACGCCGATCGCGAGCTGGGCGATCCCCGCGCCGACACGGCCTTCGTCCTGCACCTCGCCGTTGAAGCGCACCGGGCTCCACCCCAGGAGCACCTCGGGGATGAGCTCCCAGTGCTCGGAGACGCGCGCGACGAAGCCCAGCGAGAGCGCGGCGTAGCCCAGGTGGAGCCGCTCCTGCCCGCGCGCGCCGATGAGCTGATACCCACCCCGCACGGTGGCGACGAGCTGGTGGCGCCCGAGGTTGTACCCGAACATCATCGCCGTGGTGGCGTTGAGCACGTGCCACGGCGTCCCCCCGTAGCGCGCCACGTGGTACCCGACGCTCGGCGCGACGGCGATGTCGAGCCCGTTGCTGCGCCGACGGAGCTGCACCTTCACGTCGCCGAACACCGACAGGCTGTCCACCCAAGGGAGCCATCCCCCCGACACGCGCGCCCCCAGCTCGACGCGCTCGTGCACGCCGCGCTGCACCTGCAGCCCGAGGTGCCCCCACGGCGCGGTGATCGGTCCGGCGAGCTGGGCGGTCACGGCGCTCGCTTCGATCCAGCCGCCGACGCGGGTGGTGCCGCGGGGGAGCGTGGTGGCGCGCCCGAGTCCCGCGCCGGAGTAGCAGCCGCAGAGGGCCAGCGCGCACACGGCGTACCTCACGGCGCCTCCGTGGTGAAGGCGATGAAGCCCGCGCACATGTCCTGGTTGTTGCCGCCCCAGGCGATGTCACGGGGCGCGCTTCCGGGCTGCGGCTGGTTCGCGGCGGTGTTGTCGAAGTGGCACTCGATGTAGAGCTCGTCGTCGGGCTCGAGCACCTTCGGGGCATCAAACCAGTAGGGCCGCTCCCAGCCGAACTCCCACCGCGGGATCTCCAGCAGGCACTCCCGCCGCCCGTCCGCGCGGATGACCATCATGCGCACGCGCGTGGCGAACTCGTGCATGTGGGCGGTGGCGTTGAGCAGCCACACGCGGTTGCCACCCGTGGAGACGGTGGGGCGGTGCTGGTAGAAGAACACCGCGTCGGGCTCGCCCGCGGGGATGCGGAGCGCGTCGCCAATGAGCCACGCGGGGTTGACGACGGAGAGCGTCTTGAACTCCCGGGCCTGCGGGTCGAGCCGGAGTCGCACGGCGGTCTGGTCGCGCAGCGTGTCGTGGTGGGCGGTGCTGTAGTGAATGTTGAGCAGGATGCGGCCGCCCGGCTCGATGCGGTGCCCGAGGCCGTCGGGGAAGTCCGACCCGAGGAGCGAGCCGCCGAGCAGCTGCACGTTTCGAATGCCGCCGAAGCCGTCGTTGCAGGAGAAGCCCGGGAGCGGATCGGCCCGGTCGCGCGCCTCGGCTTCGTCCGCGTCACCGCCCGCGAGCGCGCCCACGACGAGGTGATGCACCACGCCGCGGGCGCCGGGCACCACGTCCATCCCCGTGATGTACATCGCCCGATCGACGGGCCACGGGAGCACGAAGCAGCGGTTGTCGTCGGTGCTGCCGGGCGGTGGTTCGGGGAGGTAGGCCTCGGGCATGCGGAGCGTGAGGTCGACGCGCGAGAGCCCGCCGACGGGTCGCGGCGGTGTGGCGGGGGCGGCGGCGGGGTCGCCTTCGGGCGCTCCCTGCGCGAGCCAGGTGAGGAAGGTGTCTCGCTCGGCGTCCGTGAGGGCCTCGTCGAAGCGGTAGGGCGTGCAGCAGCGGGCGGCGTGGTAGGGCGGCATCGTGCGCTCGGTGACGACCCGACGGAGCGCGTCGATGCGCCCCACGAAGTCGGCGTGGCGCGTGAGGGGGAAGGGGGCGATGCCGTCGGCCTGGTGGCAGCGGATGCAGCGGGCGTCGACGAGGGGCTTGAGGTCGCGCCAGTAGGTGCGGGCGACGCTGGCGTCGAGGGGCGCGTCGTCGCGGCGGAGGCTGCACCAGGGGGTGGCGTCAGGGTCGCCCTTGCACGCGAGGCAAAGGGCGGTGAGGGCGAGGAGGGAGCCGCGCATCGTGGGGGATGGTACGGCAGCCGCGGGGTGCACTACACGCGCAGACAGCGTGTGGAGAGGCTCTGTGGGAGAGGGTCAGCGCATCGCGAGGCGGCGCATGGCGGCGACGCGGGCGCGGGCCGCGGGGTCGGGCTGGAGCGTCATCAGGTGCGTGATCGCCACCTCGTTGCCGGGCGCGCGACGGAGCGTCTCGCGGAAGGCCGCGGCGGCGTCGTTCCAGCGCTGGAGGCGGACGAGCGCGAGGCCGAGGTTGAGCGAGGGGTTGGGGTCGTCGGGCAGGAGCGTCATCGCCTGCTGGAGCGGACCGACCGCGTTCTCCGCGTCGCCGAGGGCGAGCCGCATGGCGCCGAGGCCGTTCCACCCGGCGCCGGTGCCGGGGGCGAGCTCGGTGGCTTCCTGGAAGGCCCGCAGCGCCCCGCGGCGGTCGCCCGACTGCGCGAGGGCCACGCCGAGGTTGGCGCGGGCTCCCGCGTGGTTGGGGGCGCGACGGATGGCCTCGCGGAAGCTCTCCACGGCGTCGCGCCACTTCGACTCCTGGAGGTCGAGCGCCCCCTGGGCGGCCCAGGGCTCGGCGTCGTCGGGGAGCGAGCGTGACGCCCGCAGGATGGCCGCCCGCGCCGCCGCCGCGTGCTGCGGCCCGAGCTCGGAGAGCACCACCCCGTAGGCGAGCCACGCGTCGCCCTGCGCTTCATCGAGGGCGAGGGCCTGTTCGAGCAACGTGCGCGCCTCGGCGAGGGCCCCGCGGGAGCGCTCCAGGCGGGCGAGGTTGATGACGGGCGCGGCGTCGCGCGGGTCGATCTCGCGGGCTCGCGCGAAGGCAGCGCGGGCGCCGTCGACGTCGCCGACGGCGGCCCGCACGAGGCCGAGGCGGTTGGCCACGGCGGCGCTGCGCGGGGCGGTGCGGTCGAGCGACTCGGCGAGGGTGAGGGCGTCGTGGGTGCGCCCCGCGTCGAGGAGCACGTCGACGTGGTGGACGCCGCTGCGGGCCCGGACGGCGAGCGGCGCGTCGGAGCGGTCGACGGCGTCGAAGAGGCGCTCGGCGCGGGCGGAGTCCCCGCGGCGCAGGGTGGTGAGCGCGAGGCAGAGCTTCACGCGCGGGTCGTCGCCGAGCATGCGCGACGCCGTGGTGGCCTCGGTGTGCGCCATCACCAGCTCGGCGCGCGACATGAACTCGTAGGCCCGCGCGACGTGGAGGAGCGCCGCCGCCCGCTGCCCCGACGCGCCGCCGGGGTCGAGCGTGCGGGCGCGGTCGAGGGACTCCGTGGCGGTGCGCCAGTCGACGGCCTCGGGGCGGGCGACGCGCTCCAACGGGGCGTCGAGGGCCGCGACCCCGCGGGCGAGGAGGGCGTCGGCGGCGTGGCCGTCGCGCACGCGGAGCCCGAGCGTCACCGCGGGGGCGGCGAGCGCGAGGGCGGTCGTGATCCAGAGCAGGGCCTTTCGCTTCACAGACAGAGGGGAAGACACCTTCGGGGCGAGGGCGTCAACTTCTCGGCAGGATGGCGCGCTGACACGCCCGCGAGGGTCGGCGTACGCTCCGCCCCCAATGCGCCCTTGTGTGCTCGCCCTCGCGCTCCTCGTCGGCTGCGTCGACGTCACCCGCCCCCTCGCGCGCCGCGCCGTCCCCGCGGTGAGCCGCGAGCGCGCGCAGGCCGACGCCGACGAGCGCCTCCGCCGCGCCGCGCTGCCCCGCGTCCCCACCGCCCAGCGCGCGACGTCGGTGCGCCTCGTCGCGACCGACGGCGCCACGCAGCACGTCCTCCTCGGCCCGCTCCGCGTCGACGTCACGCGCGACGTCGTCAGCCCCGCCGACGACGTCCCCACCCGCACGATCGCCTTCGCCCGCCGGGCCGCGCGGGGCTGGGTGTTCGTCACCGACCGCGACGACGTGTACGTGAGCCCCACCTTCACCGGCCCCCTCCGCGCGCTCCGTTCGCTCGGCTGCGAAGCCCCACCCGCCCCCAGCCCGCGCACGGACTTCCTTG